>CACWJZ010000116.1:1836-2526 GCA_902761365.1 uncultured Eubacteriales bacterium | reverse complement strand
CGGTGAAGATCACCTCGAACCCCTGATCTCTCAGGCCCTGGGCGATCTGCTTGGCGCGCCGGTCATGGCCGCCCAGGCCGGGCTTGGCGATAAGGACACGCATTTTCAGTTTTCGTTCCATAGCGTGCTCCTCCTAAACCCGGTCCGGCGGCAGTTCGTTCTATGCCTTACAGCAGGTTGAAACCCACTTCCAGCGCCTTGAAGTTGGCGGCTTCGGTGCCCTTGGGGATGCGGGCCGCGACGGCTTCCTTCAGCACTTCGGGGGGAACCAGGTCCAGGAGCTTGTTGACCACGGCCACGGACACGATATTGGCGGTCTGGGCCTTGCCCACCTGCTCGATAGCTGCCTGCAGGATGGGGGCCTTATAGTACTTGCGGGCGGCCAGCCAATCGGGGATCTCCAGAGAGCTGTCCACCAGGATGATGGTGTCTTCGGGCAGGTTCCTGCCGTACTTCTCCAGGGACTGCTCCGTAAGAGCCATGAGGAAGCTGGGGACGCGGACCTTGGGGAAGCCCAGATCACCGTTGCTGATGACCGCCTGGGCCATGCAGGCGCCGCCGCGGGCCTCGGGGCCGTAGCTCTGGCTCTGGGCCGCGTTTTTGCCGGCGAGGATCGCCGCCTCAGCGAGAATGACGGAAGCAAGAATGACGCCCTGGCCGCCGCTGCCGACGAGCCTGATCTCTTCTCTG
>CACWJZ010000116.1:0-1759 GCA_902761365.1 uncultured Eubacteriales bacterium | reverse complement strand
GGGGTCATGGTGTCGGCCTTGGCCTTCATGACCACGTTCTCCTTCTGCCAGGTCATCATCTTCACGGCGTCGCCCTTCTTGTTCTTGCGGCCGTAGTAGGTGGGGCAGACCGCCATGCAGTCGATGAGGGCGAAGCCCTTGTGGGCGATACCGTCCTGGATGAGCTTGGTGGTCTGGGGCACGTGGTAGGCGGAGCCCCGGGCGGCGTAGGTGGCGCCGGCGCCCATGGCCAGCGTGGGCAGGTCGAAGGTACGGTCGATGCTGCCGTAGGGGGCCGTGGTGGCGAAGGAGCCGGTGGGCGTGGTGGGCGAGAACTGGCCGCCGGTCATGCCGTAGATGTTGTTGTTGAACACGACCACGGTGAGGTCGATGTTCCGGCGGGCGGCGTGGATCAGGTGGTTGCCGCCGATGGCGGAGCTGTCGCCGTCGCCGGTGATGACGATGACGGTGAGCTCGGGCTTGGCCATCTTGATGCCCGTGGCGAAGGCGATGGCCCGGCCATGGGTGGTGTGCAGGGTGTTGTAGTTCATATAGCCGGCGGCCCGGGAGGAGCAGCCGATACCGGAGACGATGACCACCTTGTCGCGGTCAAGCCCCAGGTTGGTGATGGCCTGGGCCACGTCCCGCATGCATAGCTTATGCCTCCTCCTTGAGTTTCGCGAGCACTTCGTCGGGGTCCACCACGGAGCCGTTGAACCGGCCCAGGAAGTCCACGGGCACGTTGCCGGCGTGGGCCTTCACTTCGATGACCATCTGGCCGGCGTTGTTTTCCACCACCAGGAACCGCTTGACCTTCTTGGCCAGCTCTTCCACGGCCTTCTCGGGGAAGGGCCACACGGTGATGGGACGGAAGAGACCGGCCTTGATGCCCTGCTTGCGGGCCTCGATGACCGCTTCCTCAGCGGAACGAGCGGCGCCGCCGAAGCTGACCACGGCGATCTCCGCGTCGTCCAGGTACTTCTCTTCCCACTTCTCGATGTCGGCCCGGTTCTTCTCCACCTTATCGAGGAGGCGGTTCATGAACTTCTCGTAGCTCTGGGCGGTGCCGCGGGGGAAGCCGGTCTCATCGTGGAAGAGGCCGGAGATGTTGTAGTGCATGCCCTCGCCGAAGGGCGCCATCTCGGGGGCGTACTTGCCCTCGGGGATGGAGTAGGCTTCCTCGTCCTTCAGGTTCTTGTTGACGGTCCGGTCGATGACCTCGATCTCGTCGGCCTCGGGGATCTCGATGCCCTCGCGAAGGTGGCCCACCATCTCGTCCATGAGGAAGATGACGGGGGTGCGATACTTCTCCGCCAGGTTGAAGCAGCGGATGGCTTCGAGGTAGGTCTCCTTCACCGTGGCGGGGGAGATGACGATGGCGGGATGGTCGCCGTGGGTGCCCCAGCGAGCCTGCATGAGGTCGCCCTGGGCGGGGCTGGTGGGAAGACCGGTGGAGGGACCCACGCGCTGGACGTCCACCACCACCACGGGGATCTCGGCCTCGGCGGCGTAGCCGATGTGCTCCTGCTTCAGGGAGAAGCCCGGGCCGGAGGTGGCGGTCATGGCCTTGACGCCGGCCACGGAAGCGCCGATGGCGGCGGCGGCGCCGGAGATCTCGTCCTCCATCTGGAGGAAGCGGCCGCCCACCTTGGGCAGCTCCTGAGCGGAGATCTCAGCGATTTCGGTGGAGGGCGTGATGGGGTATCCGGCGAAGAACCGCATACCGGCGGCGATGGCGCCCATGACGCAGGCTTCGTTGCCCTGCATTAAAACTTTCTTA
>CACWJZ010000115.1 GCA_902761365.1 uncultured Eubacteriales bacterium | reverse complement strand
TAGACCTCGTTGATGGTCTTGCCGGTCTTGTTCTTGATGTTCAGGGCCAGGCCCGCATAGCCCGCGGGCACTTCCGCCGCGGCGGGCGCGGCAGCGGGCTCCTCGGCCTTGGGCGCGTACTCCACGCCGTCGGTGGAGACGCCGGCAGCCGCCACGGCGTCCATGGCCGCCATATCCTCGGCGTCGTCGGTGACCTTCTGCTTGAACTCGTCCGCCTTGATGGTGAAGACGGTGTAGTCCTCCACCGGCTTCTCCAGCACGTGATCCTCCTCGGTGTCATCAGCAAAGCGGACCCTGAGGGTCATGGCGCCCAGCTTCTCGGTCTCCCGCAGCACGTACACCTGGATCTCATGGGGCTTGCCTTCCTTGCTCTCATCCTCGGTGGGCAGCACGTCGGCCAGGGTCTTGAAGATGTTCTTGCCCTTGTCCTCGCCGTTGGGGAACAGGTAGATCTTGGCGATGTCCTTGCCGGTCTTGTTCTTGACCATCAGCTTGAGGCCGGTGTAGCCCTCGGGCACCGCGGCGGCTTCGGCAACTGGCGCGGGCTCCTCGGCGGGGACGGACTCCTCGGCGGGCTCTTCGGCGGCGGGCACGGGGATCTTGGCGAGCTCGGCGCGGGCGGCCTCTACGGCAGCCGCGTCAGCGGCGGGCGCGCCTTCGTACACGGGATACCACTGATCCACGATATAGCCCTTCTCCAGGGACTCGGCCAGATACTGCAGGGGTTCGGGATCGCCGTCGTCGTACTGGACCTTGATGTCGTACTTATCCTCGGCGTTCTTCAGGGAGATCTCGTTGGGCAGGTGGCCGTCGCCGTCGGGCTTGAACCAGTCCTCGATGGGATAGGTGATGTCCGTGCCGTCGTCGAACTTCACGTACAGGTTATAGTTGTCGGTGTGGGGACGGAGGAAGCACTTGAAGAGGTACATACCGCCTTCCTTGGCCTTGCCGGGCATGAGGGACGCCATCTTTTCACCGGCAGCGGTGTAGAGGTAGTCGATCATGTTGTTGTAGGCTGGTCTTGTTCTTCAGCTCGATGGCGAGGAGCTCGTATCCGGGATAGACGTTGTCGGCAGTCTTGCCTACGGCTACCGCAGCATCCATGGCCGCCTTGTTCTCGGCCTTGTCCTCCAGCTCCACCTCCCAGGCGGCCGGATCGACGCCGTCCTTCATGGAGATCTTGGTGTACATCTTCAGCTCTCCAAGGTCCTTCTTGGCCTCGGTGCCGTCCGCGAAGACCACCAGCAGCTCCTGGGCCGCGCCGGCTTCCCGGACGATGTAGATGTTCTTCTCATAGTTGGCCTTGTCCGCGTCCTTATCCTGCCAGCCGGGGGCCACCACGCTGTTGCCTTTGTCGCCGCCCGCGGGGTAGATGTACACCTCGTCGATGGTGACGCCGGTCTTATTCTTGATGTTCAAACCCAGGGCTACATAGGTCGCCTTCGGCGCTTCCGGCTCTTTGGGGGCCTCGGTGGGCTGTTCGGCGGGCTTCTCCGCAGCCGGCGCCTGGGTAGCGACGGGGGCTGGGGTTTCAGCGGGCTTGGTCGTTCCGCAGGCGACGATCCCCAGGATCATCAGCAGGACGAGAACGAGAGAAAGTAGCTTTTTCATGGTGTGCCTCCTGTTTGTTTTTGTGTTATCTCACTTTGCCGAAAAAGACAAAGAGTGGATCCCTTCATTCCCGGCGGCAGGTCACGGCGCCGTCCGGCTGGATGTCGAAGCGGATGCCGTTGGTAGTGCTTTCCGCCAGGGCGGCCATGGGCCGGTTCTCGGTGCAGAGCACCAGGGGTAGTCGTTCCAGAAACATGGTCATGATCTCCTCGTCGGGCCGCTCCTTTTTGGCGTTGGGGTCGTTCTCACAGGAGACCACAGCACACCAGGGGGAAAGCTTATTGAGGAGCCCCGGCGTCATGGACTTCCTGTCCCCGTGATGGGGGAGCTTGAGGATGTCGCAAGGGGGGATGGCCTCCCCTTCCCAGTCCGCCGCGTACCGATCGCCGGTGATCAGCACGCTCCGGTGACCG
>CACWJZ010000114.1 GCA_902761365.1 uncultured Eubacteriales bacterium | reverse complement strand
CGTCATTCTCGCTGAGGCGGCGATCCTCGCCGGCAAAAACGCGGCTCAGAGCCAGAGCTACGGCCCCGAGGCCCGCGGCGGCGCCTGCATGGCCCAGGCGGTCATCAGCAACGGCGATCTTGGCTTCCCCAAGGTCCGCGTCCCCAGCTTCCTCATGGCCCTCACCGAGCAGTCCCTGGAGAAGTACGGCAGGAACCTGCCTGAGGACACCGTCATCCTGGTGGACAGCTCCCTGGAGATCCCCGACTGGCTGGCCGCCCGCAAGTACTACAAGGCCCCCATCCTCCAGTCCGCCATCGAGCAGGTGGGCAAGGCCCAGACCGCCAACATCGTGTCCGTGGCCGTGGTCAACAAGCTCCTGGACCTGGTGCCCCCCGAAGTGCTGAAGGAGGCCGTCGCGGCCCGCATCCCCAAGGGCACCGAGGCCGCCAACTTCAAGGCCCTGGAAGTGGGCATGAACCTGCTGTAAAACCAACCGCCGCCGGACCGGGATACCGAGGAGGAGCACGCTATGGAACGACAACTGAAAATGCGTGTCCTGATCGCTAAGCCCGGCCTGGGCGGCCATGACCGGCGCGCCAAGCAGATCGCCCAGGGCCTGAAGGAACAGGGCTTCGAGGTGGTCTTCACCGGCCTTCGCCAGACCCCCGGCCAGATCGCCGACGCCGCTCTCTCCCATCAGGTGGACGCGGTGGCCCTGAGCCTGCCCGACAGCGCCCAGGCGGATCTGGCCGCCCAGGTGAAAGCTCTCCTCCACAGCCAGGGGGCCATGGACGTGGTCCTTCTGGGCTTCGGCAGCATCCGGGAGGAGGACGTGCCCGCGCTCCTCGGCGCGGGGCTGGAGGCCGTGTTCCCCGCGGGGGCGTCCGTCAACGACATGGCGGACTATCTGCGGCGGCGGTATGCGCTGACCGGCACCTATTGAACGAAGAAGGCGTGCGCCTCTTGGACGCACGCCTTCCCGCTATCTACATTTTGAAATGCAAACAGGAGGCATCGCCGTGAAAAATCTGGACGAGTCCGTACAGTTTTATGAGAGTCTGGGCTTCAAGGCCACGGGGTATGAGGTCGTTGCCGAGCAGAAGGTGAAGGTGGCCTTCCTGCCCTGCGGCGACAGCGAGCTGGAGCTCCTGGAGAGCACCGAGCCCGACGGCCCTATCGCCCGCTTCATCGAGAAGAACGGCCCCGGCATCCAGCACATCGCCATCCGGGTGGACGACATCGACAAGGCTCTCGAGGAGCTGAAGGAGAAGGGCGTCCGCCTCATCGACCAGACTCCCCGCTACGGCGCGGGCAACGCGCGCATCGCGTTCGTCCATCCCAAGGCCACCGGCGGCGTGCTGCTGGAACTCACCCAGCGGATGTAACGAGGTGAAAGCATGACGACTCAGGAAAAACTCTACGATTTTCAGGAACGCTGTGAGAAGATCCTCGCCATGGGCGGGGAGAAGGCCGTAGACAAGCAGCACTACGGCCTCGTGGACGGCCGGAAGGTCTTCGCCTACGCCCAGGACTTCACCAGCGTGGGCGGCGCCCTGGGCGAGATGCACGCGGCCAAGATCTGCAAGGTCATGGACATGGCCCTGGAAGCGGGCTGCCCCTGCATCGGCCTCAACGACTCCGGCGGCGCCCGCATCCAGGAGGCGGTGGACGCCCTCTCCGGCTACGGCCAGATCTTCCGCCGCAACTCCCTGGCCTCCGGCCTGATCCCCCAGATCTCCGTCATCATGGGGCCCTGCGCCGGCGGCGCGGTCTATAGCCCCGCTTTGACCGACCTCATCATCATGGTGGATCAGAAGAGCCAGATGTTCATCACCGGTCCTAGGGTCATCGAAGCCACCACCGGTGAGAAGGTGTCCGAGGAGGAACTGGGCGGCGCCAACACCCAGACCTCCGTGTCCGGCGTGGCCCATCTCATGGCTGCCGACGAGGAGGAGGCCATCTGGTTCATCCGCATGATCCTCAGCTACCTCCCCAGCAGCGCCCGGGACAAGGCCCCCGTCTACGAGTACGAGCGCGGCGACGAGTATCGCCCCGCCCTCAACGACATCGTGCCCGACAGCTCCCGCCGCGCCTACGACGTGCGCACCGTCATCGGCGAGATCGCCGATCCCGACAGCTTCTTCGAGCTCCAGCCCAACTACGCCACCAACATCGTCACCGGCTTCGGCCGGATCGGCGGCCGGTCCGTGGGCTTCATCTGCAACCAGCCCATG
>CACWJZ010000113.1:1963-2397 GCA_902761365.1 uncultured Eubacteriales bacterium | reverse complement strand
CGACTGCGTCCTGGGCCTCCGGCCCGAGATGGTGGATATCTACACCGAGGATCCCCATCACAAGAACACCGTTCCCGCCCGAGTCTACGCCAACCAGCCCGCCGGCAGCGAAACGCTGGTGACCCTCACCGTGGGCGATACGGAATTCCTGGCCATCCAGACAGGCCTGGTAGAATATGACATGAACCAAAATGTGTTCGTGGTACTTCACCCCGGCCGCATGAATGTATATAATAAAGAAACAGGGCGGCTCATCAAGTTTGCCAAGACCAAGCACAAAGCGGGCGTCGAGGACTGACGACAGCCCCCATAGATCAAGCACCCGGAAAGGAGATCCCATGAAGAAGATCATTGCTGTTTTGATGACGCTGTGCATGCTGGCCGCGCTGGCGGCCTGCGGCGGTTCCGACAAATCGTCGGACAGCGCCGGGACG
>CACWJZ010000113.1:0-1955 GCA_902761365.1 uncultured Eubacteriales bacterium | reverse complement strand
ATCGACTGGAACCATATGTCCATGGATGAGCTCTATGAGATGGCCAAGAAGGAAGGCGGCACCGTCACCATCTACGCCACCACCGCCGATGCGGACACCGCCCGCAAGTACATCCGGGACAAGTACCCCGATATCAAGTTCGAATACATCTCCTGCGACACCAATACGGTCATGCAGAAGATCGGCATGGAGGCTCAAAGCGGCACCCCCATGGCTGACGTGCTCATGGTGAAGGACGCTTCCGGCGAGGTATACAACGAGTACGTGCTGTGGGATCTGGTCAAGATCTATTATCCCGCCGACGTGTGCGCCCACATCAAGGACGACATGCTGCGGTTCGGCCTGCCCCTCTATTCCACCTTCAATCCCTGGTTCTACAACACCCGCATGTTCGACAAGGTGCCCATCGAGAGCTGGTGGGACATCGTGGCGGGATACGACGAGGAGACCCAGTCCTACAAGGACGCCGGCGGGAAGAACACCCAGTACTGGACCATCTTCTCCAAGGACATTACCGCGCCTTCCTACGCCGCCCTGTGGGCCCAGCTCATCTCGGACAGCGACAAGCTTCTGGAGCAGTATAAGAAGCAGTACGGCAAGGATCTGACCTTCACCTATCACGATCATCTGCAGAACACCCCGGGCCTAATGGAGCTCCCCGAGAACAACGCAGGCGTGGAACTGTTCTGGCGGTTCTCCCAGATGACCATCACCCCCCTTGCCGACGGCGACGCGGTGGTGGAAGCGGTCCACGATTCCGTCAACGGCCCCACCCTGGGCCTGTGCTCCGCCTCCAAGCTGGACAACTCCAAGCAATCCATGGGCGAATCGGGCATGGACATCGCCTGGGTCACGGGCCTTACGCCCTACACCGCCCAGGACGCGGCGGCCTATTCCTACGTGGTCAGCGGCTGCGACAACCCGGCGGGCGCCCGGCTGTTCATCAAGTTCATGATGGGCGGGGATGATGGCCAAAGCGGCTGCTACAATGTGTTCGACAAGCTGGGCCATTGGTCCGTGCGGGACGACGTGACGTACAAGAAGTCCGGCATCACCTATGAGGAGGTCAACCTCACCGCTCCGGATTTCGAGCATATCTATCAGAATTATCCCAACGTGAAGGCGTATTGGACGCTGTGGAACAGCACCCGGTAAAATTCGACCGGAAACTGGACGGCTTTTTTCGGGGCCTGTTCTTCGAAGAGAACGGGAAACCGAAGAGTGCGAGCCTGCTGTATTCCTTTTTGATGGCGATTCTGTTCATCCTTGTTTATGGAGCCTGCTATCTGTTGCTGCTGGGTCCCCTGGAAAAAGCCTTTTCGGGGGCCAGCGTTGTGATACGGAACCTGGTGGAGTACGTGGTGCCTGCTCTGTCTGGCAGCGCCGTTTGCCTTCTTTTCACCCTTCTCCCGGGGGAGAAGAGGGGCCTGGCGGCGGGAGCGTATCTGTGGATGGCCGCCCTGCTCATAGCCGTGATGCTTTTCGAGCTGCTGCTCATTGACTGGTCCGACGCCCGAACGGAGTACGGCCTGTTCATGGCTGTGGTGAACCTGCCGGGCATCGCCTCCGTGCTGACGGGCGGCGTCCCGGCCCTGCTCCTGTATCGGCGGGAACGAAAGGCCCGGGCTGAAAGGGAAAAGGTCAGGGAGCGTCCCTCCTGGTATCAGAGCTGAGCTATGCTGGAAGTATTCTTTTGCAACGTGGGCGACGGGGACGCCGTGCTGGTCCGGGAACGCGGGGAGGACGGACGGGACTACGCCGTGCTGGTGGACGCCGGACGGCCCTTCGTGGAATCCCGGGACGGGTCTTTGCGCAAGGACGCTCTGGAGTATCTGCTGGATCGGCAGGTGACGCACCTCGATCGGATGATCCTGACCCACCCCCATATCGACCATGTGGGCGGGGCTGCCAGGATCGTGCGGGCCATCCGGGTGGACCGGCTCCAGATGCTGACG
>CACWJZ010000112.1 GCA_902761365.1 uncultured Eubacteriales bacterium | reverse complement strand
CATCGAGGTGCCTATCCGCGCCAACTTCCGCGAGGGCCTGTCCGTGTTGGAGTTCTTCATCTCCTCCCACGGCGCCCGCAAGGGCTTGGCCGATACGGCCCTTCGTACCGCTGACTCCGGTTATCTGACCCGCCGTCTTGTGGACGTGTCCCAGGACGTGATCATCCGCGAGCAGGATTGCTTCGCCTCCCGGAACGATACGCCCAAGGGCATGGTCCTCACGGCCATCCTGGACGACGGCAAGCTCATCGAGCCTCTGGCTGCCCGCGTGGTGGGCCGCTACACCATCGATCCCGTTCTGGACCCCAAGACCGGAGCCGAGATCGTGCCGGCGGATTCCATGATCACCTACGAGCAGGCCGAAGCCATCGAGCAGGCCGGGATCAAAGAGGTACTGTGCCGCAGCGTCTTCACCTGCCGGGCTGAGCACGGCGTGTGCGCCAAGTGCTATGGCGCCAACCAGGCCACCGGCGGCTACGTGGAGATCGGCGAGGCCGTGGGCATCGTCGCGGCGCAGGCCATCGGCGAGCCGGGCACCCAGCTCACCATGCGTACCTTCCACACCGGCGGCGTCGCTTCCAGCGAGGACATCACCCAGGGTCTTCCCCGTGTGGAGGAGCTGTTTGAAGCCCGCAAGCCCAAGGGTCTCGCGGTCATCACCGAGATCGCCGGCACCCTGCATCTCGATGAAGCGAAGCGCAAAGCCATCATCTCCAACGACGACGGCGAGAGCGCGGACTACCACATCCCCTTCGGCAGCAAGCTGAAGGTGAAGGACGGGGACCATCTGGAAGCTGGTCAGGAGCTGACCGAGGGCTCCGTGAACCCCAACGACATCCTGCGGATCTTGGGCGTCAAGGGCGTGCAGGCCTACCTCCTCAAGGAGGTCCAGAGCGTGTATCGGCTCCAGGGCGTGGAGATCTCCGACAAGCACATCGACCAGGGCGTGGAGATCTCCGACAAGCACATCGAGATCATCATCCGCCAGATGCTGCGGAAGGTCCAGATCGAGGACGCGGGCGACACCAAGCTCCTGCCTGGCGAGCTCTGCGACATCTTCCGCTTCGAGGAGGAGAACGAGGCCGTGCTCACCGCCAATCCCGAGGGCCGGCCCGCCATCGCCAAGCGCAAGCTCCTGGGCATCACCAAGGCGGCTTTGGCCACGGAATCCTTCCTGTCCGCCGCCTCCTTCCAGGAGACCACCCGGGTCCTCACCGAGGCCGCCATCAAGGGCCGGATCGATCCGCTGGTGGGCCTCAAGGAGAACGTCATCATCGGCAAGCAGATCCCGGCCGGCATCGGTCTCAAGCGGTATCGGGACGTGACCGTGGTGGCCAAGGGCGATTCCACCCTGCTGAACTAAGAGAAAACCAACACCGGAGGCGCACATGGAACAGGAACGGACCAACCGAAACTGCCCCCTTTGGGGGACGGAGACCTGCGCTCGTCTGAACATGCGCGCCTGCCGGGGTTGTCCCGCCGAGGACAAGGACGCCCGGGAATGCGATTTCATTCGGGACGACATCGACACCCTCTATTCGCTCCTGCCGGCGGGGGGCATCCACAGCCTGTTTTCGGGCGAGGAATGCGCCCTCTGCAAGGGCGAGTGGAAGCGGAAGAAGGAGAGCTACGCGCTCTTTGACATGGGTCATGCCGACCCCCGGACCACCAAGAAGAAGCTGAGCCTGTTCCGAAACAAGACCTACGGCTTCGCGATCCCCCTGCAGTTCGGCTGCTGTCGGGACTGCCGCAGACGGTTCCAGCTCATCGGCTGGCTCCCCATGCTGACCACCATCGTCATCCTGGGCGCCGCCTTGCTGGTGGTGGCGCAGGAGCCGGTGGCCCAAAGCCTTCGGAACGTCTGGCGGGGCCTGCCCCTGGTGGTCATGGTCCTGGCCGCGTTGCTGAGCTGGGGGCTGGGCAAGGTCTTCACCAACGCCCTGCGGGCGCGCTTCAACCGGCACACCTGCATGGACCTGCGGGACCATCCCATGGTGCAGCGGATGATGTCCCTGGGCTGGGAGACCATCCAGGAGGGGAAGTACCCCCAGCCGGTATTCACCCGCAAGCGCCTGAGCTACGGCGTGGGGACCGCGGTGCCCCAGACGGCCGCCGAGCCTGAGGATGCGGCAACGCCCCAGGATGCGGCGGAAAAAAACATGGAGAACGGTGAAAATTTGGATTGACAAGTGGCCGTCTACCTGATACAATTTGTTTTCGCGGTGTATGGGGGAACCCATGCGCTGCTATTGCGGCTTTTTTGCCGCCGGGGGACTATCCCCGCTGAAAACGGACAATACTCTCTACGAATTGGGTTGCAGAGAGATTGAATTAGCAATAGATATATTTTTTCATCATTCTATCAGGAGGAATTCTCATGCCGACCATTAACCAGTTGGTTCGCAAGGGCCGGGAGCAGGTGCAGTATAAGTCCAACGCGCCTATCC
>CACWJZ010000111.1 GCA_902761365.1 uncultured Eubacteriales bacterium | reverse complement strand
CGTCATTCTCGCTGAGGCGGCGATCCTCGCCGGCAAAAACGCGGCTCAGAGCCAGAGCTACGGCCCCGAGGCCCGCGGCGGCGCCTGCATGGCCCAGGCCGTCATCAGCAACGGTGAATTGGGCTTCCCCAAGGTCCGGGTCCCCAGCTTCCTCATGGCCCTCACCGAGCAGTCCCTGGAGAAGTACGGCAAGAACCTGCCCGAAGACACCATCATCCTGGTGGACAGCTCCCTGGAGATCCCTGAGTGGCTGGCCGGCCGCAAGTACTATCAGGCCCCCATCCTCCAGGCCGCCATCGAGCAGGTTGGCAAGCCCCAGACCGCCAATATCGTGGCCGTGGCTGTGGTCAACAAGCTCCTGGACATGGTTCCCCAGGAGGTCCTGAAGGAGGCCGTCGCGGCCCGCATCCCCAAGGGCACCGAGGCCGCCAACTTCAAGGCGCTTGAAGTCGGCTTCAACCTGCTGTAATTCAGTCCGACAAAGCCCCAAGGCTTTGTCAGACTGAGGCTCCGCCTTCGCTTCGCTTTCAGCTCTTGCCTATGGCAAAACGACGCTCAGCAAGCTGAGCTTACGTCTGGGTCACCGGGCGGCAAGAGCTGCAGGGTGTCAAAACCACCGCGCATGTCGCTGGTTTTGACATATGGGAAGCCGCACGTTCTTCCCCAGTGGATTGAGCGTGCGCGGCTACACCGCGCTTGAGTTGCCCGGTGAGCGAAACAGGCGATACGAAGACGGGACGACTTGACAAACTGCCGCCAGACCGGGATACCGAGGAGGAGCACGCTATGGAACGAAAACTGAAGATGCGTGTCCTCATCGCCAAGCCCGGCCTGGGCGGCCATGACCGGCGCGCCAAGCAGATCGCCCAGGGCCTCAAGGAACAGGGCTTCGAGGTGGTCTTCACCGGCCTTCGCCAAACCCCCAGCCAGATCGTGGACGCCGCCCTCCTCCATGAGGTGGACGCGGTGGGCCTGAGCCTGCCCGACAGCGCCCAGGCGGATCTGGCTAAGCAGGTGCAAGCCCTTCTGCAGAGCCAGGGGATCATGGACGTGGTCCTTTTGGGCTTCGGCAGCATCCGGGAAGAGGATGTGCCCGCCCTTCGGCAGGCGGGGCTGGAGGCCGTGTTCCCCGTGGGCGCGTCCGTCGACGATATGGCGGATTTCCTGCGCCGGCGGTGCGCGATGTCCGGCAGCTATTGAACCAAAGAAGGCGTGCGTTTTGGACGCACGCCTTCCCGCTTTTTTGAAATTTTGAAAATGCAAACAGGAGGATCAAGTATGGAACTCAAACGTGTTGACCATGTGGGTATCGCCGTCAAGAACCTGGGCCTTCCTGCCCTGCGGCGACAGCGAGCTGGAGCTCCTGGAGAGCACCGAGCCCGACGGCCCCATCGCCCGCTTCATCGAGAAGAACGGCCCCGGCATCCAGCACATCGCCATCCGGGTGGACGACATCGACAAGGCCCTCGAGGAGCTGAAGGAAAAGGGCGTCCGCCTCATCGACCAGACCCCCCGCTACGGCGCGGGCGGTGCGCGGATCGCTTTCGTCCATCCCAAGGCCACCGGCGGCGTGCTGCTTGAGCTCACCCAGCGGATGTAACGAGGTGAAAGCATGACGACTCAGGAAAAACTCAACGATTTTCAGGTTCGCTGTGAGAAGATCCTCGCCATGGGCGGGGACAAGGCCGTAGAGAAGCAGCACGGCCGGGGCAAGTTCACCGCGCGGGAACGCCTGGACATGCTCTTTGACGAGGGCACCTTCAAGGAGGTGGACCGGTTCGTCAACCACCGCTGCAACAACTTCGGCATGGAGAAGAAGGTCGTGGCGGCCGCAACTTCGGCATGGAGAAGAAGGTCGTGGCGGCCGACGGCGTGGTCACGGGCTACGGCCTCGTGGACGGCCGGAAGGTCTTCGCCTACGCCCAGGACTTTACCAGCGTGGGCGGCGCGCTGGGCGAGATGCACGCGGCCAAGATCTGCAAGGTCATGGATATGGCTCTCGAAGCCGGCTGCCCCTGCGTGGGCCTCAACGACTCCGGCGGCGCCCGCATCCAGGAGGCGGTGGACGCCCTCTCCGGCTACGGCCAGATCTTCCGCCGCAACTCCCTGGCTTCCGGCCTGATCCCCCAGATCTCCGTGATCATGGGGCCCTGCGCCGGCGGCGCGGTCTA
>CACWJZ010000110.1 GCA_902761365.1 uncultured Eubacteriales bacterium | reverse complement strand
CGCCAACACCCTGCAGGAGATCCTGACCGTGAAGTCCGACGACGTGGTGGGCCGTGTGAAGACCTACGAGAGCATCGTCAAGGGCGACAACGCCAAGACCGCCGGCGTGCCCGAATCCTTCAAGGTCCTCATCAAGGAGCTCCAGTCTTTGGCCCTGGATGTGAAGGTCCTGGGCGAGGATCGGAACGAGATCGAGATCACCGAGGACGACGAGGACGATCTGCGTCCCATGGACATCAACATCTCCGGCATCGAGGATATGCCCGATCTGCCGGTGGATGAGGATGGCAAGGACGAGGATGAGGACGAGTTCGGCGACGAGGACGAGTTCGGCGGCGACGAGGACTTCGGCGAATTCGACGAGCCCGGCGAAGGCGCGCTCCTTAGGGAGGATGACGGCGGCCTCGACGACCTGCTGGGCGACCTTTCGGACGACATCGACAACAGCGATTTGGACTTGGACTAAGGCTGGGTAAAGGAGAAAAGGAATGTTCAATCTTACTGATTTTGACGCGCTGCAGATCGGCCTTGCCTCCCCGGAGAAGATTATGGAGTGGTCCCACGGTGAGGTGAAGAAGCCCGAGACCATCAACTATCGGACCTTGAAGCCTGAGCGGGACGGCCTGTTCTGCGAGCGTATCTTCGGACCCACCAAGGACTGGGAGTGCCACTGCGGCCGCTACAAGCGGGGCCGCTACAAGGGCATCGTCTGCGAAAAGTGCGGCGTGGAGGTCACCCGCGCCAAGGTCCGCCGGGAGCGGATGGGCCATATCGAGCTCGCCGTGCCCGTGAGCCATATCTGGTATTTCAAGGGCATCCCCTGCCGGATGAAGATGCTCCTCGATATGAGCCCCAAGGCTCTGGAGCAGGTGCTGTATTTTGCCGCGTTCGTGGTCATCGATCCCGGTGAGACCACCCTGCAGAAGAAGCAGATCCTGACTGATCGGGAGTATCGGGAGTATCAGGAGCAGTTCGGCCCCAAGAGCTTCCGCGCCGGCATGGGCGCCGAAGCCATCCGGGAGCGATCGAGACCTCCGGCGGCCAGAAGCACACCAACGCCGTGAAGCGCCTCGAGGTGGTGGAAGCCTTCATCAAGAGCGGCAACCGCCCCGAATGGATCATCTTGACCGTGTTGCCGGTGATCCCCCCGGATCTGAGGCCCATGGTCCAGCTGGACGGCGGCCGGTTCGCCACCAGCGACCTCAACGATCTCTATCGCCGGGTCATCAACCGGAACAACCGTTTGAAGCGGCTCTTGGAGCTGCGCGCCCCTGACATCATCGTCCGCAACGAGAAGCGGATGCTGCAGGAGGCGGTGGACGCCCTCATCGACAACGGCCGCCGCTCCCGCCCCGTCACGGGCCCCGGCAACCGGCCCCTCAAGTCCCTGTCCGACATGCTGCGCGGCAAGCAGGGCCGGTTCCGTCAGAACCTGCTGGGCAAGCGCGTGGACTATTCCGGCCGTTCCGTCATCGTGGTCGGTCCCGACCTGAAGATGAGCCAGTGCGGTCTGCCCAAGGAGATGGCCCTGGAGCTCTTCAAGCCCTTCGTCATGAAGAAGCTGGTGGAGCTGGGCTACGCGCAGAACGTGAAGGGCGCCAAGCGCATGGTGGAGCGGAGCGCCACCGAGGTCTGGGGCGTTCTCGAAGACGTCATCAAGGACCACCCCGTGCTCCTGAACCGTGCGCCTACCCTGCACCGTCTGGGCATCCAGGCCTTTGAGCCGGTGCTGGTGGAGGGCCGGGCCATCAAGCTCCACCCCCTGGCCTGTACCGCCTTCAACGCCGACTTCGACGGCGACCAGATGGCCGTGCATGTGCCCCTGTCCGTGGAAGCTCAGGCCGAGGCCCGCTTCCTCATGCTGGCGGCCAACAACATCCTCAAGCCCCAGGACGGCAAGCCCGTGGTGTGCCCCACCCAGGACATGGTCCTCGGCTGCTACTATCTCACCCAGCTCCGCGACGGCCAGAAGGGCGAGGGGAAGGCCTTCGCCTCCGAGGATGAGGCCATCATGGCCTACCAGTGCGGCGAAGTGACCCTCCAGTCCAAGATCCGGGTCCGGATCTCCCGGGAGTGGCAGGGCAAGACCTACAAGAAGATCATCGACACCTCCGTGGGTCGGCTGCTCTTCAACGCCGCCATCCCCCAGGACCTTGGCTACGTGCCCCGGGAAACCTTGGACGACATGTTCGTCCTGGAGATCGACCGGCTGGTGGTCAAGAAGGATCTTGGGAACATCATCGACAAGTGCTACCGCAAGTACGGCCCCACCATCACCTCCGAGGTGCTGGACAAGGTCAAGAAGCTGGGTTACACCTACTCCACCCGCGGCGGCATCACCGTGGGCTACCAGGACATTAAGGTGCCCGAGGAGAAGAAGACCATCGTCCGCGAGGCTGAACAGCAGGTCGTGGAGGTGGAGAATATGTTCAACATGGGCTTGCTCTCCAACAAGGAGCGCCGTGAGAACGTGATCGGCATCTGGGAGAAGGCCACGGACGACGTTACCTCCGCCCTGATGGACTCCCTGGACCCCTACAACCCCATCTACATGATGGCCAACTCCGGCGCCCGCGGCAGCAAGGCCCAGATCCGTCAGCTGGCCGGCATGCGCGGCCTCATGGCCGACCCCTCCGGTCAGATCATCGAGGTGCCTATCCGCGCCAACTTCCGC
>CACWJZ010000109.1 GCA_902761365.1 uncultured Eubacteriales bacterium | reverse complement strand
GCCCGCTGTTCAAAGGGCAGCGCGTCCATGGGCGTGCCGGCAACGGGCAGCACCACGCGGCTGGAGCAGTTCTTGAAGGTCTCCTCACAGCCCAGCTGCCGCCGGACGGACACGGGGATATTGACGAAGATGGGCGCGTCGGCGTCGGGATGCAGCCGCTGGATAGCCTCGCCCACCAGCATGGACAGCATCACGGAGGGGGATGCACCCTTGGCCTTCACGAACCGCATGAACGCCTCCGAGGGCAGGCTGAAGCCGTACTCAAACACCTCGCCGCCGCGATTGGGCACGATCTCCGGCAGATGATAGGGCGTAGGCATCTCCGTCCGGGCCATGCTGAAACCGGGGGAGACGGGATACTCCCTGGAATAGGGCTCGAAGGTTTCGGCCTCCGTGGCCTCGGTGCTGTCGCAGCGGATACCATTGGGGTCGTATTCCACGCCATCCTTCATGCAGTAATAGTGATACAGCACCGATTCCAGGAAGGTGTAGATGCCCTGCCCGTCGCAGAAGCCGTGGTACATGGAAAACCAGGTCACATTTCCGTCATAGGTGACATCCAGCATGTGATAGTTGGTCTCGCTGCCCCCGACGTGGCGGATGCCCGCCACATGGGCCGCCTCCATGGGCAGCGGATTCTTCGCGTAATACACGACGCCGTGTTCGATGACGAACGTATCGGAAAGATAGGGCATCCTCCGGATCGTCCGATCCAGGGCACGTTGGAGCAGCGTCCCGTCGACGGGGTTCCGGTGGGTGATCTCCACGGTGTAGACGGGAATGTCTATCGGCAGATAGATATAGGGACTGCTGGAAATGGCCACTTCCTTTTTTTCAAAGCTGGGGCGCGTGTTGCTCATGCTTCGATCTCCTCCTTGCTCTTCATCAAAAATTCCTGGATGCTGAATTCGTTTTCATACAGGAAGTCCATGCAGTAGACGGGCTTGCCTTCGGGATAATCGGTATGGAAGTCGCTGACGGCCTTCAGGATGATCTTCGCGCTCATGGAGGTATCCCGGCGCTTGTCGATGAAGTACTCCGCGCCGTCGTCGCTGAACGAGATGCGCAGCCATTCGGGCATCAGCGTGATCCGCACACGGATGTCGCCGGCGGCGGAATAGGCGTCTGTAATGCGCTCGGTGAGCATCTCCTCCACCGCCAGGCGAATGGACATCAGACGGCGGCGGCTGAAGCCCACGGACTGGGCCAGCTCGCTGGCCATGCTGGTGACGGGCACGATGGCGTAGTCGCTGTTGCGGACCACCACATCGAACACGGTCACGCCGCCCGCCAGCTCCTCATCCACCGCCAGCCGCCGCAGGCGGGTGAGCATGTCCGCGTGGAGCGTGCGCTGGTCCAGCTTGCCGTTCACATTCAACGGGAAGCTGTCATACAGGAAGATGTGGGAGGGCACCTTGAACCGGGCGATCACCCGCCGCAGCGCGGCCTTCAACGCCTCTTGATCGAAGCTCTTGCCGCCGTCGGTCATGGTGACGCAGGCCTCCACGCTCTCGCCGTAGATGGGATGGGGCGCACCCATGACCTTGGCGATGACATCCTTGATGCGCCCGGACAGATGCAGATACCCATCCGCGTCCAGATAGCCCAGGTCGCCGGTGTGCAGCCAGCCATTCTCGTCGATGGGCTGCTTGTCTGAGGGCAGCTTGTCGTAGCCGTTCATCAGGTTGCCGCCCCTGGCCACCACCTCGCCGATCTCGCCCTGGGGCAGGAAGCCGCCCTTGCCGTCGGAAATGCGTATATCCATGCCCTCGATGGCCTGGCCCACGGTCTGTGCCCGCTTTTCCACCATATCGGAGGGGCGCACCATCGTCAGCGGCGCGGCCTCGCTCTGGCCGTACATGTTGATGAAGGTAGCGTTGGCGTATTGCAGCTCCAACCGCATCATCTGTACCGGGGTGGACATGCCGCCCGCGATCATGCACAGGTGCAGGTTGGGCACCACATTCTTCTCAAAGCCCTCCGCGTCGGCCAGGCTCAGGTAGATTGCGCCCACCGCCGCCATGTCCGAAATGCGGTAGGCGTCTATCTCCCGAACCAGCGTTTCCGGCTTGTAGTTGTCGGGCAGGCACACCGTCGCCCCCCGGCACAGGTAGGCGTAACTCATCAGCAAGCCCAGTATGTGAAACAGCGGCACCGCCACGCACACGCTGCGGCCCGCGTATTCGCCGATGTTTTCGTTGAAGGCATCCGCGTCGAAGGTCAGCGCCTTCTGCGAAATCTGCACCGCCTTGGGCTGGGAGGTGGTGCCGGAAGTGAAGATGATGAAGGCGGTCGCGTTCTCATCAGAAGCATCGGGCGCATCGTCCCCCGTTTCGTCACGGAACATATACCCCAGGTCCATCGCGGCGGGACGGATATCCAGGCAATGGTCCTCCGGGATGCCCGAAAGCGATGCCAGCTTGCGCATCGCGTCCGGGTCCTTCTTTGTCTCCCCGTTGTCACCACACAGCAGGAAGCCCGTCTCCGTCATCGTCA
>CACWJZ010000108.1 GCA_902761365.1 uncultured Eubacteriales bacterium | reverse complement strand
CCCACCTGCACCGAGATGGAAAACACCTACTTCACCGCGGACAGGGAGCGTCGGCGGAGCCTGAACACCCAGGGCATCGTCCCCTATGCCCCGGCGGACTTGCCGGCGGAGGATGCCCGCATCTACCACCTGGGCGGGCTCGTGAAGGGGGACATGGGCGGGGATCTCATCGAAGCCTGCGCCCGGCGCGGCGACACGGCCCTGGACGTGCAGGCGGTGCTCCGGTGCCGGAACGAAGACGGTACTCTGGAGCTGAGGGACTGGCCTGAAAAGAAACAATATCTGCCCCTGATCCGCTATCTCAAGACCGATGCCGCCGAAGCGGAGGTGCTCACCTGCACGGACGATCGGGAGAAGGCCGCCTTCCTGCTCTGTGAATGGGGCGCGAAGGAAGTGCTGATCACCCACAACACCGAAGCCATCGTTTGCGACGGACAGCGGATCTATCGCGCGCCCCTGAAGCCCCGGAACCTCTCGGGCCGGACCGGCCGGGGCGACACCACCTTTGCCGGGTATCTGACGGAACGGCTCGGAAGCGACATCCCCGCTGCGCTGGAGTTCGCCGCCGCCCTGGTCTCCCTGAAGATGGAGACGCCGGGCCCCTTCATGGGCACCCGGCAGGACGTGCGCTGATCGCACGTAATAGAATAGCGGCCCGCAAGCGCGAGCCGTTTTTACTATCATTCTTTGTGCTGTCGTTGCATACACAGGCCATAGAAGACTATGGCTAGCAGCTGCGCCGTCGCGGAGACGGCCACCAGAAGGCGGGGGTCGAGATCATACAAGGCGCCCAGGAGCCAGCTTCCCAGGAACCACGCCGCACCGAAGCCCGTTTCAAAGATGCCGAAGCCGGTCCCCCGCCGGGCACGGGGCACGATCCGGCTGACGGCGGCCTTCATGATGCTCTCCTGCGCCCCCATGCCCACGCCCCAGAGCACGACGCCTACGCCGATCAGCCAGGGGGCCCTCGTCAGAAACACGAAGCAGGAGAAGAAGGCGCTCAGGGCCGTGGAGACGAGCAGGGCTTTTAGGCCGATCCGATCGAACAGCCAGCCGAAAAACAGCGCTGCGAAGGCGTCCACCGCCATAGCCGCCGCGTACAGCAGGCTCAGCGCGGCGTCCGGGAACGCCTGCGTCTTGGCTGCATGGAGGGTGATCAGCGGGAAATCCGCGAAACCGAAGGCGAACAGGCAGATAGCGACCATATAGAGCGCAAAGGATTTACGGAAGCGAAACTCGGCCGTTTCCGTCTGCTTCTCCTCGAAGGCCTCCGGGTCCGGGTACTTCCTCCGGGCGAACAGGACGAGGCCGATGGTGATGAGGGCCGGTATCCCCAGCACGGCGAAACTAAGGCGATAGGTGGAAAACAGATCTCCCTTCTCCCGAACGGCGGCGATGAGAAAGAGGAGGACCGGCCCGATAAAGGCCCCCAGCTGATCGAGAAACTCCTGAAAGGCAAAGCCCTTGCCCGTACCGACCTCGCCGGCGGCGAAGCTGACCAGGGTATTCTTGGCAGGCTTTTTGATGGCCTTTCCTATGCGCTCCAAAATGACCAGGCCGCAGGCAACGGCCCATCCGTTCTGCGGCACCAGGGCCAGCGCCGGGATGGCCAACACCTGCAGAACATAGCCTGCGATGACCAACGTCCAGTACTTTTTGGTTTTGTCCGCCAAATACCCGGACAGGATCCGCAGAGAATACCCGCATAGCTCTCCAAACCCCGACACAAAGCCAATGGTCGCCGCCGATGCCCCGGCAAGGTTCAGGTAGTTGCCCAGGATGCTTCGTGCCCCCTCGTGGGTCATGTCTGAAAACAGGCTGACCACGCCCATCAGGGCGATGAACCACAGCGCATCGCTGACCCTTCGTTTGTTGTCTTTCACATGCACCGCTTCCTTTGTCAAAACCGATCCGTTTTAGATAGTATACCACAGCCCACCAACCGGCGCACGATCTTTTACGCCCATATGCCTTGACCATGAAAAGAGCACAGCCGTCCTAAATAACGGATGTGCTGCTGATGCATATCACCCGCATGCAGTTCAGACGCCCAGCTCGAAGCTGACGTCGCGGACATCGCCCACGGACTCCAGGAACTCCGAGAGGTCGTTGACCGTCACGTCGTGGCGCATGCGCAGCGTCAGATCGTAGGCGGCGCTGCCGTCCTCCAGCAGGTCGATCTTCACCTCCAGGATCTGCATGCCATGTTCGTCAACGTACTCGTTCAACGCCTTCCTGAATTCGGCAGAATTGCTTACCACACAGTGCATCCGGCCCACCACCATGGAGTCCACGCCGATGGTGAACTTGTGCATGAGGATCTGAATGGCCGCCACTACCGCCGTGGTGAAGATGCCGATC
>CACWJZ010000107.1 GCA_902761365.1 uncultured Eubacteriales bacterium | reverse complement strand
CTGGAACAGCTTTTTCTCCGCCTTCAAAGAGAACTTCAAACGGTCCACCCTCACCTGGCTGGTGGCGCTGGCCATCCTTGGGTTCCTTGGCGCGGACGCGCTGCTGCTCAGGAGCTTGATCCTACGGGGATATCCCTTCGGCTGGTTCTATGGCGTCACGCTGGCTCTGCTGGTCCTGGCGCTGACGTGGACGGTGTATCTCGCTGCCTACGCCGCCCGGTTCAACGGAACGGTGAAGGAGGTCCTTCGCTTCAGCTTCATGCTGCTGCGGGCCCATCCCGTGAAGATGCTCTGCGTATTGGCGTTGGTGGTGGGCGGCATAGCCCTGGCGCTGACCCTGCCCGCCACGGTGGTCTTCATTCCCGCCACGGTGTACTGGGGCGCCACGTTCCCCATCGAATGGACGTTCCTCAAACACATGCGGCCCGAGGACAAGGCGCGGATGGAAAAGGAGAAGTTTGAATGAACCAGAAACTGTTGTTCGCAAGAGCCTATGAGCGGGAGGCGTCCCGGCAAATACCTGAGATGGCTCGACCCAAGTTCCATCTTTCCCCCTGCACGGGCTGGATGAACGATCCCAACGGGTTCTCCTTCTACAAGGGGGAGTATCATCTGTTCTATCAGTACAATCCCTATGACACCTGCTGGGACACCATGCACTGGGGCCACGCCGTCAGCGGCGATCTGCTGAGCTGGCGGTATCTGCCGGCGGCCATGGCGCCCAATGAGTGGTATGATGCTGACGGATGCTGGTCCGGCAGCGCCATGGAGATGCCGGACGGGCGGCAGCTTTTGATGTACACCGGCAATCGCCGGGAGAGCGTGGCTACCCGGGAAAACCTGCAGGTTCAATGCCTGGCCCTGGGGGATGGGATAGATTATGAAAAGTATGCCGGCAACCCCGTGCTCACCGCGGCCGATCTGCCCGATGAATGCAGCCCCTACGATTTCAGAGACCCCAGCATCTGGCGGGAATCGGACGGAACCTACCGGGCCATCGTCGGCACCTGCACCAAGGAGCGGCTGGGAAAGCTTCTGCTGTTTTCCAGCGAGGACGGGCTTCATTGGCGCTTTGAAAGCGTCTTTGCGGAGAACGACGGCCGCCTGCGGGAAGGCCGTGCTGCTCGTCAGCCCTCAGGACATGCTGCCCCAGGACTTCGAGTATCACAACGGAAACGGCACCGTGGCCTTCATCGGTCATCTGGAGGACGACGGCAAGCGGTTCGTTCCCGAAACGGACCACGCCGTGGACTACGGCATCGACTTCTATGCCCCCACCACCATTCTGACCCCCGACGGGCGGCGGGTGATGATCGGCTGGATGCAGAACTGGGACGCCTGCCAAAACGCGGGCCGGAAGGATCTGCTGTGGTATGGCCAGATGAGCCTGCCCCGGGAGCTGTTCCTTCGCAGCGGGCGGCTGTACCAGCGGCCTATCCGAGAGCTGGAGGAGCATCGGAGCCACCGGGTGTCCTATGAAAACGTCCGGGTGGATGGCGAATTGCGTCTTCCCGGCGTCGAGGGTCGCATGGTGGACATGGAGATCACCATTCGCCCCGCCCCGGGATGTGTCTATCATAAGTTTGAGATACGGTTCATGGAGGACGAGCGGTTCTTCACCAAGCTCAGCTATCGCCCCCATGAATCCATCCTGCGGATCGACCGCAAGTTCTCCGGTTCCCGCCGTGCCTATATCCATCAGCGCCGGGCGCTGGTGCCCAATCGGGGCGGCGAGCTGAAACTGCGGATGATCCTGGACCGCTACAGCGTGGAGGTGTTCCTCAACGACGGTGAACAGACCGTCACTGCCACGGTCCTCACCGACCTTTCCGCCACCGGGATATCCTTCTTTGCAGAGGGTCAGGTGGAGATGGACATCGATAAATACGATCTGTTTCAGGAGGTGTCCCGTGAAAAAGTATGACGTCGTGGCTCTGGGTGAGCTTTTGATCGATTTCACCGAAAGCGGACTGAGCGAGCAGGGGAATCCCCTATGGGAAGCCAACCCCGGCGGCGCTCCCTGCAACGTGCTGGCCATGCTGAACAAGCTGGACAGGCGGACCGCTTTCATAGGCAAGGTGGGAAACGACGTTTACGGCCGTCAGCTGCGGCAGGTGGTATCCGAAGCCGGCATCGACACTTCGGCGCTGCTCACGGACCCGGAGGTCCACACCACCTTGGCCATCGTCCATACCTTCCCCAACGGGGACAGGGATTTCTCCTTCTATCGCAATCCCGGCGCAGATATGATGCTGCGGGCTGAGGAGCTGCCCCGGGACATGCTGCAAAACTGCCGCATCCTCCACTTCGGTACCCTGTCCATGACCCACGAGGGCGTGCGGGAGGCAACGCATCAGGCCGTCGCCATGGCCAAAGAGGCCGGCGCGCTGATCTCTTTCGACCCCAACTATCGCCCGCCCCTGTGGGATACGGAAGCGCACGCAAGGGAGGCCATGGCCTGGGGCCTCAGCCAGTGCGACATTCTCAAGATCGCGGACAACGAACTGTTGTTCCTGACGGGCGAATCCGACTTTGATCAGGGCGCGGCCATCCTCCAACGGTGGTTCCCGAACATCCGCCTGCTGAACGTCACCGCCGGACCCGACGGCAGCTATTCCTACTGCTGCGGCCATCGGATCTACGTCCCGGCCTTCCGCCTGGGCGGCACCATCGAGACCACCGGCGCCGGGGACACCTTCTGCGCCTGCGTGCTCCACGACGTGCTGAACAACGGCCTGAACGATCGGAGTGAGGAGAGCCTTGAAGCCATGTTGCGCTTCGCCAACGCTGCGGCGTATCTCGTCACCACCAAGAAGGGCGCCATCCGCTCCATGCCCTCTAAACAAGATATTCAAACTCTTTTTTCATGACGGTCCCTCCTGGCAACGCCCCGCTGCACATCCTGTAGCGGGGCGTTGCCATCT
>CACWJZ010000106.1 GCA_902761365.1 uncultured Eubacteriales bacterium | reverse complement strand
GATTTTGCATGGGATGCCGTCATAAAACAGTTGACTTTTTCCCTGGGATACAGTAGCATAATAGATACAAATGAACACCGTTTTAGGCTGCAAGGAATCCGGTGAGAATCCGGAGCAGTCCCGCTGCTGTGAATGGCTGCGAAGGCGCAAGGGCCACTGCGAATCTCGTGGGAAGGCGCGTCCGAGGGGAAAGCCATGAGCCAGAATACTTGCCGTAAAGCGAAGGTCATCCGCCCCGAGGAGGGCGGCTCTGATCCGGCAGACAGGACCCGGGGGTCGAAGGCGAAAAAGCCCCCCGTTGAGTCCTTTTGGGCGTGATCGGGCAAAAACGCCCTTCGTTGCGGCAGTATCGGCGGGAACGGGAACGGCACCCCCCGGCGATAGTGATATATCATGGAAGAAAGGATGTTGTGATGGATACCAAATCTAACACCGAACCGTTGGCTCCGGTGACCTTCGATGAATTCGCCCCCACGTCTTACGAGACCTGGAAAGCGGCGGCCATCGAAAGCCTGAAGGGCGGCATCTTCGAGAAGAAGCTGTTCACCAAGACGCCGGAGGGCATCGTGCTCTCGCCCATCTACACCGAGGCCGAGGCCGCACCGTATAAAGAGCGCCTGGGCTTCCCCGGCGCCGCTGACTTCCTCCGCGGCACCAAGACCGCCGGCTACGCCGAAGAGCCCTGGAAGATCGCCCAGGAGGTGGAGGCCCATGACCCCGCCGAGGCCAACAAGGTCCTGCTGGAGGAGCTCAACAAGGGCACCAACGCCGTGAACTTCGACGCCGAGGCCGTGGAGCTCAACACCCTCGCCGACGTGGAGACCCTCTTGAACGAGGTCCAGCTCCGCTACGCGCCCCTGTCCGTCTACGCCGGCGCCACCGCGCTGCCCCTCCTCGCCGCCATCCTGCGCCGCCAGAAGAAGGTGGGCGACGACGCGCCCCTCACCGGCTGCGTGGGCGCCGACCCCATGGGCGAGGCCGTGAAGAAGGGCGGCTTCGACAGCAGCTTCAGTAGCTACATGGACCAGATGGCCACCACCTTGAAGTGCGCCCTGAAGCACGCTCCCGAGCTGAAGGTCATCTACGTGCAGAGCTCCGTCTACCACAACGGCGGCGCCAACGCCATCCAGGAGGCTGCGGCGGCCCTGGCCACCGGTCTTCAGTACATCGACGAGATGGTGGCTCGCGGCTACACCGTGGACGAGGCGGCCGAGCACATCCGCTTCAACTTCTGCCTCGGTCCCAACTTCTTCATGGAGATCGCCAAGCTCAGGGCGGTCCGCGTGGTCTGGGCCCAGCTCATGCAGGCCTACGGCGCGGGCGAAAAGGCCCAGTGCATCGACGTCTTCGCCGAGACTTCCCAGTTCACCACCACCCTCTACGATCCCTACGTGAACGTGCTCCGTGCCACCACCCAGGCCTTCTCCGGCGTGGTGGGCGGCGTCAGCGGCATGAAGATCCTGCCCTTCGACGCGGCCGTTCGGGACAGCGATCCCTTCTCCCGCCGCATCGCCCGGAACATCCAGGTCATGATGCAGGAGGAGTTCAACCTGCTGAGCCCTGTGGACCCGGCGGGCGGATCCTGGTACGTGGAGACCCTCACCGGTCAGCTGGGCGAGGCCATCTGGAAGCAGATCCAGAAGATCCAGGCCGCCGGCGGCATGCTGGAGGCCCTTCGCGCTGGCACCGTCCAGAGCGAGATCGCGGCCACCCTGGCCGATCGCTTCAAGCGGCTGGCCACCCGGCAGGATCGGGCCGTGGGCAGCAACATGTATCCCAACATGTCCGAGAAGCCCCTGGAGGGGACCAAGACCCCCAAGGCCGCCAAGCCCGCGGGCAAGCCCGTGGAAGGTCTGAAGACCTGCGTCAAGTGCTCCGGCGACGCTCTCGAGGAGGGCGCGACGCTGGCTGACGTGGCCGCTTTGAAGACCTGCGTCAAGTGCTCCGGCGACGCTCTCGAGGAGGGCGCGACGCTGGCTGACGTGGCCGCTTCCTTCGCCGACGGCCAGGCCGAGGCCATCACCGCCATCCTGCCCCACCGCTGGACCGAGCAGTACGAGGCGCTCCGCAAGGCCACCGAGGACTACATCGCCAGGACCGGCGACAACGTGAAGGTGTTCCTGTGCAACATGGGGCCCATCCCCCAGCACAAGGCCCGGGCCGACTTCTCCGCTTCCTTCATGGAGGTGGCTCACTTCGAGGTGCTCCGCAACAACGGCTTCGCCACCCCCGAAGAGGCGGTGGACGCGGCGGTCGCTTCCGGCGCGGACGTGGCCATCATCTGCTCTACCGATGATACCTATCCCGAGCTGGTGCCGCCGGTAGCCAAGGGCATCAAGGCCAAGGCGCCCCAGATGAAGGTGTTCCTGGCCGGGGCCCCGGCGCCCGAGTTCAAGCCTTCCTATGACGAGGCCGGTGTGGACGAGTACATCCACGTGCGCGCTAACTGCCTCGCCATCCTGACCAACATCCAGAAAGGAAAGGGGATCATCTAATGGGCAAAGTAGATTTCAGCAACATCCCGTTCCGCCAGGAGGCGGTCAAGGGGATGACCTATGAAGAGTGGCTCGAGAAGCTGAAGAAGGAGACCGGCAAGACCCCCGAGGATCTGTACAACCACACCATGGAGCAGATCGACATCCGGCCCCTGTACACCGAGGACGACTATAAGGACATGAACCACCTGCAC
>CACWJZ010000105.1 GCA_902761365.1 uncultured Eubacteriales bacterium | reverse complement strand
CCGAAGAAGGTCTTGTGGGTGGAGCCGGTGACGATCTCCGCGCCCTCCTCGAAGGGCTTCTGGAAGTGGTCGCCGATGAGGCCCAGCACGTGGGCCATGTCGTACATGATGGTGGTGGGGATGCCCTGCTCGTCCACGAACTGGCGGATGGCGGCCACGGGCTCCTTGTGGAGGACCATGCTCTTGCCGAAGATGATGAGCTCAGGCTTGTACTCGGCGATGACCTCCTTGGTCTTCTCCACGTCGATCTTGAAGATGTTGTCCTTGCAGACGGGGAAGTTCACCACGGCGCTGCGCTCGGTGACGGGGTCCACGGCGATGTAGTCGTGGAGGGCGCCCATGGGCTGAGCGGACAGGTGGCCTCCCTTGATGATGTGGTTGTTGAGGACGTACCCAAGGCGCTGGGGGGTGTGCTTCCGGTCGAGCCGATTCTTCCAGTCCATGAGGGCGGAGAAGACCGCCATGTTGGACATCTGGCCGGAGACCACCCGGGTCTCCACCTCGGTGCAGCCGAAGTACCGGCGCATCTCCTGCACGAGAAGCTGCTCCACCCGGTCGATGAACTTGGTGCCCTGGTAGTAGAACACGTCCGCGTCGTAGAAGGACTTGATCTTCTTGTGTTCGGCGTACCGGAAGGAGGGGTCGCTGGCGGAGAGGAGCTGGACGGCCTTGCTGGGAGTGTTCTCGGAGGGGATCAGGTTGATGCAGGCGTTCTGCCGCCACTCGTGGTTGGCGATGGCCGCCCAGAGCAGGTCGATGGCCTTCTGGGTGTTGTCGCCGGTGGACTTGGCGTTCTCCTCGACAAGGAGCTTGTCATAGAGGATGGGCCGGGCGAAGGGGGGCGCGTCCACCCGCATATGGTAGGGGGGGATGCCGGCCTTCAGCCGCTTGCCGCGAACGTCCACGGTCACTTCCTCGAAGTCCAGGATGTCGCTGTCGATGTAGGCCATGCCGATGGACCGCTTGGCGGTGGTGTCAAGAATGGCGGTGAAGAGGCCCTCGCCCTCGGCCTGGTAGTAGGGGACCATGGTGCCGGAGGTCACGAAGCCCACCAGCTTCTCGCCCTTATAGACGGGCATGCCGGCGCGGATGACGCCGCGATCGAGCAGCGTGATGGGCCGGATGCGGCGAGGCAGGGCGGCCAGGGCGTCGGGGGCGAAGTCACGGTTCAAAATGCGCTTGTTGGCCGCGGCCTGCGCTTCCAGGGGCTTGCGGCCCACGTAGTCGCCCTTCTTCTCGGAGAAGGAGACGGCGAACCGGGCCAGGGACACGGCAAAGATGGGCATGGGCTTGCCCTCCGCGTCGAGACCCATCTCGTGGCCGTAGAGGGGCATACCGGCTTCGAGACGCAGGGTGTCCCGGGCGCCCAGGCCCGCGGGCTTGGCGCCCAGCTCCAGCAGCCGATCCCACAGCCAGTGGGCGTCCTCCGTCTTCACAAACACCTCGTAGCCCAGAGGCTCGCCGGTGTAGCCAGTCTTGGCCACCCAGGCTTCGTGGCCTTCGAGAGGCAGCACGCCTAGGGCGTTCTTCATGGGCTCGGTGACCGCCACGCCGCCGGAGAGGATCATCAAGAGGTCACGGCTCTTGGGGCCCTGGACGGCGATGGAGGCGTAGTCCGCGGAGATGTTGGTGATCTTCACGTTGAAGTTCTTGGCGATGGGGAGCAGGTGATCGAGGTCCTTGTCCGTGTTGGCGGCGTTGACCACCAGCAGATACCAGTCCTCGAAGAAGCGGTAGAGGTAGGCATCGTCCACGGCGCTGCCATCCTCCGCGGGGATGATGCAGTACTGGGCCTTGTCGATGTCCAAGCCGAGCACGTTGCTGGTCAGCACGTGCTGCAGGAAGGGCACCACGTCGGGGCCCTCCACCCGAAGCCGCCCCATGTGGCTCACGTCGAAGAGGCTGCAGCTGTGCCGGGTGAACAGGTGTTCGGCGACAATGCCCTCCGGGTACTGGATGGGCATCTCCCAGCCGCCGAAGTCCACCATGGTGGCGCCCGCCTTCACGTGGGCGTCGTAGAGTTGGGTCCGTTTGAGCTCGCTCATG
>CACWJZ010000104.1 GCA_902761365.1 uncultured Eubacteriales bacterium | reverse complement strand
CGCCGTCGCCGATCTCCAGGATGGACACATCGAAGGTGCCGCCGCCCAGATCGTAGACCAGGATCTTCTGGTTGTTCTCCTTGTCGAGGCCGTAGGCCAAGGACGCTGCCGTGGGCTCGTTGATGATACGGAGCACCTCAAGGCCCGCGATGCGGCCCGCGTCCTTGGTGGCCTGCCGCTGGGAGTCCGTGAAATAGGCGGGCACGGTGATGACCGCCTGGGTCACCTTCTCGCCCAGGTAGGACTCCGCGTCCTGCTTCAGCTTCTGCAGGATCATGGCGGAGATCTCCTGGGGCGTGTAGTCCTTGCCGTCGATGTGGACCTTGCGGTTGCTGCCCATGTCCCGCTTGATGGAAGCCACGGTGCGGGTGGGGTTGGTGATGGCCTGACGCTTGGCGATGGTGCCTACCAGGCGCTCGCCGTCCTTGAAAGCCACCACGGAAGGCGTGGTGCGCGCGCCCTCGCTGTTGGGGATAACGACCGGTTCACCGCCCTCCAGGACGGAGACGCAGGAATTGGTTGTGCCTAAATCGATACCGATGATCTTACCCATAGTTTTCTTTTCCTCCTGATACTTGTATAGTCTATGCTTTTTCAGCCATGCCTTGTCTTGTGCGGCGCGGCTGTTTTTTCTTTACTCGGACACCTTGACCATGCTGTGCCGCAAAATCTTGTCGCCCATCTTGTACCCCTTCTGGAGCACGGCGAGGATCGTCTCGCTCTCCACGCCCTCGGCCGCTTCGGAAAGGACCGCGTTGTGGAGGTTAGGATCGAACTTGCCTTCCGATTCGATCTCCGTGAGCCCCAGCTTCTTGAGCTCGTCGGTGAACTTGCGGTAAACCAGCTTCACGCCCTCCACCCAGGCTTCGTCCGCCTTGTCGGCGTTGGCGATGATCCGATCGAAATCGTCCAGGGAGGGCAGCAGCTCCGCCACCGCGTCCCGCTTGCCGCTCTCGTAGCTCTCGGCCCGGACGCTGTTGTTCCGGCGGCGGAAGTTCTCAAAATCTGCCTGGTTCCGCTGCAGGAGGTGAATGGTGTCGTCCAGCTCCTGCTGCTTCTTGGCCAGCTCCTCCTGGGCCTTCTTCAGCTCCTCGTTCTCCACCGGCGTCTCTTCCGGCGCTCCCACGGGGACCTGTTCGACCTTCCTTTCGGTCTTCTTCTTGTTCTTCGCCATCAGTCTTCCTCCAATAAGTTCGTTAAGATACTGCCTAAGCTCTTGCTCATGTAGTCGAGCACAGAGACCACCTTGCCGTAGGGCATCCGGGTGGGCCCGATGACGCCCATGGTCCCCACCGGCATGGAGCCGATGCGATAGGTGGCGGTGACCAGGCTGCAGTCGCTGAAGATGTCCTGGCCGAGCTCGCTGCCGATCTTCATGCTGATCTCAAAGGGGCCAGCGTTCTTCAGCAGCCGGTACATGGAATCCTTCTTCTCCACCGCCGCCAGCAGCTGCCGTGCCCGGTCGATGTCCGAATAGGCAGGATAGTCCAGCATGTTGTTGGTGCCGGAGAGGGCGATCCGGTGGGCGTTGGCGCCCGGCGCCGTTTCCATGGTGTCCACCAGGTCCGTGAGGAAGGTGCCGCGGTCCAGCAGCTCCATCCCCAGCTCCTTCGTCATCTTCTCCCCCACCTCCGTCATGCGGCAGTTGTAGTACCGCTGGGAGATCATGCGGGAGATGCGATCGAGTTCGTCCGCCCCCATCTCAGTCGGGATGCGGATGACGGAATCCCGGGCGACGCCTGCGTCCGTGACCACCACCACCAGGGCGTAGCCCTCGGCCAGGGGCACCAGCTGCAGATGCCGCAGCCGGTTGGTGCTGCTTTCGGGCATCATGACCAGGGCGATGTAGTGGGTGATGTTGGAGAGCACGCTGGCGGTTTCCCGCATCACGGCGTCCAGGCCCTTCACCTTGTTCTGGCAATAGGACGACATGACCTTCACCTCGTCCTCGGTCAGGTTGGACCGCTGCATCATGTTGTTGACGTAGAGGCGGTACGCCTTATCGGAAGGCACCCGACCGGCGGAGGTGTGAGGCTGCTCCAGATACCCCAGGTCCTCCAGATCCGCCATCTCGTTGCGGATAGTGGCTGAGGAGAGCTTAAAGGAGGGGTTC
>CACWJZ010000103.1 GCA_902761365.1 uncultured Eubacteriales bacterium | reverse complement strand
GCGGCAGGCACCACAGCGCCGAGCCTCAAACGGGGGATGAAACCCCGCTATAGCGGATTGCGGGTTCAGGGCACCGCTACCTCCCCGTCTGGCACGCAAGAGGCATTATACTCTATCGGTCCGCATTTTTCAAGTGGGAAATTGCCCGCAATTTGGCTCGTAGAATATCCGTTCTTATTTCGTTCTATCCTTGACCGATTCGGGCTGGTGCATCATCACCATTTCCTTGCCCCAATAATGGCCCTCACAATACCGGAACCCTACGCTTTCATACAGTTTTCGGGTAGCGGCGTTGTCAGGATGCACCGACAGAAGCACTCTTGGCGCATGATGTGCGTACAGATACGCCAACGCCCACAGCAATGCCTGTCTGCCGATCCCCTGCTTTTGACAGCTTTCGTCGACCAACAATCTGCCTACGTTGTACTTCTTTGTTTTTGCGTAGCAATAGAGATACACGTATCCCACGCCGCGCCCGTTCTCACAAATCAGAAACAGCTTGGAGAAAGGCATATAAACGATGGATTGCCAAAGCGTTTTCAGGTTGCTCGTTGCCAGGATACGCTTCTGATCTTCCGAAATCGACAGCTTCAGATACTCCCGCAGATTCCGCATCGATACTCTTTCATATGTCAGCATGCCTTTTTTCCTGTCTGCTTTTTCGGATAGACTCCGATTCACCAGCGCTTCATGTTCTTTTTAAATTTGTCGGTATAGGATCGTTTCAATTCCTCTGCCGATATCCCGTAGCATAGCAGAATGTCGTTATAATACATGAGAACGTCCGCCATCTCTTCAATGAGCCTTTTTCGCAATTCCGCATCCTGGCAAGCTTTTTGCCCGCCATGCTTTTTGACGATATCGATCACTTCCCCGATCTCGCCGATCATCCACAGCAGCTGATCTTGCCCGCGTTCGGGACCGATCGGTTTCCACAAGTCCTGGTATTTCTCCTGTAAAGCTGCTTGCATTTCCAGCATCTCATTGATTCCAAAATCGTTCATGGCGCTAACCTCAAAAACTAAATATGTTGAAGCTTGGAGATTGCCCAAAGAAGGGTATCTTTCAGGGGGCCGTCGGTTCGCGCGGCCTGCTCCTCCAAAAGGGGCAGCAGATCGGTCCTGTTTTGGTTGGCACCGCCGCCTGGGCGGTGAGCTTGCCCCCCTTCTTCATGTTTTTGCCGATGAGGGCCAGGGCTGGTTTGATGTCCCCGGCGATGAGCCTGCCCAGGTCGAAGGCGGCCTTTTCTTCCTCGGTCACGGGCCGGGGCTGGATAAAGTGGTTGAGGGGGCAAACGTCCTGGCACACCTCGCAGCCCAAAAGGCAGGTCATCCTCTCCATGACCCAGGCTGGCATCTGGGGCCCGTCCTCGTAGGCCCGGAGGCACTTGCGCCAGTCGTAGCCCTGGGGCGAGATGGCGCCGCCGGGGCAGGCCCTTTGGCAGCGCTTGCAGTGGATGCAGGCCTGGAAGGGGGCCTGTTTGGGCGTGAAGGTCAGCTCATCCTCCTGCAGGGCCACCATCAAGGCCTGGATCACGAACCGGGTGCCGATGCCCGGCATATAGAGCATGTCGCTGTCCAAACAGGCGGCGAGCCCCCACGCCACCAGCAGGCTCTTCACCGGCACCGCCGCCCGCTCCGCCCGGACGCCAACAGCTTCCAGGGCCTTTTTCAGGCCCATCATGGCGTGGTAGCTCTGGTGGGAGGCGGGATAGTAGCCGGAGAGGCCCGCGTCGGGAGCATAGGGCGCATAGGGCCATATGAGGAGCAGCAAACCATTGGCCCAGGGCCAGGCGGCCGCCGGGTCCTCCTCGATCCAGTCCGCTTCCGGCGCAAACGCGCCGCTTGCACGGCGGCGCGTCCACTCCTCATATTGGGGCACGGGCAGGAGATATCCTGCCGAAAAGCCCGCTTGTGCAGCATCTCCTTGGTCTTCATGAGCCGGGACAGGTTCCCGCGCTCGTTCTCGTCCAGCTTCATCTGGATGGTGCGGATGGCCTCGGTGTACTGGGGGATCATGACGTATTCGAGGGCGTTGACCCGGCGGCGGGTCTTCTCGATCTCGTCGGCCAGGCGTGCCGTGCTCTTCTCCACCTCCGCAAGCTCCAGCATCAGGGGCAGGGCCTCGGCGATGGCCTGGACCGCGCCGTCCAGATCGGAGCTGGTGGAGGAGAAGCCGTAGGGGTACACGATCTCCTCCGAGGTGCTCATGGAGAGCTTGGGCACGGGGATGGACAGGATGTTCTGCTTCTCCGCGTCCACCTGGATGCCCCGGGCGGGATAGAGGAGGGCCTCCTCGATCTCGTTGTTGGACATGGTGGCCTTCGCGAGGACGAAGTTCTGCATGGCCACGGCCATCTTCGCCTCGGTCTGCTCCCTCAGCTCCTTGTTCTTCCGAGCCAGCACGATGAAGCGGCGGACCAGCTCGTCCCGCTTGTCCTTCATCATCTTATGGCCCCGCACCGCCGTCTTCAACCGTTTCTTCAGGTTGGACAGCTCCATGCGGGTGGGTTTATACTGAATAGCCGCCATAGGCGTCCTCCCTTACTCTGCGGGATGGTAGTACTTGTCGAGATATTCGTCCCGAATACGCTTGAGCTCCGTCCGAGGCAGGATCCCCAGCAGCTTCCAGCCCAGATCCAGCGTCTCCTGGATGGTCCGGTTGGTGTAGTAGCCCTGGGAGATGTACTCCGCCTCGAAGGCGTCGGCGAACTTGGCGTAGAGCTTGTCGGTGTCGGACAGGGCCGCGTCGCCCAGGATCACCGCCAGCTCCTTGGCGTCCTTGCCGCGGGAGTAGGCGGAGAACAGCTGGTTCATGGTGTCCGCGTGGTCCTCCCTGGTCTTGCCCTTGCCGATGCCCTTGTCCTTCAGACGGGACAGGGACGGCAGCACGTTGATGGGCGGGGTCAGGCCCTTGCGGTACAGGTCGCGGGAGAGGATGATCTGGCCCTCGGTGATGTACCCGGTCAAATCGGGGATGGGGTGGGTCACGTCGTCCTCAGGCATGGACAGGATGGGGATCATGGTGATGGAACCCTTGTTGTCCCGGATACGGCCGGCCCGCTCGTACATGGTGGCAAGGTCGGTGTACATGTAGCCCGGATAGCCGCGCCGTCCCGGCACCTCCTTGCGGGCCGCGGAGATCTCACGCAGGGCCTCCGCGTAATTGGTGATGTCGGTGATGATGACCAGCACGTGCATGCCGAGATCGTAGGCCAGATACTCCGCGGCGGTGATGGCCATACGGGGGGTGGCGATACGCTCGATGGCCGGGTCGTTGGCGAGGTTGATGAAGGTGACGGTCCGCTCGATGGCGCCGGTCTTCCTGAAGTCGCTGATGAAGAAGTCCGCTTCCTCGAAGGTGATGCCTACGGCGGCGAAGACCACGGCGAACTTTTCGTCGGAACCAAGGACCTTGGCCTGCCGGGCGATCTGGGCCGCCAGCTGGGCGTGAGGAAGGCCGCTGCCGGAGAACACCGGGAGCTTCTGGCCACGGACCAGGGTGTTGAGGCCGTCGATGGCGGACACGCCGGTCTGGATGAACTCGGAGGGGTAGTCCCGGGCGGCGGGGTTCATGGGGTTGCCGTTGATGTTGAGATGCTTCTCGGGGATCAGAGCGGGGCCGCCGTCCTTGGGCTTGCCCATGCCGTCGAAGACCCGGCCCAGCATGTCGGGCGCCACGTCGAGCTCGATGGACCGGCCCATGAAGCGGGCTTTGGCCGTGCTGACGCGGAGGCCCTGGGAGCCCTCAAAGAGCTGGACCAGGGCGCGGTCGCCGTTGACCTCCAGCACCTTGCCCCGGCGGATGGTGCCGTCCTCCTGGACGATCTCCACCAGCTCGTCGTACTTGACGCCCTCCACCTGGTTCACCAGCATCAGCGCGCCTACGACTTCGGATATGGTACGATATTCCTTCTGCATCAGTTCAGACCTCCTTCTACCAGGGCACCGATCTCGTCGCCCATCTCCTGCATGATCTGCTCATAGGCAGCGGGGGCTTCCGCTTCGGTCACGTACTTGAGTCGTCCGATCTTCTCCCGGACGGGCAGGGCGATGAGCTT
>CACWJZ010000102.1 GCA_902761365.1 uncultured Eubacteriales bacterium | reverse complement strand
CTCCTCCACCACGGTCTTGCTGGCGTAGATGTGGATCTCGCCGGTGGTGCCGTCGATCTCGGCCCGCACGTTGCCCTGGGAGTTGTAGTTGCGCTTATAGGCGAAGATCAGGGCGGATTCCACCGCGGAGAGCAGCACGTCCTTGCTGATCCCCTTCTCCTTTTCCAGCGCGTTGAGAGCCTCGATAAAATCTGCGTTCATTGTCGTGTCCTTTCGTCTCTATTAAAACTCGATATACGGGCGGATGAGCGCCGCGTCCTTCTTTTGGATGCTGTGGTCCTTGCCGCCCTCGGTGCGCAGGACGAAGCTTGCTTCGTCGTAGCTCACCAGGGTGCCGTGAAGCTGCTTCAGGCTCTTGCCCGAGGCCATCTTCAGGGGCGAATAGAGCTTCACCTCGATGGGCTTGCCCATGTTCCGGGCGTAGTCCTTCTCAAGCTTCAGCGGCCGATCGAGACCCAGGCTGCTGACGGACAGGGTGTAGGCCTGCTCGATGGGGTCCGCCTCGTCCAGCACCGGCTCCAGGGCCCGGCTCACCGTTTCGCAGTCCTCGATGGTGACGCCGCCCTCCCTGTCGATGTAGAAGGTCAGCACCCAGTCGCCGTACTCCTTCTGGAACTCCACGTCCCAGAGGACGAAGCCCAGCTTCTCCACCGTCTCCCGGCACAGGGATTCGCACAGCTCAGTGGTCTTCACGTCGTTCCTCCCCTCTCATAAGGAAAGAGTGGGTCGCCCCACTCTCCACACTTGTTTCTCATTCCAACGGTGGCAGTATACCATAGTATGTTGAAAAGCGCAAGAGAAATTTCAAAGGATTTACAGGCGCGAAAGCGTGCCCGAAACCAGGTACATGCTGTCGTCGGACAGGACCTGGTCCACGGCGACGAAGGGGGCCATGAGGGCGGCCAGGTCCTCGGCGGGCATGAGGCCGTAGGACACGTGGCTGGCGCCGCCCCGGTGATGGTCGTTGATGCGCGCCCGGCTCATGCCGTGGGCCACGGTGAGGCGGCCGCCGGGTTTGAGCTGGCGGGACAGGTTCTTAAATAGCTTCTCCGGCTCGGAAAAGTGGGGAAAGGCGTTGTAGATCAGGATGCAGTCGAAGACGCCGAAAGCCTGCTCCTGGGCGTCGGCGCAGAGGATCGTGACCTGATGGTCCCGAGCAAACTTGCTTTGGGCGATCTCCACCATCCTGGGGGAGATGTCCACCGCCGTCACGTGCTCTACGCCCCGGCCCAGATAGTCCGAGATCAGGACCCCGGTGCCCGTGGCCACGTCCAGCGCTTTTACGCCGGGGGCCATCCCCGCCATGTCCAAAATGCGGGCGATCACCGGCTCGTTGCGGACCATGCCCGCGTCCCAGGTGGGGGCCAGACGGTCAAAGAATTCGATCACGTCCCTGGTGTCGATCATAACTTCTCCTTAGAAAAGGAGCCGCACGGGTGATGCGGCTCCTATATGACTTGCGTTGGAGGTGGTCAGATGGAGAGGTCCTCCACGTACAGCTCCCGGACGGCCGGGGCCGCGGGGGCTTCCTTCTTGGGCTCGGGCTTGACTTCCGGCTCGGGCTTCACGAGGCCGTCGCGGACGTCGAAGAACTTCCTTCCGGCTCGGGCTTCACGAGGCCGTCGCGGACGTCGAAGAACTTCTTGGCCACCTGGGGCAGGAGCGCGTAGCTCAGCACGTCCTCCTCCTGATGGGCCTGCTCGCCCAGCTCCTTCTTGTACTTTTCGAGCTCCGGCTCGATGAGATCGGCGGGACGGCAGGTGATGACCTTCTCGTCGCCGATGGCCATCTTGCGGACCTCCTCGTTGACCTCGCCAGGCACCTTGCCGTAGGCGCCGCGCAGCAGATCCTTGCTGTTGTTGGGGAAGGTCTTGTAGCGGCCCATGAGCACGTTGAACACGGCCTGGGTGCCCACGATCTGGCTGGTGGGGGTCACCAGGGGCGGATAACCGAAGTCCTTGCGGACCTGGGGGATCTCCGCCAGCACGTCGTAGTACTTATCCTCGGCGCCGGCGTCCTTGAGCTGCTTGACCAGGTTGCTGAGCATGCCGCCGGGCACCTGATAGATGAGGGTGTTGGTATCCACCATCATGGACTTGGTGGTGTAGATGCCCTCCTGCATCATCCTCTCCTGGACCTTGCGGAAGTGCTTGGCCACCTCGGCCAGGGCGTTGAGGTCCAGACCGGTGTCCCGCTCGGTGCCCTTCAAGGTGGCGACCAGGGACTCGGTGGCGGGCTGGGCGGTGCCGTTGCCGGCCTGGGCGGCCATGAGGTTGGTCATGTCGCCGGTGCCGGTGGTGTTGTGGGTGTGCAGGTGGATGGGGATGTCCCCCAGCTCCGCCTTCATCTTCTTCACCAGGCTGTAGGCGTCGTAGGGCAGCAGCAGGTTCGCCATGTCCTTGATGCAGATGGAGTCAGCGCCCATCTCGACCAGCTCCTTAGCGAGCTTCACGAAGTATTCCTCGCTGTGGACCGGGGAGATGGTGTAGCTCAACGCCGGCTCGCACCAGCCGCCGTACTTCTTGGTGTACTTGATGGCGGCTTCCAGGTTCCGGGTGTCGTTCAGAGCGTCGAAGATGCGGATGATGTCGATGCCGTTCTCGATGGCCTTGCGGCAGAAGGCTTCCACCACGTCGTCGGCATAGTGCTTGTAGCCCAGGATGTTCTGGCCGCGGAAGAGCATCTGCAGCTTGGTCTTGGGCAGGGCCTTGCGGAGCTTGCGAAGCCGCTCCCAGGGATCCTCGTTGAGGTACCGAAGGCAGGCGTCGAAGGTGGCGCCGCCCCAAACCTCCAGAGACCAGAAGCCGATGTTGTCCAGGGCTTCGCAGGCAGGGAGCATGTCGGAGAGGGGCATCCGGGTGGCCGCCTTGCTCTGGTGGCCGTCCCGCAGGATGGTATCGGTGATGTACAGTTTATTGGCCATAGTCTACCTCACTTAAACAGGGACAGGAACACGCCCGCCGCGATGGCCGAGCCGATGACGCCGGCCACGTTGGGACCCATGGCGTGCATGAGCAGGAAGTTGCCGGGCTTGGCCTTCTGGCCCTCCACCTGGGAGACACGGGCCGCCATGGGCACCGCGGACACGCCGGCGGAGCCGATGAGGGGGTTGATCTTCTCCTTCAGGAACAGGTTCATGAACTTGGCCAGGAGCACGCCGCCCGCGGAGCCGCCGCCGAAGGCGAAGATGCCCAGGGCCATGATCTCCAGGGTCTGGAGCTTCAGGAAGTTGGCCGCCGTGGCGGTGGCGCCCACGGAGATGCCCAGGAAGATGGTGACGATGTTGATGAGCTCGTTCTGGGCGGTCTTATTGAGACGATCGGTGACGCCGCTCTCCTTGAACAGGTTGCCCAGCATCAGGCAGCCCACCAGGGGCGCCGCATCGGGCACCAGGAAGCTCACGAAGATGGTCACGGCGATGGGGAAGATGATCTTCTCCGTCTGGGACACGGCACGGAGCTGCTTCATGGTGATCTGCCGCTCCGCCTTGGTGGTCAGGGCCCGCATGATGGGGGGCTGGATGACCGGCACCAGGGCCATGTAGGAGTAGGCAGCCACGGCGATGGCGCCCAAGAGCTCAGGGGCCAGCTTGGTGGTGACCAGGATGGCCGTGGGGCCGTCCGCGCCGCCGATGATGCCGATGGAGGCAGCCTGGGGCGTGGTGAAGCCCAGGATCAGGGCGATGCCGTAGGCCATGTAGATGCCCAGCTGGGCGGCTGCGCCCAGGATCAGGGACTTGGGGTTGGCGATGAGGGGACCGAAGTCCGTCATGGCGCCCACGCCCATGAAGATCAGGCAGGGATAGATGCCCAGCTTGACGCCCAGGTACAGATAGTCCAGCAGGCCGCAGTGCTTGGGATCGGCCAGCATGGTCCAGTTCACGTGGCCTTCCGCATAGATGTCCGCGTGATAGAGCCCCGCGCCCGGCAGGTTGGTGAGCAGCATGCCGAAGGCGATGGGGAGCAGCAGCAACGGCTCGAACTTCTTCACGATCGCCAGATACAGCAGCACGCAGGCGATGCCGATCATCACCAGCTGCAGCGGGTTATCGAAGATCTGATAGAAGCCGGTCGTTTTTAAGAATTCAAGTACAGCAGTACCCATAGCTCGGTGACCTCACAATCAACCGATGGAGCACAGCAGCTGGCCGGAGGAAACGGTGGAACCCTTCTGGACGGACAGGTTGGACACGGTGCCGGCGCAGGGGGCGATGATCTCGTTCTCCATCTTCATGGCTTCGAGGATCATGAGGATCTGACCGGCGGTGACGGCCTGGCCGTTCGCTACCCGCACATCCAGGATGTTGCCGGGCATGGGGGCGTTGATGTTCTCACCCTTGCCGGCGGGGGCAGCGGCGGGCGCGGGCGCGGCCTTGGGGGCGGGCTTGGGCGCAGCGGCCTTGGGGGCGGCGGGACGGGCGGGGGCGGCGCC
>CACWJZ010000101.1 GCA_902761365.1 uncultured Eubacteriales bacterium | reverse complement strand
GGCCTGGGCGGCCATGAGGTTGGTCATGTCGCCGGTGCCGGTGGTGTTGTGGGTGTGCAGGTGGATGGGGATGTCCCCCAGCTCCGCCTTCATCTTCTTGATGAGGCTGTAGGCATCGTAGGGCAGCAGCAGGTTCGCCATGTCCTTGATGCAGATGGAGTCGGCGCCCATCTGGACCAGCTCCTTGGCTAGCTTCACGAAGTATTCCTCGCTGTGGACCGGGGAGATGGTGTAGCTCAGCGCGGGCTCGCACCAGCCGCCGTACTTCTTGGTGTACTTGATGGCGGCTTCCAGGTTGCGGGTGTCGTTCAGAGCGTCGAAAATGCGGATGATGTCGATACCGTTCTCGATGGCCTTGCGGCAGAAGGCTTCCACCACGTCGTCCGCGTAGTGCTTGTAGCCCAGGATGTTCTGGCCGCGGAAGAGCATTTGCAGCTTGGTCTTGGGCAGGGCCTTGCGGAGCTGACGGAGCCGCTCCCAGGGGTCCTCGTTGAGGTAGCGGAGGCAGGCGTCGAAGGTGGCGCCGCCCCACACCTCCAGAGACCAGAAGCCGATGTTGTCCAGGGCTTCACAGGCGGGGAGCATGTCGCTGAGGGGCATCCGGGTGGCCGCCTTGCTCTGGTGGCCGTCCCGCAGGATGGTATCGGTAATATAGAGCTTGTTTGCCATTATCTTAGATTACCTCACTTGAACAGGGACAGGAACACGCCCGCCGCAATGGCCGAGCCGATGACGCCGGCCACGTTGGGACCCATGGCGTGCATGAGCAGGAAGTTGCCGGGCTTGGCCTTCTGACCTTCCACCTGGGAGACACGGGCCGCCATGGGCACCGCGGACACGCCGGCGGAACCGATGAGGGGATTGATCTTCTCCTTCAGGAACAGGTTCATGAGCTTGGCCAGGAGCACGCCGCCGGCAGAGCCGCCGCCGAAGGCGAAGATGCCCAGGGCCATGATCTCCAGGGTCTGGAGCTTCAGGAAGTTGGCCGCGGTGGCGGTGGCGCCCACGGAGATGCCCAGGAAGATGGTGACGATGTTGATGAGCTCATTCTGGGCGGTCTTGTTGAGACGGTCGGTGACGCCGCTCTCCTTGAACAGGTTGCCCAGCATCAGGCAGCCCACCAGGGGCGCCGCATCGGGCACCAGGAAGCTGACGAAGACGGTCACGGCGATGGGGAAGATGATCTTCTCCGTCTGGGACACGGACCGAAGCTGCTTCATGGTGATCTGGCGCTCCTCCTTGCTGGTCAGGGCCCGCATGATGGGGGGCTGGATGACCGGCACCAGGGCCATGTAGGAATAGGCTGCCACGGCGATGGCGCCCAGAAGCTCAGGGGCCAGCTTGGTGGTGACCAGGATGGCCGTGGGGCCGTCCGCGCCGCCGATGATGCCGATGGAGGCCGCCTGGGGGGTGGTGAAGCCCAGGATCAGGGCGATACCATAGGCCATGTAGATGCCCAGCTGCGCAGCCGCGCCCAGGATCAGGGACTTGGGATTGGCGATGAGGGGACCGAAGTCCGTCATGGCGCCCACGCCCATGAAGATGAGGCAGGGGTAGATGCCCAGCTTGACGCCCAGATACAGGTAGTCCAGCAGGCCGCAGTGCTTGGGATCAGCCAGCATGGACCAATTGACGTGGCCTTCCGCGTAGATGTCCGCGTGATAGAGCCCCGCGCCGGGCAGGTTGGTGAGCAGCATGCCGAAGGCGATGGGGAGCAGCAGCAACGGCTCGAACTTCTTCACGATCGCCAGATAGAGCAGTACGCAGGCGATAAGGATCATCACCAGCTGCAGCGGACTATCGAAGATCTGATAGAAGCCGGTCGTTTTTAAGAATTCAAGTATGGCGGTGCCCATAGTTCGGTGACCTCACAATCAACCGATGGAGCACAGCAGCTGGCCGGAGGAAACGGTGGAACCCTTCTGGACGGACAGGTTGGACACGGTGCCAGCGCAGGGGGCGATGATCTCGTTCTCCATCTTCATGGCTTCCAGGATCATCAGGATGTCGCCGGACTTGACGGCCTGGCCGTTCTGTACCCGCACATCCAGGATGTTGCCGGGCATGGGCGCGTTGATGTTCTCACCGGCACCGGCAGGCGCAGCAGCGGGCGCGGGCGCGGCGGCGGGCTTGGCAGCGGGCTTGGGCGCAGCGGCCTTGGGCGCAGCGGGACGGGCGGCGGGGGCGGCAC
>CACWJZ010000100.1 GCA_902761365.1 uncultured Eubacteriales bacterium | reverse complement strand
CTCCTCCACCACGGTCTTGCTGGCGTAGATGTGGATCTCGCCGGTGGTGCCGTCGATCTCGGCCCGCACGTTGCCCTGGGAGTTGTAGTTGCGCTTATACGCGAAGATCAGAGCGGATTCCACTGCGGACAGCAGCACGTCTTTGTTGATGCCCTTCTCCTTCTCCAGCGCGTTGAGAGCCTCGATAAAATCTGCGTTCATTGTCGTGTCCTTTCCCTTGTCACTTAAAACTCGATATACGGGCGGATGAGCGCCGCGTCCTTCTTCTGGATGGTGTGTTCCTTGCCGCCCTCGGTGCGCAGGACGAAGCTGTCGTCCGTATAGCTCACCAGCGTGCCGTGGAGCTGCTTAAGGCTCCTGCCCGAGGCCGTCTTGAGGGGCGAATAGAGCTTCACTTCGATGGGCTTGTTGAGATTTCGCTCATAGTCCTTGGGCAGCTTCAAGGGCCGATCGAGGCCCAGGCTGCTGACGGACAGGGTGTATGCCTGCTCGATGGGATCGTTTTCGTCCAGCACCGGCTCCAGGGCCCGGCTCACGGTCTCGCAGTCCTCGATGGTGACGCCGCCCTCCTTGTCGATGTAGAAGGTCAGCACCCAGTCCCCGTACTCCTTCTGGAACTCCACGTCCCACAGGACGAAGCCCAGCTGTTCCACGGTCTCGCGACACAGGGATTCACAGAGCTCGGTGGTCTTCATTGGCCTTTCCTCCCCTCTCATAAGGAAAGAGTGGGTCGCCCCACTCTCCACACTCGTTTCACATTCCAACGGTGGCAGTATATCATAGTATGTTGAAAAGCGCAAGTGGTAATTTGCCCGCAACATAGGGAATCCATGCCCGAAGGGACATTCGGCGGGGGGCACCCCCACACCCGTCAGCTGCGCTGCCACCCTCTCCCCGAGGAGAGGGCATCGCGTGCCCAAAAGCCCTCTCCCTGGGGAGAGGGTGGCCGTAAGGCCGGGTGTGGGGTGTCCGCTTTCATTCCCCCTGGGGATTCCTTACCTCGGAAAACCGCAGAACATCCCTACGACGGGACGGGCGAGCCTCTCCCCTCTTCCGTTGTCATCCTGAGCGAGGGAGCGTACCGTAAGGTGGAAGAGCGCGTGAGGAACACAAGCGACTCGGCCTGCGGCCTCGCTCAGGATGACAAGCTTTTTTCGTTGGAGCGTGGCGGGGCAAAGTGATGTTTGCGCCTGCGGCGCAAGTGATATTGCGCTTCGCGCAGTGATGTATGCTGCGTAAGTGATGGATTGCCTGGCGGCAAAGTGATGATGTGTTCCTGACGGCTCACGAAAAAGGAGCCGCACTTTCGCGCGGCTCCCGTTGACTTGCATGAGAGGGGTCAGATGGAGCAATCCTCCACGTACAGCTCCCGCATGGCGGGGGCTTCCTTCTTGGGCTCGGGCTTGGCTTCCGGCTCGGGCTTGACCAGGCCGTCGCGCACGTCGAAGAACTTCATGGCCACCTGGGGCAGGAGCGCGTAGCTCAGCACGTCCTCCTCCTGATGGGCACGGTCGCCCAGCTCCTTCTTGTACTTCTCCAGCTCCGGCTCGATCAAATCGGCGGGACGGCAGGTGATGACCTTCTCGTCGCCGATGGCCTTCTTGCGGACCTCCTCGTTCACTTCGCCGGGGAGCTTGCCGTAGGCGCCGCGCAGCAGGTCCTTGCTGTTGTTGGGGAAGGTCTTGTAGCGGCCCATGAGCACGTTGAACACGGCCTGGGTACCCACGATCTGGCTGGTGGGGGTCACCAGGGGCGGATAGCCGAAGTCCTTGCGGACCTGGGGGATCTCCGCCAGCACGTCATAGTACTTATCCTCGGCGCCGGCATCCTTGAGCTGCTTGACCAGGTTGCTGAGCATGCCGCCGGGCACCTGATAGATCAGGGTGTTGGTGTCCACCATCATGGACTTGGTGGTGTAGATGCCCTCCTGCATCATCCGATCCTGGACCTTGCGGAAGTGCTTGGCCACCTCGGCCAAGGCCGCAAGATCGAGGCCCGTGTCGCGCTCGGTGCCCTTGAGGGTGGCGACCAGGGACTCGGTGGCGGGCTGGGCGGTGCCGTTGCCGAAGGGGCTCAGGCACGTGTCCACGATGTCCACCCCGGCCTGGGCGGCCATGAGGTTGGTCATGTCGCCGGTGCCGGTGGTGTTGTGGGTGTGCAGGTGGATGGGGATGTCCCCCAGCTCCGCCTTCATCTTC
>CACWJZ010000099.1 GCA_902761365.1 uncultured Eubacteriales bacterium | reverse complement strand
CCAGGAGGAGAGCAAGGAAAACGACGTGAACTACGCCGCACCCCTGCGGGTCACCGTCCGTCTCATCAACAAGGAGACCGGCGAAGTGAAGCAGCAGGAGGTCTTTATGGGGGACTTCCCCCTTATGACGCCCCAGGGCACCTTCATCATCAACGGCGCCGAGCGGGTCATCGTGAGCCAGCTGGTCCGGTCCCCCGGTGCCTACTATTCCGTGAGCACCGACAAGTGGGGCAACCAGCTCTACGCCGCCCAGGTCATCCCCAACCGGGGCGCCTGGCTGGAGTATGAGACCGACAGCAACGGCATCCTCTACGTGAAGATCGACCGGCAGCGCAAGGTATTCATCACCTCCCTCCTGCGCGCCATCGGCTATGGCACCAACGCGGAGATCAAGGAGCTCCTGGGCGACGACGAGCGGCTGGAGAACACCCTGCAGAAGGACCCCACCCGTTCCGTGGCCGACGGCCTCATCGAGATCTACAAGCGCCAGCGCCCCGGCGAGCCTCCCACGGAGGAGAGCGCCCGGAGCCTGTTGAACGGCCTGTTCTTCGACAACCGGTATGACCTTGCTCGGGTAGGCCGGTATAAATTCAATAAAAAGCTGAGCCTGAAGGCCCGCATCGTGAACCAGATCGCGGCTGAGATGGTCGCGTCCCCCATCACCGGTGAGGTGCTGCTGGAGGAGGGCGCCTTCATCACCAAGCAGAAGGCCGAGGAGATCCAGAACGCGGGCGTCAACGCCGTGTCCGTGAAGATCGAGGACAAGGTCGTGAAGGTGGTGGGCAACAACTTCGCCTCCGCCGCGGGCTTCCTGCCCTTTGCGCCCATCGAAGCCGGCCTCAACGAGGATGTCCACATCCCCACGCTCCTGGCTCTGCTTCCCGAGATGCAGGCCATGGAGAGCGAGGAGGGCCAGAAGGACTTCCTGCGCAGCCATTACTATGACCTGATCCCCCGCCACATCGTCCCCGACGATATGGTGGCCTCCGTGTCCTACATGATCGACCTCTCCTACGGCATCGGCAAGACGGACGACATCGACCATCTGGGCAACCGCCGCATCCGCAGTGTGGGCGAGCTGCTGCAGAATCAGATCCGGGTGGGCCTCACCCGTCTCGAGCGCGTGGTCCGGGAGCGCATGGGCCTGCAGGACATGGACGTGGTCATGCCCAGCAACCTCATCAACATCCGCCCGGTGACCGCCGCCATCAAGGAGTTCTTCGGCTCCTCCCAGCTGTCCCAGTTCATGGATCAGACCAACCCTCTGTCCGAGTTGACCCATAAGCGGCGTTTGTCCGCTCTGGGCCCCGGCGGTCTGAACCGCGATCGCGCCACCTTCGAGGTCCGCGACGTGCACTATTCTCACTACGGCCGCATGTGCCCCATCGAGACCCCTGAAGGTCCCAACATCGGCCTCATCAACTCCCTGGCTACCTATGCCCGGATCAACGAGTACGGCTTCATCGAGGCCCCCTACCGGGTGGTGGACAAGGCCAACCACAGGATCACCGAGGAGATCGTCTATCTTACCGCCGACGAAGAGGACGGCACCATCGTGGCCCAGGCCAACGAGCCCGTGGACCCCGAGACCCACTGGTTTGCCAAGGACCGTGTGGTGGCCCGGAAGCTGGATCAGATCATCGAGGTCCGCAACACCGAGATCGACTATCTGGACGTCTCCCCCAAGCAGCTGGTATCCGTGGCCACGGCCATGATCCCGTTCCTGGAGAACGACGACGCCAACCGTGCATTGATGGGCTCCAACATGCAGCGTCAGGCTGTGCCTCTGCTCAAGCCCGAAGCCCCCGTGGTGGCCACCGGCATGGAGTACAAGGCGGCTGCCGACTCCGGCATCGTGGTCCTCGCCAAGGAGGACGGCGTGGTGAGCTATGTGTCCGCCACCAAGGTGGTCATCACCACCCCCGCGGGCGTGCCCCACGAGTACAAGATGACCAAGTTCCAGCGGAGCAACCAGGGCACCTGCCTCAACCAGCGGCCCGTGGTCACCAAGGGCGAGGTCGTCAAGAAGGGCGACGTCATCGCGGACGGCGCCTCCACCGACGGCGGCGAGATCGCCCTTGGCCGGAACATCCTCATCGGGTTCATGACCTGGGAGGGTTACAACTACGAGGACGCGGTCCTCATCAGCGAGAAGCTGGTGAAGGAGGACGCCTACACCTCCATCCACATCGAGGAGCA
>CACWJZ010000098.1 GCA_902761365.1 uncultured Eubacteriales bacterium | reverse complement strand
GTTGAGCCAGTGGAAGTCGAAGAGCCCCTGGAACTTCAGGTTGTGGATGGTGTAGACCGTGCGGATGGCCCGATACCGCTCGTCGATGCCGTACTGGGCCCTGAGCAGCACGCTCAACAGCCCGCACTGCCAGTCGTTGCCGTGGAGGATGTCCGGGAAGAAACCGATCCGGGGCAGGGCCTCCAGGATGGCCCGGCAGAAGAAGGCGAAGCGATAGCCCTCGTCCTGGTCGCCGGTGTAGACCCGATCCCCGCCGAAGAGGGCCAGGTTGTCCACGAAGTAGTATCGGACCCCGTTCTCCACCATGGTGTCGATGCCGCAGTAGAGCCGATCCCCGCCCATGAGCACGGTGAAGTCCGTCACATGCTCCATGGAGCAGATGTAGGTATAGGGGATCAGCCGGTACTTGGGCAGGATCACCCGCACGTCGAGACCCTCCTGATTGAGGGCCACGGGCAGGGCGCCCACCACGTCCGCAAGGCCGCCGGTCTTGATGAAGGGCATGGCCTCGCTGGCGCACAGGAGCACCTTCAGGGGCCCTCGCTCCGGCACCGGCTCCACCACGGGGATGTCCGCCTGCACGATGGGCCGCTTCCGGCTGGCGGGCGGCCGTTTCAAAGCTTTTGCGGTACTCATACGGTTTGATTCTTTCTGATCACGATGGGGAAGCTGTCGTAGCCTTGGAGGGTCCGACCCGGCAAAATCTTCACGCCCTTATCCAGGATCACGTGGTCCAGAAGGACGTTCTCGTCGATCTCGGCCCCCTGCATGATGATGCTGTTGAAGACGCGGGCGCCGGGCTTCACGTGGACGCCCCGGAAGAGGACGCTGTTCTCCACCTGGCCCTCGATGACGCAGCCGTCGGCCACCAGGGAGTTCTTCACCTGGGCGCTGACGGAGTAGCGGGCGGCCACTTCATCCTTGACCTTGGTGTAGATGGGGTGCCGGGGGTTGAACAGGTCCGCCTGCACGTCGGGGTTCAACAGGGCCATGTTGCCGGTAAAGTAGCTCTCGATGGACTCCACACGGGCCAGGAAGCCCTCGTACTTATAGCCCATGATGTTCAGCGTACGATACTTCTTCAGCAGGATGTCCCGATGGAAGTCGTACTCACCCCGGGCGAAGGCCTCCTCCACCAGGTACTCCAAGAGCTCCTTTCGGAGGATCATCACGTCGCAGCTCCGATTCACGCTCCGGGGCCGGTAGGCGTCCAGCTCCATGTCCGTGACCCGGCCCTTCTCGTCCATGATGAGGCGCAGATCCTGGCTCTGCTCCTCGGGCTGCAGGGCCCCGTCCTCGGCGTAGAGGATGGTCACGTCCGCGCCGGTGGCGATGTGCTGCTCCATCATGGGCACCAGATCCACGTTCATGACCACCCGGGGCCAGGAGAGGATCACGTAGTCCTCCGCGGTGCGGCGCACGTAGCCGATGACGGAACGGATGGCGTCCACGGCACCTCGGAACACGCCGGCGTTGTCCTTGGTCATGAAGGGGGGCAGGATGAAGAGACCGTCGCGCTTCCGATGCAGGTCCCACTCCTTGCCGGAGCCCAGATGGTCCATGAGAGAATGATAGTTCTTCTCCGTGATAAGGCCCACGCTGGTGAGGCCGGCATTGACCATGTCGGAGAGGATGAAGTCGATGATGCGGTACCGGCCGCCGAAGGGCACCGCCGCCGTGGAGCGGGACAGGGTCAGATCCTTGAGGCGGGTGGTCCGCTCATCGGATACGATGAGGCCGAATGCGTTGTCGATCATAGCTTACGCCTCCTTTGCGGGCTGGTGGGGGTTCTCGGTGTTGACCACGGCGCCCTTGGCCAGATACGCCCGGGCGGGGATGGTTACGTCGTTGCCGATGAGAGTGATGTCGCCGGTGAGCTTGTTGTTCACCTTCTCGCCGGGACGGATGGGGCCGCCCACGATGGAGAAGTCGCCCACGGCGGAGTTCTCGCCCACGATGGCCTTCTCCACGGTGACGCTCTTGCCCACCGAGGCGTTGGGGAAGATGATGCTGTCCTTCACCGTGGCCCCCTTCTCGATATGGGCGCCGGAGAAGATGACGGAGTTCACCACGGTCCCCTCCACCACGGCGCCTTCGGACACCAGGGAGTTGGTCACCTGGCCGGTGAGGCTCACGTAGTGGGGCGGCAAGACCGCGTTGCGGGTGTAGATGCGCCAGCTGTCGTCGTCCAGATCCAGCACCGGCTTCTGGCCCAGCAGGTCCATGTTGGCCTCCCACAGGCTCTGGATGGTGCC
>CACWJZ010000097.1 GCA_902761365.1 uncultured Eubacteriales bacterium | reverse complement strand
AAACGACGACGTAAACATGTCTCAATCCTCCAATGACACCTTTCCCTCCGCCATGCGGATCGCGGCCGTGATCGCCCTTGAGGACCGCCTGCTGCCGGCTGTGAACCGGATGATCCTTGCGCTTAAAACGTTGGAAGCGGAAAACGAAGACGTCATCAAGTCCGGCCGCACCCATCTGCAGGACGCCGTGCCCATCCGCTTTTCACAGGAGATCTCCGGCTGGCGGGAGGGTTTAGAACGGGACGAAGAGATGCTCCGCGTCTTGATGGGCTCTCTTGGCGAATTGGCGCTGGGCGGAACGGCGGTGGGCACGGGCCTGAACGCGCCTAAAGGCTTTGACACGAGCGCAGCGCGGGAGGTCTCCGGCCTCACCGGAAAGGCTTTTATTCCGGCCACCAACAAATTCCATGCGCTCACCAGCTTGGATGAGTTGACGGCTGTTCACGGCGTCGTCAAGGCACTTGCCTGCGACAGCATGAAGATGGCCAACGATATCCGGCTTCTGGCCTCCGGTCCCCGCTGCGGGTTCAGTGAGATCAGCATACCGGCTCTGGAGCCAGGCTCATCCATCATGCCCGGGAAGGTGAATCCGACTCAGTGTGAGCAGTTGAGCATGGTGGCCGTGCAGGTCATGGGCAACGACGCTGCCGTTTCTCTGGCAGCTTCCCAGGGGCATCTGGAGTTGAACGTCTATCTTCCGGTGTGCATCTACAATTTTCTGCAGTCGGTCAGGCTCCTGTCCGAATCCCTGGATTCCTTTCGGGAACGCTGCATCTGTGGTCTGAAGGCGGACAGGACGCGGATGAAGGAATATCTCGATCGGTCGCTCATGCTGGTCACAGCTCTCAACCCTGTGATCGGCTATGAGAAGGCCGCCTCCGTAGCGGAACTGGCCTACAGGGAAGGGCTGGATCTGCGGACGGCCTGCTTGCGGCTCGGGTTTCTTGGCGAGCAGGAACTGGATGCGCGGCTCAATGCGGAAAAGATGGTTTGAGATAATCGACATCCCGCATCCTGTCAATTTCCGGAATGAGCAGGCAATGCTCTTTACATATCATGATCCGTCTCCTGAAACCACGAAGCAGGCGCTTAAAAGGCGCCTGCTTCGTGGTTTTACTGATTATCAGATCTGATTCAGCCTTTCTCCTGCTCCGACTGGACGTCCGGAAAAGCGGAGTAGAAGGGGGGGATGTCCGCACCGCGCAGCTGGCGGTCCAGGTAGTTTTTCGTGATCCGGACCACCACCCCCGATAGGGTGATCACGCCGATCAGGTTGGGGATCATCATGAGGCCGTTGAAGGTGTCGGCCAGGTCCCAGGCGAGATTATCCCCCATGACAGCGCCGCCGAACACCAGCAGGACGAACAGGATCCGGTAGAGGAAGGTCCGCTTCTCGCCCAACAGATACTCGGCCGCCTTGGTGCCGTAATGGGACCAGCCCAGCACCGTGGAAAAGGCGAAAAGCATGATGGATATGGCGATGAATACGGAGCCGATCCGGCCGAACTGCATGGCAAAGGCGGTGGAGATGAGGTTGGTCTTGGTCAGCTCCACGCCGTTGTAGGCCGCGGTCACGAGATGCCCCGTTTCAAGGTCGATAAGGCCCGAGGACAGGGCCGTAAAGGCGGTCATGGTGCAGACGATGATGGTATCCGCAAACACCTCAAATATGCCCCACATGCCCTGCATGACGGGTTCCTTCACGTTGGAATTGGAGTGGACCATGACCGAGGAGCCAAGGCCCGCTTCATTGGAGAACACGCCTCGCTTGCAGCCCTGTTCGATGGCCAGCTTCATGCCGTAGCCCACGACGCCGCCGCCGGCCGCTTTGGCCGCGAAGGCGCCTTTGAAGATGGCGGAGAAGACGGCGCCGATTTTGTCGATGTTGGTGATAAAAATCACCAGGGATCCGATCATGTATGCAATGACCATGAAGGGCACGATCTTCTCCGTGACGGCGGCGATGCGCTTGAGACCACCGACCACCACCAGACCTACCATGACCATGATGAAGATCCCCGTGACCCAGGTGGGGATACCGAAGGATGCCTGCATGTTGCCGGAGATGGCGTTGACCTGGGTCATGTTGCCGATGCCGAAGGAGGCGAAGAGACAGAACAGCGAGAACAGCGCGGCCAGGATCTTGCCGATCCATTTGCAGCCCCTGCGGCCACTCTCCGTCGCTGTTCTTGCGGCGATAGTAGATGCCCAGTACGTTTTCGGAGTAGTTGGTCATCATGCCGAAGAAGGCGATGACCCACATCCAGAACACCGCCCCGGGGCCCCCCATCAGGATGGCGCCGGCTACGCCCACGATGTTGCCCGTGCCCACCGTGGCCGCCAGGGCCGTGCACAGGGACTGGAACTGGGAGATGCTTCTGTCGGCGGTGTGGCCCATGACGCCCCGGTCCTTCATGGCGCCCAGGGTGCGTTTCATCCAATGGCGGAAATGGGTGACCTGGAACACCCGGGTCAGAACCGTCATCAGCATGCCCACGAAGGCCAGCAGCAGGATGGCCGGCCAGCCCCACACCACGCCATTGACGGCGTCGTTGATCCGGGTGAGCGTATCCCAAAACCCGTTCGCGGCGGCCGCTTCCTCCGCGGCCAAAACAGCGCGCAGGGGGGCCATACACAGCAGCAGGGCAAGCAACAGCAGTGTCGATCGTTTCATGGTACCTTCCTTTCCATCGCAAGGATGCGATGCTCCGTTTCCCAGGCGGGTCCCACCGTCCGGGAAATAATGGCCTATTGTAGCATACCTCTCCGCCAAAAACAATATATAATATATTATTTCTTGACAAACGTTTCAAACGGTGCTATGATGCATCCATATTTTTCATAGAGTAAAGCGATGCAGAAGCAAAGTACCCTGGTGCGGCGGCATTTCAAGAGAGCGGGCGACGGTGAGAATCCCGTATGAGCCCTCAGGCGAAGAACCCTTCCAAGCCCTAACCGAAAGCGAGGAGCCAGTAGGAGCGGCGTGAACGGCGGCACGTTACAACCGCCAGGGCTTGATGGAGCCCGGAAAGAGAAGCAAATCAGGTGGCACCACGGAGCGGCGGCATTCGTCCTGAAATATCAGAACGATTGCCGACCAACGAACGGAGGTGCTTTTTATGTGTTCCATTTGCGGCTTCACGACCAAATCTATTCCCGTAGAGAAATTGAAAGCGTGCTTTGACCGCACCGTCTCGAGAGGTCCAGACATGAGCCGGTTCGAGGAGATCCCCTGCGGATACCTGGGCTTTCATCGCCTGGCGATCATGGGCCTCGACGAGCGGGGCATGCAGCCCTTCCATCTCGATCAGGATGCGGTGGTGTGCAACGGCGAGCTGTACGGCTTCCGTCCCCTGCGGGAGCGGCTGCTGGAGAAATATGACCTGAAGAGCCAGTCGGATTGCGAGATCCTTCTGCCCCTGTATCACGAATACGGCGTGGAGATGTTCAAGACCCTGGATGCGGAGTTCGCCCTGATCCTGTGGGACGGAAAGAAGCAACAACTCATCGCTGCCCGAGACCCCATCGGCATCCGTCCTTTATACTATGGACGGCTGTCCAACGGCGAATGGGCCTTTGCCAGTGAACCCAAGAACCTGCTGGGCTTGTGTGAGGCCATTTTACCCTTCCCGCCCGGACACTATTGGGTGAACGGGCAGTTCGTCCGATATGCTGACCCTGCCTACGTGGGCTATTTCACCATGAAGGAAGAGGAGGAGGTCTGCCCGAAGCTCCGCCGGCTGCTGATGGACGGCGTCGAGAAGCGGCTGGACGCGGACGCGCCGGTGGGCTTCCTACTCTCGGGGGGCCTCGATTCCTCGCTGGTCTGCGCCATCGCCCAAGGTATGTTGGATAAGCCCATCCGTACCTTCGCCATCGGCATGGACGTGGACGCC
>CACWJZ010000096.1 GCA_902761365.1 uncultured Eubacteriales bacterium | reverse complement strand
GAGCGGAAGATCCCCATCATGTACGCCAAGCGGGTCGTCGGCCGCAAGCTCTACGGCGGTCAGAACACCTACCTGCCCATGAAGGCCAACGCCAACGGCGTGCTGCCGCTGATCTTCGCCATGACCCTCATGCAGGTGCCCACCATGATCCTGCAGTTCTTCCCCGGTTCGGCCGTGTCCAACTGGTGGGAGAAGTACATGAGCTCCAGCGCTGCGGTGCCGGTGCCCTACTACCTGATCTACTTCCTGCTGATCATCGCCTTCGGTTACTTCTACACCTCCATCACCTTCAACCCGGTGGAGATGAGCAAGAACCTGCAGCAGAACGGCGGCTTCATCCCCGGCATCCGGGCGGGCCGTCCCACGGGCGAGTACCTGGGCAAGATCAGCAACCGTCTGACCCTGTTCGGCTCTCTGTTCTTGGCCATCATCGCCATCATCCCCACCATCGTGCTGAACTCTCTGAAGATCACCAGCATGTTCGGTGCGACCAGCGTGCTGATCATGGTGAGCGTGGCCCTGGAGACCACCGAGCAGCTGGAGGCCCAGATGCTCATGCGGCACTACAAGGGTTTCCTCAACTAAGCCTATGAAGATGATTCTACTGGGCCCGCCGGGCGCGGGCAAAGGCACCCAGGCCAAGGGGATCGCCGCGCGGTACGGCATCGCTCATATCTCCACCGGGGATATGCTGCGGGCCGAGGTCCGCGAGGGCACTCCCCTGGGCCGCGAGGCCAAGGCCTACATGGACAAGGGACAGCTGGTCCCCGATGAGGTCATCATCGGCATGGTGAAGAACCGGATCGCCGCTCCCGACTGCCAGAACGGCTTCCTTTTTGATGGCTTCCCCCGGACTACCGCGCAGGCGGAGGCCCTGGAGAAGATCACCGACATCTATCGGGTCATCGACATCGAGGTCCCCGACGAGCGGCTGATCGCTCGCATCAGCGGACGGCGCATGTGCCCCCTGTGCGGCGCCACCTACCACGTGTCCACCTACAGCAGCGACACCTGTTCCTGCGGCGGCGTCCTCTATCAGCGGGACGACGATCGGGCTGAGACCGTGGCGGTGCGGCTCACGGAGTACCACAAGAAGACCGCTCCCCTCATCGACTTCTATGCCCGGAAGGGCAAGCTCGTGACGATCAACGGCGACGCGCCTGTGGACGCGGTGGCTGAGCAAATCGCCCGGGCCCTGGAAGCATGATCACCATCAAGTCCGCCAGCGAGCTTGTGAAGATGCAGGCCGCCGGCAAGGTGGTGGGGGAGACCCTGAAGCTCCTGGGCGAGAACGTTCGCCCCGGCGTCACCACGGGACACCTTGACAAGCTGGCTCACGAGTTCATCCTGAGCTGCGGTGCGACGCCCTCCTTTCTGGGCTACGCGGGCTATCCCGCCAGCGTGTGCATCTCGGTGAATCACCAGGTGATCCACGGCATCCCCGGCAAGCGCGTCCTGAGGGACGGCGACATCGTCAGTTGCGACTGCGGCGCCATCCTGGACGGGTTCCACGGAGACGCCGCCCGGACCTTCCTCTGCGGGGAGGTCAAGCCGGAAGTGCAGCAGCTGGTGCGGGTGACACGGGAGTGCTTCTTCGAAGGGCTCAAGTTCTGTCGGGTGGGCTATCGGATCTCCGACATCTCCAAGGCCGTGCAGCAGCACGCTGAGCGCTACGGCTACGGCGTGGTCCGCGATTATGTGGGCCATGGCATCGGCCGGGAGATGCACGAGGACCCGGAGGTCCCCAACTACTACAATCCCCGGGCGCGGCAGCGCCTCCACGCCGGCATGGCCATCGCGGTGGAGCCCATGATCAATCTGGGCACCTACCAGGTGAAGGTCCTTGCCGACGGCTGGACGGTGGAGACGGTGGACGGACTTCCCTCGGCCCACTTCGAGAACACGATCCTCATCACCGAGGACGACCCGGTGATGACCACCTACTATGAGGGCGATCTATGAGCGTCGAAGTAACGGTTGGCGATCTGGTCGTTTCCCGGGCAGGCCGGGACAAGGGACGCCCCTTCGTGGTACTGCGCGCCGAGGAAGGGTTCGTGTATTTGGTCGACGGAGACCTCCGTCGGCTGGATAAGCCCAAGAAGAAGAAGCGGATGCATGTGAAGCCCTATCCTAAGAAGGGCTCCTGCCGGATGGAACTTGTTGAGGGCCTGTGCGACGCGGACATCCGCAAGCGCATCACCGCCCTCACGGCAGCCGATGAAACCTAAGGGATCAAGAAAAGGAGGTACAGCTTGTCCAAAGCAGATGTTTTTGAGCTGGAAGGCGTCGTAACGGAAGCATA
>CACWJZ010000095.1 GCA_902761365.1 uncultured Eubacteriales bacterium | reverse complement strand
GTTGCGCACGGAAGCGTTTGTCAACGTGCTGCTCGATTTTCTGGGGTCAGCGGGCTCTTTCAGATGCCGGCGGGAGGAGATGTACTTCGACGAAGTGCCTGGATTGCCCAGCCTTGGGAAAGGAAAACATGAATAAGGAAATTTTGGTAGACGCCAACAAATTCGCCATCCGCGTAGCGGTGGTGGAGGACGGCACCCCCGTGGAGCTCTATGTGGAGCAGAACGGGACGGAACGGCTGGTGGGGAACATCTATCTGGGCAAGGTCCAGAACGTGCTGCCGGGCATGCAGGCGGCCTTTGTGGACATCGGCCTGGAGAAGAACGCCTTCCTCTACGCCGGGGACGTGTTCTTCCCCGGGGATCAGTACGACGAGCTGGAGCAGCTGCCCGAGACCCGCAAGATAGGCGACCTTTTGAAGCCCGGCCAAAACGTGCTGGTGCAGGTGGCCAAGGACCCCGTGGGCACCAAGGGCGCCCGGGTCACCACCCACATCACCCTGGCGGGCCGGTCGCTGGTGCTCATGCCCACGGTGGACTACGTGGGCGTCAGCCGCCGCATCGAGAAGGAGGACGAGCGGGGCCGGCTCCGCAAGATACTGAACGAGATCAAGCCCAAGAACAAGGGCGTCATCGTCCGCACCGCCTCCGCCGGCAAGACCAAGGAGGCCTTCGAGGAGGACCTCCAGAGCCTGCTCACCCTCTACGAGGACATCGAGAAAAAGGCCAAGAAGACCAAGGCCCCCGCCCTCATGCACGCGGAGCAGAGCTTGCTCTTCCGCACGGTCCGGGACCTATTGATGAAGGACGTGGACCGGGTCTTCGTCAACGACCAGGAGGCCTTTGAGAAGCTGAAGGGGATCGCGGATGTCATGGCCCCCAAGCTGAAGCCCCGCATCCTCTACAAGGACAGCGAGGCCCTCTTCGACCGGTACGACACCGAGGCCAAGATCGAGAACGCCCTCTCCCGCCAGGTCTGGCTCAAGTCCGGCGGGTATCTGGTCATCGACCGGGCCGAGGCCATGACCATCATCGACGTGAACACGGGCCGGTACGTGGGCAAGGACAACCTGGAGAAGACCATCACCAACACCAACTGCGAGGCGGCCAAGGAGATCGCCGTGCAGCTGCGGCTCAGGGACATCGGCGGCATCGTCATCATCGACTTCATCGACATGGAGAAGGAAAGCGACCGGCAGAAGGTCCTTCAGACCCTGAAGGACGCCATGCGGGACGACCACACCCGGTCCCACGTGTTCGGATTCACCCACCTGGGTTTGGTCGAGCTGACCCGGAAGAAGACCGGAAGGAGCATCGGCGACACCTTGAAGGTCACCTGCCCCTACTGCCAGGGGGAGGCCAAGGTCCTCTCGCCCTACACCGTCTTCAACCGGCTCCGCAAGCAGACGCTGCAGGTCCTCAAGGGCTGCAAATTGAAGCGCATCTATATGGAGGTGAGCCCCGACGTGGCCGCGGCCATGGAGGAGCTGATGAAGAAGGACGGGGAGCTGTTCCCCGAAGCCAAGGACGCCGACTTCTATGTGAAGGCCAACCCGGCCCTGCACATGGAGAAGTTCACCGTCAAGCCCCTGCCCGACAAACGGGTGGCCGAGGCGAAGAAATCCTGTAGAATAATGCACTGACGTTTCAGTCTGGCAAAACCTGCGGTTTTACCAGACTGGGCTCCGCCTTCGGCTCTTGCCTGTGGCCTGTTCGGGTCACCGGGCGGCAAGAACGGCAAGGCGTCGCAAGAACGCAAAGCGTTCTTGTATGCACACGCACTATGTCGATGCGAATAGCTGCATTGCAGCTATTCACATTGGATTTGACATATTTGGAGCCATCCGTTCGTTTTACGCTGCTTGCGTGCGCGCGGCTGCACCGCGCTTAAGATTTTCCGCATTTTCGCGGAAATATTTGTTGACACAACCGGAGTCGAGCTGTATAATACTTCGGCAAGCCGCATTGAGCCGGTTTTCTAAGTGCGGGCAAAACCGAGAGATCGGGGCGCGCGTCACCGTTTCAAGCGAGTCTGGGAAGAAGGAGGAAGCACAACAATGTACGCAATCGTTCAGACCGGTGGTAAGCAGTATAAGGCCGCTGTCGGCGACATCATCTCCGTGGAGAAGCTGGATGCCGAAGTGGGCGCTGAGGTCACCTTCGACGTATTGCTGGTCGCAGACGGTGAGAACGTCACCGTGGGCACCCCCGTGGTTGAGGGCGTCAAGGCCACCGGCAAGGTCGTGGAGCACGGCAAGGGCAAGAAGGTCATCGTCTTCAAGTATAAGCCCAAGAAGAACATCCGCAAGAAGAAC
>CACWJZ010000094.1 GCA_902761365.1 uncultured Eubacteriales bacterium | reverse complement strand
GAGAACGGGCTCGTTGACGGGCTGACCAAATACATTCTCGGAAAGCTCGATATCGCCAATGACCTTACCGGTAATATCGTACAATGCTACGTTAGGCATTTCTTCTTTCCTCCTTATTTCACGGTGCTCTTCACGGTGACCATGGTGCCCTTGGCGCCGGGGATGGCGCCCTTGATGAGCAGCAGGTTCCGAGCGGCATCCACGCGGGCCACCTCCAGGTTCTGGACGGTGACGGTCTCGCTGCCCATGTGGCCGGGCAGGCGCTTGGTGCGGAAGACTTCGCCGGGGTAGGTGCAGGCACCCAGAGAACCGGCCACCCGGTAGGAGTGGGAACCGTGGGTCTTGCGGCCCCGGGCCTGATTCCACCGCTTGATGTTGCCTTCGAAGCCCTTGCCCTTGCTGACGCCGGTCACGTCCACGCGCTCTCGTCGAGCTTGAGCTCGCGCAGATACCGCATGGCCTTCACACCGGCCTTGGCGCAATGGCCCTTGAGGGGCTTGTTGGCCAGCTTCTCGCGCAGCTCGCAGAACCCGACCTGCACGGCATCGTAACCTTCCTTGGCTACGGTCTTCTTCTGAACGACGGGGCACGGACCGGCTTCGACGACTGTGACGGGGATCATGGTACCGTCAGCCCTGAAGAGCTGCGTCATCATGAGGGCGTCCACGGTCTTGGCGGAGGGCTGCAGGATGTCGATGAGACGCTTGTGCGTCCGGGTCTCGAACTGCTCGCGGGAATCCTTGTACTTATGCACAGCACGCAGGATGGTCACGACCTCCTTCTCGGTGGGCAGGGGGATGGGCCCGGAGACCTGAGCCCCGGTCCGGCGGGCGGTTTCCACGATCTTCTCAGCGCTGGCGTCGACGAGACCGTACTCATAGCCCTTCAACTTGATGCGGATTCTTTGGTTTGCCATGTTATTGTTTCTTCCTCCTTCTGAAATTGGGCAGTACACGGGGCCGTGTGTTTCCTAACTCTTGGTTTATGCGCGGCCTTTCGGCCACACATTCTTCGATTCGGAAGCCACCCTGCCCGCTATTTTTGCCCCCGCTTCTCTCGTTTTTGAAGCGTTGGCCCGGCAGAAATTACCCGGATGGCAGCCGGCAACCTCCTGCCTGGACCCGCGTACAGGCCATAGTTGTCCCTTGGTCCGCACGCGAACAGCAGAAGTATACTCCAACCATCCGGGAAATGCAAGTATTTTTTTGCGAAAAAACAAACTTTTTTTGAGTTATTTTGCCCCTCTTGTATGCATCCGGGCTATGGGTATACAAGATATGGGGTCCAGCCCTCAGCGATCCGGCTTCTTCTTCGCCAGCCAGCCCCGGAACAGGCCGCCCTCGAAGAGGGAAATGATGATGAAAAAGAGGTCGGCGAAGAGGATGAAGACGAAGGAGGGGATCAAAATGCGGGTGTACCCCTTCCCCACCGGCTGGCCCTTGCGGATGGCGCTGCTCATTCTTATTATATAGAAGAGCACGCCCAGGTTGAAGTACAGCAGCCACGCCACGTTTTTGAGAAAGCTGTACAGGGGGCCTGTGGGCAGGAAGTTCCCCGTCTGGATGCCGCTAAGGAGCAGGTTCAGCATCAGCAGTCCCGCTTGGATAAAGAAGAGGATCCTGGTCACGTTCAGCATGACGCCGCCGCCGATGCCCACGCCGCCGCCCCAGGTGAGGCCGGCCCGCTGGCAGAAATGCTCCATCATCTGCATGAGGGGCTCGTTCTGCTTGCCTTCGATGAAACCGTTGTTGGCGATGACGTACACCTTCAAGTGGAGAGCCTTCTCCTTGCAGAAGCGCTCCATCTCCTCCAGGAAGCCCAACACATGGGAGGGCACCCCGTCCACGTACAGGGGGAGGCCGAATACCACCGCGTCCGCGCCGGGGAGCCGATCGAGGATGCGCTGATAGTCGCCCTTGGTGCGCAAATGCTCGTTCACCTTCTCGCCGCCCACGAACAGGCGCTGCAGGAACAGGAAGTAGCTGGAGGCACAGAACCGCTTCTTGGGGCTGCCGTTGATAAAGATGGTCCTCATAGGGCCGCCTCCAGTTCCGTAAGGTCCTTCAGGAACAGGACCTGGGACCGCTCATACCCCTCGTTGATGGCGTTGCGCTCCGCCGTGTAGGTGAAGGTGGCCTTCTCCGCCTCAGTGATGTCGCCATAAACCACGACCTTCCACAGGTCCTTCTTGCCGTAGCGCAGGGTGTGGTGCATCTGCCGCCCCCGATAGGTGCTGAAGGGAGTGGAAGTGCCGATGGATCTGTCCAGCACGTTCTTCACGGCCGTGCTGTAGCCGCCGTACAGGTTTTTCGTCACGACGACGGTCTCGTCCGCCTCTCCCAGCTGCCGGCAGACCTGCTGCAGCTTGTCCTTCATGAAGCACTCCGCCGGGTGCTTGGTCCAGCAGCCGAAGCAGCCCTGGCAGGGGGCGTACTTCCCGTCGGCCGCGATCACCCGGTCAGCCTTCCTCTCCAGGAGCTCCGCGTACCCTTCGCCGAGATCGTGCAGGATCAGCTTCATGTCCATTCCCTCTTTTCGTTCAAACGCAATGTGTGAAGTATACCATATGCCTTTTCCTATGACAATAGGGGCCGTCGATTCGTGCGCGGGAGGGGCAAGCCCCTCCCCTACGGTTGTACGAAAAGCACACGCGCGGTGTAGCCACACCCGGCCTTCGGCCACCCTCTCCCGAGGGAGAGGGCTTTGGGGAGCGCCCCGCCGCAGCGGCACTAAAAAAGAGCCGCACGCGGCGGCTCTCTTTTTTTGATTTCTTACTCGATGACCTTGGACACGACGCCGGAGGCGACGGTACGGCCGCCCTCGCGGATAGCGAACCGGAGGCCTTCCTCCATGGCGATGGGCGTGATCAGCTTGATCGTCATCGTCACGTGGTCGCCAGGCATGACCATCTCCACGCCCTCAGGCAGCTCGATGGAACCGGTCACGTCGGTGGTGCGGAAGTAGAACTGGGGACGGTAGCCAGAGAAGAACGGGGTATGACGGCCGCCCTCTTCCTTGGTCAGCACGTACACCTGACCCTCAAAATGG
>CACWJZ010000093.1 GCA_902761365.1 uncultured Eubacteriales bacterium | reverse complement strand
TTCACCGTGTTCATGAGCTGGGAGAGCCCCTCCAGGGCGTAGTATTCGCACTGGATGGGCACCAGCAGGGTGTCCGCCATGGTGAGGGCGTTCAGGGTCAGCAGGCCCAGGGACGGGGGGCAGTCCACGAAGATGTAGTCGAACCGGTCCCGGAGGGGGGCGACGGCGTTCTTCAGCCGCTGCTCCCGGGCCAGCAGGTTCACCAGCTCCACCTCCGCCCCGGCCAGCTCCATCCGGGAGGGCAGGAGCTTCAGGGTGTCGATCATGGTGTCCAGGATCGCCTCCGACGCGTCCACGTCGTTGATGAGCACGTCGTAGATGGAGTATTCGATTCGGTTCTTGTTGACGCCCAGGCCGCTGGTGGTGTTCCCCTGGGGGTCGATGTCGATGAGCAGCACCCGCTTGCCCAGCTGGGCCACGCAGGCGGACAGGTTCACGGCGGTGGTGGTCTTGCCCACGCCGCCCTTTTGATTGGCGATGCAGATGATCTTAGCCAAGGATCGTTCTCCTTTTATGTCGATTGTCGGCATCAGTATACCGTACCCCGGTGGAAATTGCAAGGCATTGATCCCCGAGGACCACCTCATCCACCTCAGGCGATCCCCCTTCCCCTCAAGGGGAAGGCAGCAATGTTTCACGTGAAACATATAAAAAGAGGGCGGCTGCCGCCGCCCTTCGGGTCGATTCGCTTACTGGTCGCCGCCGTCTCCGGGGCCGCCTGCGTCGCCTGCCTCGGCAGGGCCGCTGACTTCGCTCACCGCCTGTGCAGCCCCTGTCAGCTCCGTGGCCTCGGCCACCTCCGCCACCGGCTCGTCAGACAGGGTCGCCGTTTCCGGCTGGATGGGCAGCGGTTCGTCGGCCCGCTTCGTCTCCTTTTCGACCTGCTCTATGGGGTCCACAGGCAGGGGCGCGGTCTCAGGCCGCTCCGCCTTCTCCGGCTCCGGCTCCGGCGCGGATTCCGGTTCGGGTGCGGCAGCGGGCTCGAAATCGTTCACCGCCCGGCGGCTCTTGATCAGCAGGTACACGCCGAAGGCCAGGATGAACAGGGAGATGAACTGGCTGGTGGAAAGCGCGCCCACGGACCCGCGCTCGTCCGCCCTGAAGAACTCGATGATGAACCGCCACACGGCGTAGACGCTCATATACAGGCCCGTCACCACGCCCCGGCGGGGCTTCTTCAAAAAGACCGCGATCAGCACGGCGGACAGGATCACCAGGAAGATCGCCTCCATGATCTGGGTGGGCAGCCGGGACACCCCGTCCAGCACCACCGCGCAGGGACCCGTGTATTCCATGCCGTAGCAGCAGCCGGCCATGAGGCAGCCCACCCGGCCGCCGGCGTGGGCCAGGCAGAAGCAGGGGGCCATCAGATCCGTACAGGTGATCATGTTCTTCTTGGTCTTGCGGCTCACCAGGAACAGGCCCAGCAATCCGCCCAGGAGCCCGCCGTAGAACACCAGCCCGGTGGAGATCAGATCCCAGATCTCCCGCCAGCTGTGGGGCATCGTGGGCGGGTCCACGATGAAGTACAGGATCTTGGCGCACAGGAACCCCAGCAGGATGGCCCAGATCAGCGCGTCCAGCAGGTTGTCCTCAGAAAGGGGCGACCCCTTCTTCCGGAGCTTGAACACGGCCAGCAGAGCAAAGACGGTCCCCACCATGGTGCACAGCCCGTACATGGGCAGGGAAAGGCTCCCGATGTGGATGAATGGATGCATGGTTTTCTCGGCCTCCCGGGTTTTTTTGCATCTTATCACACTTGGGCCCCCTTGTAAAGTTTGTTGACAAAAGCTCACAAAGGTTATACATTTATAGTTCAGGAATGTATCGCATATCAGCAGGAGGTTTCTATGGCGAACATCTACGATCCCAAGGTCATCGAACCGAAGTGGCAGGCCCGCTGGGCGGCGGAAAAGGCTTTCGAGGCCACGGACGACTACACCAAGCCCAAGTTCTACGGCCTGGTGGAGTTTCCGTACCCCTCCGGCGCGGGCATGCACGTGGGCCACATCAAGGCCTACACCAGCTTGGAGGTCATCTCCCGCAAGCGCCGCATGGAGGGCTACAACGTGCTGTTCCCCATGGGCTTCGATTCCTTCGGCCTGCCCGCGGAGAACTACGCCATCAAGACCAATACCCATCCTCATATCATCACCACCCGGAACGTGGAGCACTTCAAGGACCAGATGAAGCGGGTGGGCTACTCCTTCGACTGGTCCCACGAGATCTCCACCTCCCTGCCGGACTACTACAAGTGGACCCAGTGGATCTTCCTTAAGATGTTCGAGCACGGGCTGGTGTTCCGGGCCAAGACCCAGGTGAACTACTGCCCCCACTGCAAGGTGGTCCTGTCCAACGAGGACTCCCAGGGCGGCAAGTGCGACGTGTGCCACAGCGACGTCAT
>CACWJZ010000092.1 GCA_902761365.1 uncultured Eubacteriales bacterium | reverse complement strand
GAACAGGGTGACCAAAGCGCAGATCAGGGCCACATAGGGGGAGGTGGCAGCGCCGTCGCCCTTGACCATGTCGCCCACGGCGTTGCCCGCCAGGCTAAGACCGATGATGGCCACGATGGGCCCGATGATGACGGCGGGCATGAGCCGGTTGATCCACTGCACGCCGGAAGCTTTGACGATCAGGGCGAAGACCACATACACGAGGCCCGCGAACACGGCGCCCAGGATCAGGCCCAGGAAGCCGAGGCTCATGGACACGCCGCCCGCGAAGGCCGCGAACATGGAGCCCAGGAACGCGAAGGAACTGCCCAGGAACACGGGGCTGCGGAACTTGGTGAAGAGCTGGTAGACCAGGGTGCCGATACCGGCGCCGAAGAGGGCGGCGGAGGCGGTCATGCCGTTGCCCACGATGGCGGGAACGGCGATGGTGGCGGCCATGATGGCCAGCAGCTGCTGGAACGCGAACACGATGCGTTCGGAGACTTGAGGCTTGTCCTCCACGTTGTAGATGAGTTTCATTTTTTGTACTCCCTTCCTTTTTTCCTATACTCTATCCGCCGGGCGTCAGGGACGCCGTGTCAGCGGAGCGAAAACAGTTTGACGCCCAGGGGCTCGCCGTCGATCTCGGGCACGGTGACGGAGATCATCTCGTCCCGGGAGGTGGGGATGTTCTTGCCTACGTAGTCGGGGCGGATGGGCAGCTCCCGGTGGCCTCGGTCCACCAGCACACAGAGCTGAATGCTGGCAGGGCGGCCGAAAGCGAAGATGCCCTCCATGGCGGCCCGGGCGGTGCGGCCGGTGAAGATCACGTCGTCCACCAGGATCACGTCCTTCCCCGTCACCGCCACGGGGAAGTGGGATGCCCCGGCGTCGGGCAGGGCGCTGATCTCACTGAGATCGTCCCGGTAGAGGGTGATGTCCATGTGGCCCACGGGGCAGGACCCGCCTTCGAACTTGGCCATGTTGGCGGCGATGGCTTCCGCGAGGGGCAACCCCCGGCGGCGGATGCCCACCAGGAGGATGTTGTCGATGCCCTTGTTTCGCTCGATGATCTCATGGGTGAGCCGGGCCAAGGACCGCTGCACTGCGGCCTCGTCCATGATCTGGGCTTTGAACTCCATGGGCATCCTTTCCGCGGCACCCGGGGCTATAGAAAAAGCCTGCCGGTGTGATTTCCGGCAGGCTGAGCATGCATCTGTTGCGCCTATTGCGCGCGCCTCGATTTGCTGACCTTACCGGCATCTCTGTACCGCTTAAAAATCATCGTGGGTATATTAGCACGGGTTTTTGGATTTGTAAAGGGGCTTTGCGAAATTTGTACCCATATATTTTGTGGATCCCCTCCCCCACCCCTACAGGATAGGGGGGAGATGCGGGCCATTCGTGAATGGCACCTACAGCATACTGCATCCAGCGGACTCGTAGGGGCCACCCGTCCTATGCTCCATACCCATACACCTTCAGGAAGTAGCGGTAGAAGGGCATGAGGGCGGAGAGGCCGTCGGCGCAGAGGGTCACGAAGTCGTGGGAGAAGAGCTTGTCATTGAAGGGCTCCTTGTGCATCATCCAGAAATATTTCTTGTTATACCAGGGGCAGAGCTCGTCGTCGGCGTGGCCCTTCTTGCGGCTGTAATCGGCGCCGTGAAGGGTGAAGTAGTCCTGTTTGGCGAACCAGCGGGCCAGCTTCAGGAAGGCCGCGGGGTCGTCGTCCATGCTCTTGCGGAAGCCCGCCATGCCCTGGGGGTCCCGCCAGAAGTCGCAGCCCAGCTGCCAGGAGAGGGCGTCGATGCCGAAGAACAGGTTCCCCCCGCCCTCCAGGTTCCGGGAGGGCTTGAGGGAGAACCACAGCTCCTCCTTGTAGGGGCCCCGGCCGAAGAGGCGGCGGGCGTCCCGGTAGATGCGGGAGATGTGGAGCTCAAAGGGGTCGTCGGGGAAGCAGCGGACCATCTCGGCCATGACCTCCTTCGCCAGCTCGTCCATGGGCTTCTTAAGGCTCCGCTCGTAGACCTCCCGATGGCGCTCGAACCAGGGCCTGTCGTTGTTCAACGCCAGGTTCATCATAAACTCGCTGGTCTCCTGGGAAAAACCGGTAAACATGAGGCCGTCCCCTCCTTTTGATCGGTGCCGCCATTGTATCTTCTTTCCCGCGCCCCTGTCAAGGGAGGCGCCACGAAAATATATAGGTCGAATTAGAAAAGTTTTGCTTGCTTTTTTCACGGTATACCGTCATAATAAAACATATTTTTTATGAGGAGGAGATCAGCATGGCAGAGGTGAACAAGGGGTACGCGCCCCTTCAGGAGCGCATTCGCAAAGAGGGCCGGGTCCTGCCCGGGAACATCATCAAGATCGACGGCTTTCTCAACCACCGGGTGGACATGCAGCTCATGCACGAGCTGAGCCATGAGTTCATC
>CACWJZ010000091.1 GCA_902761365.1 uncultured Eubacteriales bacterium | reverse complement strand
GGCGTCGCCACCGGCTGGAAGGCCAGCCACGCCTTTGAGCTGCCCTTCGTCTTCGACAAGCCCGACCACCCCTTCAGCCACTTTGAGTTTGACGGCGAATCGCCGGAGCTCTTCCGGAAGATGTGCGCCGACATCCACGGCGACTGGGTCCGCTTTGTCAAAACCGGCGAGCCCAACCCCGACTGGGGCCGCTTTGAGGGCGCGAACTCCCCTGTGCGCATCTATGATAGGGAGACCCGGACCGAGCAGCTGGACCGCCGCCACCTGATGGAGATCTGGGGCGACATGCGGTTCTATGAAAGTTGAATCGATATAAGAACAAAATGAGCCAAATAAGGATATAAAAATCCTTTCGCTTCGCGTATTCTTAAATCAGCCATTCGTATCAAACCCGGAGAAAAGACAATAAAACATACAGGAGGTTTTCCCAATGCTGAATCTGGCAAGCAAAACCAACGATCCCGATGCCAAGCTGGGCTGGGGTGAGCGCATAGGCTACGGCGTAGGCGCCACCGGCTGGAACATGATCAATGGCATCATCGGCTCCTTCCTTACGGTGTACTTCACAAACGTCGCCCTGCTGGACGCGGGCATCATTGCGACCCTGATCGCCGTCTCCAAGGTGTTTGACGGTATCTCCGACCTGATCGTCGGCAACATCGTGGACCGTACTAACAGCAAGCTGGGCAAGGCCCGTACCTGGCTGCTGCGTATGGTGATCCCCTTCGCCATTTCCACCCTGCTGCTGTTCTGGGTGCCCAGCAGCTTCCCCACGGCGGTCAAGTACGTGTACGTCTTCCTGATGTACAATATCGTCAACGCTGTGTGCCTGACCTTCATGCAGGTGCCCTACTACTCCATGATCTCCCTGATGAGCCGCAACGGTGAAGAACGCGGCATGCTGGGCAACGTGCAGCAGATCTTCCAGACCCTGGGCAACATCCTGATCAACACCTTCTTCGTCACCCTGCTGGCCAAGTTCTCCAGCAGCATCGAGACCGAGAACACCCAGGCCGGTTACACCGGCGCCATCGCCTGCGTCGTGGTGCTGATGGTCATCCTGGTCCTCATCACCGTCTTCTCCACCAAGGAGCGTGTAAACGAGAGCGTGGGCAAGAAAGAGGAAAAGAACAAGGCTGACGAGGTCAAGCCTCTGGTGGCCATCAAGGCGCTGCTCTCCAACAAGTACTGGGTCATCATGTTCTTCGCCATGCTGGTCATCTTCTTCGTCATCATCTTCTACGCCATCGGCGGCGTGTACTATTCCCTGTACATCTTCAAGGATATGGGCCAGTATTCCTGGATGGCCAACTCCATCTCCATCGCTCAGTTCGCCATCATGTTCATCACCCCGTTCCTGATGACCAAATTCGGCAAGCGCTGGATGTACGCTGCCGGTATGGCGCTGCTGACCCTCGGCTTTGCGGGCTTTGGCCTCTTTGGTACCAGCAAGATCATCATGATCATCTGCAATGTTCTCAAGGGCTGCGGCCTGGGCATCTCCGGCGCCATGGCCATGGGTCTGGTGGCTGACGCCATCACTTACGGCACGCTCAAGACCGGCGTCAACGCCGTCGGTATGGGCAACGCCGGCACCTCCGCCGCGCAGAAGCTGGGCCTCGGTCTTGGCACCGCCGTGTTCGGCTGGGTCATGTCCGGTGCGGGCTTCAAGGGCGAGTATGACCTTCAGGGCATCGCGCAGCCTGCGAGCGTTGAAACGGCGATCCGTTTCATGTACAACTGGGTCCCGATGGTCATGTGTGCCATCATCTGCGTGATCTTCGTGGTCTCCTTCAATCTGGACCGCGATCTGGCCAAGCTCCGCGCCGAGAAGGGCATCGAGGGCTGATCCACAATATAACAGAAACCATACAGGGATGTGCGAAAACACATCCCTGTATCCATAATGGAGGTTAAGCTATGGAACGCAAATACCCGAATCTTTGCAAACCCATCCGCATCGGCAACGTCTGGTATCGCAACCGCATGTTCTCCACCCCCATGGGCGGCACGGACATCGAGCTGGACGGCTGCATCGGCCCCAAGTCCCAGGCCTTTTACGAATATCGCGCCAAGGGCGGCTGCGCGGCGGTCACCATCTCCGAGCTGATGGTGCATCCCAGCGACGGCAGCCACGCCTACCGTCTGGACGAGAGCATCCTGAACTCTCTGCCCAAGGCCACCTACGCCGCTGACGCCATCCGCCGCCACGGCGCGATCCCCAGCGCGGAGCTTTCTCATTCCGGCATGTTCGCCGGAACGTACATGACCGACAAAAACAAGTCCCACGGCCTGAACCAGTGGAGCGCCGACGACGGCGCGTGGCGGCCTACGGCCATGTGGCGGGCCTCTGCAAACGGGCGGGCTTTGAGATGCTGATGGTCCACGGCGGCCACGGCTGGCTCATCAACCAGTTCCTGTCCCCGATGTTCAACCATCGCACCGACGAGTACGGCGGCTCCACCGAGAACCGCTGTCGCCTCGCGATCGAGATCCTGAAATCCGTGCGCGCGGCAGTCGGCCCGGGCTTCCCGATCGAGTTCCGCCTCTCCGGCGCGGAGTTTGTCCCCGAGGGCTACGATCTGGACGAGGGTATAAAAATTGCCAAGATTTTGGAGCCGTACATCGACCTGCTGCATGTGACCGCAGGCACCTACCAGCGCACCTTCGGCATCACGCACCCCTCCATGTTTGAGGAGCACGGCCGCAACGTGTATCTTGCCGCCGAGATCAAGAAGCACGTCTCCATCCCCGTGGCCACCATCGGCGGCCTCAGCGACCCCGCGCAGATGGAGGAGATCATCGCCTCCGGAAAGGCGGATATCGTGGAGATGGGTCGTCAGCTGCTGGCCGATCCCTTCCTGCCCCAGAAGGTCATGGAGAACCGTGACGACGAGATCGTGCACTGCATGCGCTGCTTCGTCTGCATGTCCGAGCGCGCGGCCACCGGTACGAGGCGCTGCGCCATCAACCCGATCATCGGCCGCGAGGACGAGGGCATGGAGATCACCCCGGCACCGGTAAAGAAGCGCGTCCTCGTCGTGGGCGGCGGCCCCGGCGGCCTGTATGCCGCTTACACCGCGGCACGGCGCGGCCATGACGTGCTGCTCTGTGAGAAAGAAGACCGCGTGGGCGGCATCCTCAAGAGCGAGGAAGTCCTCCCCTTCAAGCAGGAGATGTTCATGCTGGGCGAGACCTACAAGCTCCTGGCCGAGCGGGCCGGCGCCAAGATCGTCACCGGGCAGGAGGTCACGAAAGAATTTGCGGAGGCCTACAAGCCCGACGCCATCATCATTGCCGCCGGTTCCTCCCCGCTGCGCCCGCCGATCCCCGGTCTGGACGGTGAGAACGTGATCCTGGTCAACGATCAGTACAAGCACGAAAAGCCCATCACCGACAGCGTGGTCGTCTTTGGCGGCGGCATCTCTGGTGTGGAGTGCGCCATCCACATGGGCATGGAAGGCAGACAAGTCCATCTCGTGGAGATGCGCGACGACGTGGCGCTGGACTCCGTCATCCGTCAGCGCCCGCTGCTGCTCGAAAAGCTCAACAAGCTCTGCACCGTGCACACCGGCTACAAGGGCCTGGAGGTCACGAAAGAAGGCATCTGGTGCGAGACCAAGGAGGGCGAGAAGGTTCTCGTCCCCGGCACGACGGTCATCTGCGCGCTTGGGCAGCGTCCTCGCTGGAACGTGGCGCAGGAGCTCTACGACTGCGCGCCATGGGTGCGCGTGATCGGCGACGCCAACGCCGTCGGCACCATCACCAAGGCCACCTACCAGGGCCATCATGCCGCGCTGGACATCTGAGCGAGGGAAGGAAGCTTTTCAAATGTGGGATTATGCTTTCCATGTGCCTGAGCAGAAGAAGCTGCGCTATATTGTCCATACCGACTGCAAGAACGAGGCGGACGATCAGTTCACGTTGGCACACATCCTGATGACGGACAAGCTGGACGTGCGCGGCATTATTGCGGGGCATTTTGACGAGGGCAACCACGGCCGTTACCCGGAGCATCAGACAGCGCAG
>CACWJZ010000090.1 GCA_902761365.1 uncultured Eubacteriales bacterium | reverse complement strand
GCCACCATGATCCCCTACTACTGCGGTGTTGAGGGCGAGGAAAAGGCCGGTCTGAACTGCGGCACCGAGAACTGCTGGGCCATCAACGACACCGTTTCTGACGCCGACAAGCAGGCCACCATGGACTTCATGGTGTGGCTCGTCACCGATCCCGAGGCTTCCGCCGTCATGGTCGAGCAGCTCGGCGTTCTGCCCTACAAGCATGTCCCCACCTCCGCCAACGGCTTCCTAGCCGCTGCCGCGAAGTATTCAGATGACGGCTGCTACGTCATGGATTGGGCCACCAACTATCAGCCCAATGTCGACGACTATCGCGCCGCGCTCGTCTCCGCGCTCAACGCCTACAACGCCGACCAGTCCGACGCGAACTGGGAGCTTGTGAAGACCGCGTTTGTTGACGGCTGGGCTGTCCAGTACAAGGCTGCCAACGGCTGATTCCGCGCGCAGTAAAACGCACATCATAATCGCTGGGGCGGACAGACACGTCCGCCCCGTTTCCGTACCGCAGTCCATGGTTTTTGTGTGAATGATACCGGAACCTCATGAAAACCTTGAATCGCTTGATCCTGGCGCCATAAGACGCGCAGAGGTTTCGTATGAGACGTGTTTACAGCGTTTTGCCCCGAAAGCACCGCAGGAACTGTGGTTTTCTTGATTAACGTATTTCATGGAGAAAATAGCACCAAAAGGGAGATGAGGTATTGAAAAAGCGCATAACGGGCATATTCAGCAATCCCCTGCGCCGGTGGTTCTGGCTGTTTCTCGGCCCGGTCACAGCCGCGTTCGCCATCGGGTTCGTGTGGCCCTTCATCCAGGGCATTTACCTTTCCTTCTGCAAATTCAAGCTCATCAAAAACGCCACCTTTATCGGCTTCGGCAACTATATCTCCGCCCTCAGCGACGCAAGCTTCCGCCACTCCTTCTGGTATACGGCGCTGTTTGCCGTGACGAGCCTTGTGCTCATCAACGTGCTCGGCTTTGCGGCGGCCTATGCGCTGACCCAGGGCATCAAGGGCTCCAACCTGTACCGCACGGTATTCTTCATGCCGAACCTCATCGGCGGTATCGTGCTGGGCTATATCTGGTCCATGATCTTTGACGGCATCCTCTCCCGCTACGGCACGTCCATCCTGCTGGAGACGCGCTACGGCTTCTGGGGACTGATCATTCTCATGTGCTGGCAGCAGATCGGCTATGTCATGATCATCTACATCGCCGGGCTCCAGTCCGTGCCGGAGGATATGCTGGAGGCTGCGAAGATCGACGGCGCCTCCCGCTGGCAGACGCTTTTCCGGGTCACGATCCCGAACGTCATGCCCTCCATCACCATCTGCACCTTCCTGAGCCTGACCAACGGCTTCAAGCTCTTCGACCAGAACCTCGCCCTGACGGGCGGCCAGCCCTTCATCATCCAGCCGGACGGCTCCACCATCAAGACGACCGAGATGATGGCGCTGAATATCTACAACACCTTTTATAATTCCAACTCCGCGTCGAAGGGCGTGGCGCAGGCCAAGGCCGTGCTCTTCTTCATCCTGGTGGCGGGCCTGGGTCTTGCCCAGCTTGCCTTCACCCGCAAGAGGGAGGTGCAGCAGTAATGAGCTCTGATCTCAACGCCGAGCGCAGGCGGAAAACGGTCCTGTCCATTGTGCTGGCCGTGATCTGCATCATCTATGTGCTCCCGGTCCTCACGGTGGTCATCAACTCCTTCAAGGTCAACACCTATGTCAAGACCGATACCTTCGCCCTCCCCACCGGGGAGATGTGGGCAGGCTTCAGCAACTTCATCAAGGGCATGACCTTCGGCAACTATCCCTTCTGGAACAGCGTCAAGTACAGCGTGTTCATCACCGTGGCCTCCACGGCGCTGATCCTGCTGTTCACCTCGATGGCCGCCTGGTACATCGCCCGGGTCAACTCCTTCTTCTGCAAGGTGATCTACTACCTGTGCGTGTTTTCCATGGTCGTCCCCTTCCAGATGGTCATGTTCACGCTGTCCAAGACGGCGGACTCCCTGCAGCTCAATACCCCCTGGACCATCCCCATCGTATACCTCGGCTTTGGCGCGGGCCTTTCGATCTTCATGTTCGTGGGCTTCGTCAAATCAATTCCCCTGGAAATCGAGGAAGCCGCGGCCATCGACGGCTGCGGCCCGGTGCGCACCTTCTTCACGGTGGTCTTCCCCATGCTCAAGCCGACGATGATCTCCGTCGGCATCCTGGAGATCATGTGGGTCTGGAACGACTACCTGCTCCCGTACCTCGTGCTGGACATCAACGAATACCGCACCATCCCCATCCATATTCAGTACCTCAAGGGCAGCTACGGCACGGTCGATCTGGGCGCGACGATGGCGCTGATCCTCCTCGGCATCATCCCGGTCATCGTGTTCTATCTGGTTTGCCAGAAGCACATCATCAAGGGTGTCGCCGCCGGCGCCGTCAAGGGCTGAACATATCCATTCAGAAAA
>CACWJZ010000089.1 GCA_902761365.1 uncultured Eubacteriales bacterium | reverse complement strand
CTCCAGATACCCCAGGTCCTCCAGATCCGCCATCTCGTTGCGGATAGTGGCTGAGGAGAGCTTAAAGGAGGGGTTCTGGCTCAGGACCTTGCTGCCCACCGGGGCGCCGGAAAGGATGTACTCATCCACGATGGCCCGGAGGATGCGCAGCTTCCTTGGGTTCAGGTCCATACCGTTTCCTCCTTTCTTTAGCACTCCGTTCCTTTGAGTGCTAATCACTGTACAGAATGTACCACCATTATTACCCAATGTCAAGCAAATGACCGCCCCACAATGTGAAATGAAAGTGAATTCAAAACAACAAAAATCGCCCCAGAGGGGCGAATGCTCTACGTGGGATGACGACCTCTATACAAGGTCATTCCCCAACCTGTCGCAGAAGGCGGACAAGTCGTCGCGGCTGCTGTCGTACGTATAGTCGTAGACGCCGTCGTCAAAACAGCCATGCTTCCTTTCCAGCATCAGGGCCACCGGGGCGGGCAGGTTGCCCCGCATGCGCGCCTTGAAACGCTCCTTTATGTCTTCAAGGTCCGCTTTGACCAGGATGCGCACCGCTCCCTCCGGCAGAAACTTCACCTGCTCCTGTTCGGAAATGACATACAGGACGGTGTCCCCCGTCAGGGCGGCGTTCAGCTTTTTCTTGAATAAAGCAGCCGCTATGCTTTCCGACTTCGCCAGCCGCAGATAATCCTTGCCGGTGACGATCTCGCCGCCGAACCGCTTGTGTATCTCCTCCGCCAGGGTGGATTTGCCGGTGCAGTTCTCTCCGATGATGCCGATGACCATGATTATTCTCCCTCTCGTTTATCCAGTCGATACAATTTGAATCCGTTCTTCGCATTATAACATATGAAGCCCAGTTTTTCCAGCACATGCTGACTTCGGCGGTTTTTCTCCACGGAATCGGCCAAGATATGATCCACGCCCAAGGCGTCAAAGGCATAGGCGATAGCCAGCCGCTCCGCCTGGGTGCCATACCCTTTGTTTTTGACCGCGTCGTTTTGCAGGTGGATGCTGAGCGTGCAGGTCTTTTCCTTTGGATCGATGCGCTTCAGCTCCACTTCGCCGATCACCCTGTCCCCCAGCATCACGGCAAAGGAGCGCCGGTCCTCTTTTCCGCTGCGGCTGTCGAACAGGGCGTCCACTCGCTTCGAGTCATAGCCGCTGTTCTTTATCTGCTCATACAAGGACAGATCCTGGAAGATGTCCGGATCATAAACGAAGTCTTGAAACAGCTCGTGCATGTATTCACGTGTCATGGGGGCAAGATAAACATCCATAGAGGCTTTACCTAAAGTAGCACAGGGCGGTGTTGAGATGGTCCATGCCCTGCTCCGTCAGAGCGTAGCGGGCATAGTCGTCCGTCCACCAGCCGTTCGATTGCACGTTGAGCCAGGCATCGGGGAAGGCTTTCTCCAAGGGCAGGCCGAAGCGGTCCAGAAAGGCCTCTCGGGGGATGCCCTTGACCTTGCGTAGGCCCAGCATAATGACCTCGAACATCTCCTCCTTCCTGTCGATGTGCAAGGTCTCGGCGGTGGGCAGCTTCCCACGCCGGAGCTTGCGCAGGTATTCGGGAATGCTCTCGGTGTTGGACCAACGGAGCCACGCCCCCTGCCCCTGGGCAGAGGAATGGGCTGCCACGCCAAAGCCCAGATAGGGGGCGTCGTCCCAGTAGATCAGATTGTGGCGGCACTCAAAGCCAGGCCGGGCAAAGTTACTGACCTCGTAGCGCCGGTAGCCCCGCTGCTTCAGATAGGCCATGCCCGCGTCCTCCATGTCCGCCACCGCGTCCTCGTCGGGCAATCCGATCTCCCCCGCCCGCACCTGCCGATACAAAGGCGTGCCCTCCTCCAAAATGAGGGCGTAGGCGGAGATATGCTCCGGATCCAGGTCGCAGACCTTTTGCAGGGTGTCGAGATACTCCCCCTGGGTCTGGCCGGGAAGGCCGTGCATTAAATCCACGTTGATATTCTCAAAGCCCGCGTCCCGGGCGGCATGAAAGGCGGTCAAAAAATGGTCGTAGGTGTGGATACGGCCCACGGTCTTCAACAGCTCGTCGTTGGCGGACTGCAAGCCCAGGGACAGGCGGTTGACCCCGGCGGCGCGGAGCTTCACGAAATCGGTGTAGGAGGCCGTGCCGGGGTTGCACTCCACGGTGATCTCCGCGTCGGACCGGACCTCGTAGGTCCTGCGCACGGTGTCGAGGATGCGGACCAGGGCTTCCGCAGGCAGGACCGTGGGGGTGCCGCCCCCAAAGAAAATGGAAGGGACCGGCCCCTCGTAGGGCAGCCGATCCCGGGACAGCTCTATTTCCCGACACAGAGCGTCGGGGTATTGCTCCACGGTCAAGTCGCGGGGCACGGAGCAGAAGTCGCAGTAGGCGCACTTCCGCACACAATAAGGGATGTGGACGTAGACGCCGGTCATCCGTTGATCCTCAGCACGCTCATGAAGGCGTCGCTGGGCACGGACACGGTGCCCACCTGGCGCATGCGCTTCT
>CACWJZ010000088.1 GCA_902761365.1 uncultured Eubacteriales bacterium | reverse complement strand
GCTGCTGCCCGCGGATTCCTACCAGTGCCGGACCTACACCATGTCCTCCCGACGGGAAAATAAGACCTGCTTCTCCCACTACATCACCACCCAGGCCCTTCGCTCCCTGACGTTGGACGCCATCCGCACGGCGGCCACATTCGCCATCCGGAACCGGACGGAGTTTTTGCGCCGGGTCCGGGAGGCCTCCGCCCTGCGTCAGACCGCCGACGCCAAGGCCATCCGCCAGCGTATCCGCAAGGCCCAGAAGCGGATCGACGAGTTGGATCGGCTTTCCGTGAAGCTCTACGAGGACTACGCCCTGAACCGCCTGCCCCTCGCCCGCTATGAGCAGATCGCCGCCCGGTACGAAGCGGAGCAGGCGAACCTAAAAAAGACCCTGGCGGACGACCAAGGGCAGCTCGCCGCCTTCGACAAGGACACGGACCGGGCGGAGCAGTTCCTGTTCCTGGCCAAAAGGTACACGGATTTCTCGGTGCTGACCAACGAAATGATTCTGGAATTCGTGGACAGGATCCTGGTCCACGGCCCTCAGCGCGTGGGCGGCATGAAGATCCAGCCCGTGGAGATCATGCTCAAGCACATCGGCAAGGTGGATCTGCCCGAGGAGGAGCCGCCGGTCCCCCTCACCGAGGAGGAGCTGGTCGCCGAGAAACGTCGCCGCCGGCAGGAGTACGACCGCCGCTATTACTACGAGAAGCGCAAGCCCAGGATGGAGGCCAAAAAGGCCGCCGCCCTGGCCGAGCCGACGGAGGATGCCGCCGATACCAACGAACAGGCATAACACGCAGCCCCGCAGGGAAAACGACCCTGCGGGGCTGATCGTTATTTGGTGAAATCTTTACTTTTCTTGCAGAAGATAGTGAAGTATCTTTACTTTTTCGCAAAGAAATAGTATACTATGTAAAGATAAAGGAAGGAGTAGAGCTATGATCTCCTACGAGGGCTTGCAAAACCAGCTGCAGCAAAAGGGCATCACTCGGAGCGATCTCGTCACCGCGCTGGGCATTTCCTCCCGGACCATCGCCAAGATCGCCAAAGGCGAAAAGCTGTCCCCCCGGACCCTGGGGCGGATCGCGGAATATCTCGAATGTGACCCGGCGGCCCTTTGCCGGGAAGTTTCGGAGAACATCATCCTGCAAACCCTGCGGGACGAGAAGGCCGGGCGTGTGTCCGGCGGCCTCTATCACGAGCTGCAGGTGCGGATGACCTACAACTCCAACCACATTGAAGGCAGCAAGCTCACCGAGGACCAGACCCGGCTGATCTTCGAGACCAACACCATCGACGTGGGCGACGGGGTGCCGGTGGACGACGTGCTGGAAACGGTCCATCACTTTCGGGCCATCGACTATGTGATCGACACGGCGGAGGACCCGCTGACGGAGGCCATCGTCAAGGAGCTGCACTACATCCTGAAGCATGATACACAGGATTCCCGGCTCCCCTGGTTCGCCGTGGGCGATTACAAGCAGAGGGCCAACATGGTGGGTGGCCATGAGACGGTCAAGCCCAAGGATGTGCCCAAGCGCATGAAGGCCCTGCTGGAAAGCTACAACGCCAGATCCACTGTCACCTTGGAGGACATCGTGGCCTTTCACGCCGCCTTCGAGCACATCCACCCCTTCCAGGACGGCAATGGCCGGGTGGGACGACTCATCGCCCTGAAGGAGTGCCTGCGCCACAGCGTCGTCCCCTTCCTCATCGAGGACGCCAAGAAAGCCTACTACTACCGGGGCCTGGCCCAGTGGCAGGACCAGCCAGGCTTTCTCATGGGCACCTGCTTGGACGGCCAGGACACCTTCATCCGCCTCCTGGACGCCCTGGGCATCCCCCATGCGTGACATTATGTAGGTTTTCTTTTACAGAGAGTACGGTATACTATGGCATCCCGTCATTTAGTGAGAGCTAGTCAGGAGGCTTATATGGAAAACATACCGAAAAGAATGGACGAAGCGCAACGAATCGTTGAGCAGTTGCTAAATAGCCAGCAATACACGTTCCGGGGGCTTATTCCTTCAATGTTGGAAAATGTTCCGGGCGTATATGCGATCTTCGATCAGGTGACGGGAGCGACGCTGTACGTCGGCAGGACAAAGAACATCAGGCGTCGGCTCTACACCAATCATTTGATGGGGCCTGAGACCAACGCCCGACTAAAGAAATACCTGTATAAGGACTCCGACCGTCCGGACATTCCGGATATGGTCGCTGCCAAACAGTATCTGATCGACAACTGTTATTTTCAATACATTCGCGTGGATGAAATGATTAAACGCGGACAGATAGAAGGACTCTTAAGCTATCTGTTGAATGTCACCTATATCCACGAGGAACACTGAACTAAAAAACCATAAAGCCCCAAGTCAAGGGCTACTCCGCCGAATTCTCCACGATCCAGGCGAGCAGCTCCTCGCAGCTCATGGTTCCGGACGCCACGGCAAGGCCCACCCGGGCCACCTCCTCGTTGGTGGGGTGGATATGGATGCCGTTGACCTGAAGGAAGCTCAGCATCACATACATGCCGATGCGCTTGTTCCCGTCCACAAAGGCATGGTTGGAGATCAGGGTGTATCCCAGGCGCGCCCCCTTCTCCTGCTTGGTGGGATAGAGCTCCTGCCCGTCAAAGGTCTGGTAAATATTCTCCAGGGCGGAATCCAGCAGGCCGAAGTCCCGCACTCCGGCGTCGCCGCCCGTTTCCTCCGTGATC
>CACWJZ010000087.1 GCA_902761365.1 uncultured Eubacteriales bacterium | reverse complement strand
TTGCACGCGTTGCCTCCGTTCCGGCAAGATCGTCCGCAGCGTCTGAGCGACTGACAAACAACAGGCCACCTGAAAGGTGGCTTTTTTCATTCATTTTGTTGAGGTAGAGCTATGGAACGCATCACCAGCCGCACCAATCCCCGCATCCAGCGGGCCCGCTCCCTCCGGGAGAGCAAATACCGGCGGGAGACCGGCTGCCATTTCATCGAAGGTGACAAGCTGGTCCGGGAGGCCCTGATGTCCGGGGCGGCCCTCGAGACCGTCTTCGTGCGGGAGGGGTACGTGGGGGAGATCGACTTCCCCTGTGATACCCTTCTGGTCTCTGACGGCGTCATGGACGCTCTCTCCACGGCGGGTACGCCCCAAAGCCTCTGTGCCGTGGCCAGGACCCCGGCCCTGCCTTTGCCCCAGGCCTTTGAGGGCACCGTGCTCCTTTTGGAGGACGTGCAGGACCCGGGCAACGTGGGCACCCTGATCCGCACGGCGGACGCCCTGGGCGCGGGCGCCGTGATCCTGTCCCCCCAGTGCGCCGATCCCTTCTCCCCCAAGACCCTCCGGGCCTCCATGGGCTCCGTCTACCATCTGCCTGTGTACACCGCCCATATCCCGGCCGCCCTCCGCGCCCTTGCCGCCCAGGGTTACACCTGCCTTTGCGGCCACCTGAAGGGCAGCGAGGTCCTGCCCCCCAAGACCGGCAAGATGGCTCTGCTGGTGGGGAACGAAGGCAACGGCGTCACGGACGCCTCGGCCGTCCTCTGCTACCCCTACCGCCTTCCCATGCCCGGCCGCGCCGAGTCCCTCAACGCCGCCGTCTTCGGGGCGATCATGCTCTACGAGTTGACGAGGGACCTCAGGTGAACCAATCGGCCGCCAGGTCCTTCCAGGCGGGATTGACGCTTTCGATCAATTCGTTCTTTTTGGCGCGTCGCCACTTTTTAAGCTGCTTTTCCCGGTCGATGGCGGTTTGCGCATCCGTCGTGCTTTCATAATACACCAATTTATGGACGCGGTATCGTTTGGTGAATTCATCGGCCACGTCGTTCCGGTGTTCCCATAAACGTCGCATCAAATCACCGGTCACGCCGATGTACACGACTGTGTTGGCTTTGTTGGACAGGATGTAGACGTGGTACAGTTTATCAAATGGCATTCTTCAGCCTCTTTCCGCCATTGAGCTAAAAATTTGTCATCCCGACCCAGGGAGCGAACAGGAAAAAAACACGTTTGTATTTCTTTCTTGAGCGACCGAGTGGAGGGATCTCAGAACGCAAAGGCTCATACCAGGGAAGAGCCCCTCGCCATTTCCGGCACCGTTCCGAGATCCCTCCGCTCGGTCGCTCCTGCTTGCTCACAGACAAGCATCTCCCATTGTCGCTTCCTCGGTCGGGATGACAACAGGGGCCAAAATCGCACACAAACAAAAGAAGCAGGCGCTATGCCTGCTTTTATTCTTCTATCTTCACAATGTCCACTGCTGCGTTCAGCAACAGATTGATCAGTTCGTTTCGGGATCGGTTGGTGCTTACGGACAGGGAGTCCAATCGCTGAATCAGTTCTTCTTTCATGCGCACGGATACGATCTTGTAGCCATCATCTCCTTTGCGCGTGACCTTCTTTTTGATTGTGATTTCTTCGGACATGTTTTTTCACCTCGTCAAGCATATTGTATCTTGACGGGCACAATAATAGTATACTATTATTTAGTAGTATAAACATGACTATATATGCGTAGTTTTATATTGCTTCGGAAGGAACGAGGCAAGGGACCATTCATTATTGGCCAATCCTGGGTGGTATTGGCGATTACGCTTGCATACAGGAACAAAAATGATTAAATCGTAATCGAAACTAATACGGAAGGTGATTTGCATGCCATCCTGCTTTTTCATCGGCCACCGGGATGCTCCGGCGGACCTGCTGCTGCAGGTGCGGGCGGCGGTGGAAGGGCTGATCGTGCGCGAGGGGGTGACGGACTTCTATGTGGGCAGCCGGGGCAGCTTTGACCGGCTGGCGGCCGCGGCGGTGCGGGGGCTGAGAGCGACCTATCCGCAAATTCATCTGTATTTGGTGCTGGCCTATCTCCCTGCGAAGGGGATGGGGGAGGCCCCGCCGGGATTCACGGGCACCGTCTTCCCCGAGGGCATGGAGTCGGTGCCTCGCCGGTTCGCCATTCAGCGGGCCAACCGGGCCATGGTGGACGCCTGCGATTTTCTGGTGGCCTATGCGCCCTATGCGGCGGGTAACGCCCGCAAGGTCCTGGATTATGCCCGAAGGCGGCAGGGGAGAGGGCTGATCCAAATTCTGGAACTAACCGAAAAAAGTCAATGAAAAAGAGCCTCCGTTTGGAAGCTCTTTTACGTTTCGGTTTCCTCGGCTTACGCTTTCCGGGCGGCCAGGGCGGTGTCCACCAGGGCCTTGAAGGCGTTCATGTCGGTGACGGCCAGGTCGGCGAGGACCTTGCGGTTCACTTCGACACCGGCCAGCTTGAGGCCGTTGATGAGGTTGGAGTAGTTGGTGCCGCAGAGGCGGGCGCCGGCGTTGATACGGGCGATCCAGAGGCGGCGATACTCACGCTTCTTGTTCTTGCGGCCCACATAGGCGTAGGCCATGGACTTCATCACCTGCTGGGAGGCTGCCCTATACTGCTTGGACTTGGCGCCGAAGTAGCCTTTGGCCAGCCGCAGGACCTTGCGGCGCTTTTTGATGGAATTGACGCTTCTCTTAATTCTTGCCATGGTTCACATCTCCTTACTTATAGGGAATCAGCTCGCGGATCTTCTTCTGCTCTTCCTCGGCGAT
>CACWJZ010000086.1 GCA_902761365.1 uncultured Eubacteriales bacterium | reverse complement strand
GTCGAAGGTGTAGCTGTCGGTGCCCATGCCCACCAGGATGTCCTTGGCCATCATCTGGCGGATGGGGGAGCAGCCCACGGCGTTGCCCATGTTGCTCTCGGCGTTGTTGCAGACCATGGTATGGGTGTCCCGGATGATGTCCATCTCGCCGCTGTTCACGTGGATGCAGTGGCCCAGCATGGTCTTCTCGCCCAAGATGCCGTTGTTGAGCAGCCGGTTCACGGACCGGGTGCCGTAGTTCAGGGCGGAGTCGTACACGTCGTTGAGCCCCTCGGACACGTGGATGTGGTAGCCGGTACGGCCGTTGTTGGCCTTCTGCATCTTCTCAAAGGTCTTGTCGGAGATGGTGAACAGGGCATGGCCGCCAAACATGGCCGCGATCATGGGATCGGGGTCCTGCTCGCAGTGGGTGATGAAGTTGGCGTTCTCCTCGATGGCCTCGTCGCACTTCTTTTCCCCGTCCCGCTCGGAGACCTCGTAGCAGAGGCAGGCCCGGATGCCCAGCTCCTTGGCCACCTTCTCGATCTCAAAGAGGGAGCCGGAGATGGCCTTGTAGCTGGCGTGATGATCGAAGATGGTGGTGCAGCCGGTCTTGATGCCGTCGATGATAGTGGTGTAGGCGCTGGCCCTCGTACCTTCCAATGTCAAATTCCGGTCGATGGCCCACCACATGCCGTCCAAAATTTCGTAGAAGTTGGTGGGGTTGAAGCCCTTGATGGACAGGCCCCTGGCGAGGGCGCTGTAGATATGGGAGTGGACGTTGATGAAAGCCGGCATGATGACGCCGCCGTGGGCGTCCACCCGCTGGGCCGCGGGGTATGCCTTTTCCAGCTCCGCGCGGGGTCCGATGGCTTGGATATACCGCCCGTCCACCAGCACGGTGCCGTCCGCAAGATAGGGGCGCTCAGGGTCCCTGGTGATCACTTTTCCGTTGGTGATGAGAATCATGGCTTGCCTCCTTCGTAGTGTGGTTCTAAAAAAACAGCGCGGGCCAAACACAAGGTTTGACAGCCCGCGCGCGAAGCACTCCCTTACAGCCGAAGATATATACTTTTCATCCGTAGTTTACCACGGTTCATCGAAAAAAATCAAGGCTTGGACCTGAATTCAAAAATTAATTTGGAAACCTTACAAATTTTTTGAATATTCGCATTGCATTTCCCCACAGGTGTGATATACTGCAAGTGTATCAATATAGGTAGGAGGTTGCTTATGGATTACACCAAGATCAAAGAAGCGGCGCAGGCGTATCTGCCGGCCATGACCAAGTTTCTTCGGGACCTGATCGCCATCCCCAGCGAGAGCTGCGAGGAGGAGGGCGTGGTGAAGCGCACCATCCAGGAGATGGAAGCCTTGGGCTTTGACAAGGCGGAGATCGACCCCGAGGGCAACGCCCTTGGCTGGATGGGCACCGGCGAAAAGATCATCGCTTTCGACGGCCACATCGACACCGTGGGCATCGGCAACATCGCCAACTGGGAGCACGATCCCTATAAGGGCTATGAGACGGACGACATCATCTACGGCCGCGGCGGCTCCGATCAGGAGGGCGGCGTGGTCTCCGCTGTCTACGGCGCCAAGATCATGAAGGACCTTGATCTGATCCCCGAAGGCTACAAGATCCTGGTGGTCGCCTCCGTCCAGGAGGAGGACTGCGACGGCCTCTGCTGGCAGTATATCCATAAGGAAGATGGCATCACCCCCGAGTTCGTGGTCTCCACCGAGCCCACCGACGGCGGCATCTATCGCGGCCATCGGGGCCGCATGGAGATACGGGTGGACGTTCATGGCGTCTCCTGCCACGGTTCCGCCCCGGAGCGCGGCGACAATGCTATTTACAAGATGGCCGACATCCTTCAGGACGTGCGTGCTCTCAACGAGAATACCGCCACTGATGCGGATGAGATCAAGGGCCTCGTGAAGATGCTGGATCCCAAGTACAATCCCGAGCACTATGAGGACGCCCGCTTCCTGGGCCGGGGCACCATCACCGCCTCCCAGATCTTCTACACCTCGCCTTCCCGCTGCGCCGTAGCCGATTCCTGCGCCGTGTCTTTGGACCGCCGCATGACCGCCGGCGAGACCTGGGATTCCTGCCTGGAGGAGATCCGCAACCTCCCCGCCTGCAAGAAGTATGCTAAGGACGTGCAGGTCTCCATGTACATGTACGACCGGCCCGCCTGGACCGGCCTCAAATACGAGACCGAGTGCTATTTCCCCACCTGGATCAACAAGGAGACCGCCCCCCACGTCCAGGCCCTGGCCGACGCCCATAAGGCCCTCTTTGGTGACGAGCGAATCGGCAGCCCCACCGCCATGGACAAGCGCCATCGGCCCCTCATCGACAAGTGGACCTTCTCCACCAACGGCGTGTCCATCCAGGGCCGCTATGGCATCCCCTGCGTGGGCTTCGGCCCCGGCGCCGAGTCCCAGGCCCATGCGCCCAACGAGATCACCTGGAAGCAGGATCTGGTCACCTGCGCCGCCCTCTATGCCGCGGTGCCCATGAACTATCATCCCGAGAACAGCACCGGTGACGTGACCGTGTACCGGGCGGGGAAGACCGACACCAAGTTCGCCAACGACTAATCGTTCCACCAAATACATTTTACAGGAGGTCCTATGAGCAACGTCAAGAAGTATACCGACAAACTGAACCAGCTGAAGTTCGACAACATGTACAATGGCGACTTTTTCCTGACCTGGGAAAAGACCGACGACGAGATCGCGGCGGTGTTCACCGTGGCCGACGCCCTTCGTCACCTCCGTGAGAACAACGTTTCCACCAAGATCTTCGATTCCGGCCTGGGCATCTCCCTGTTCCGGGACAACTCCACCCGCACCCGTTTCTCCTTCGCCTCCGCCTGCAACCTGCTGGGCATCGAGGTCCAGGACCTGGACGAGGGCAAGAGCCAGATCGCCCATGGCGAGACCGTTCGGGAGACCGCCAATATGATCTCCTTCATGGCGGACGTGATCGGCATCCGGGACGACATGTACATCGGCAAGGGCAACACCTACATGCACAACGTGGTGAACGCCGTCACCGAG
>CACWJZ010000085.1 GCA_902761365.1 uncultured Eubacteriales bacterium | reverse complement strand
TCACCGGGATCGAGTACAGCATGGTCAACAGCACGTACTGGAAGGTGGACAGCATCTGCTTCTTGGGGGGCATCTGGGTGATGACGGGCATATCCTGGGGCGCTTCCGCCACAGGCTCCGCCGGGGCCGCCGCCGGTTCGACCGGGGCGATCACCGCAGCCGCAGGCTCCGCTTCCACAGGCTCCGCAGGGACTTCCGTCCGCAGAGGCGCTTCCTCCGGCAGGGGCTTGCCGCACTCGCCGCAGAACTTGGCGTCGTCATTGAGCTCGCTGCCGCAAAAGGGACACAGCTTCATGGCCGGGCTCCTTACTTGATGATGACGGGCAGCTTCTTCGCTGCCGCAAAAGGGACACAGCTTCATGGCCGGGCTCCTTACTTGATGATGACGGGCAGCTTCTCGATGAAGGGCAGGGGCTTGCCGCTGCCTTTGAGGGCCCGGACGATGCCCATGATCTCAAACACGAACAGCACGATGAGCGCGATGCCGCCCAGGATGGGGATGATGACGGTGAAGGCCAGGATGCCGGAAGCCAGGGAGCAGAGCATGGACCCGATGAAGATCCACAGAGCCTGGTTCACGTGGTGCATGGCGAAGGCGCTGTTCCGGCAGCCCAGCATGGGCAGGACGCCCATGGAGAGATAGCCCAGCATGGCCAGCATCTTGTTGTCGGCCACGTCCTGGGGATCGAACTGGGGCTCCGCGTCGTTCACGACGACCACGGTCTCCTTGCCGCAGGTGGGGCAGAAACGAACGTCATCGGCGATCTCGGCGCCGCAATGGGGACAATACTTCATGATAGGTAACCTCCTTTAGATTCTGTGTACAGTATACAACGTTTTTTTCGCGAAAACCAGTCGCTTTTTGTGAATTATTGCCGCAAAGGCGCACCGTTTTCGGCAAGGACGCGGATGATGGTCTCGAAGGCCTTCTTGATCTCCTCGTCGGTGAGGGTGTGATCCTCCGCCCGCAGGTTGAAGGTGATGGCCAGGCTCTTCTTGCCGAGGCCCACCGCGGGCCCCCGGAACACGTCGAACAGCCGCCCCTTCTCCACGATCACGTCCACCGGCGCGGTCTCGATGATCTCGATCCAGTGGGCGCTCTCGCTGTCCTCCGGCACCACGATGGCCAGGTCCCGGCTCACCACCGGGAACCGGGGCAGGGGCTGGAAGGCCGGGGTGTCCACGGACAGGTCCAGGATGTCCCGGAAGGACAGCTCCGCCATGTAGATGGGTCCGGGCACGTCCCAGGCCGAGAGCACGTCCGGGTGCACCTGGCCCAGTTCGCCCAGCTTCCGGCCGTTCACCACCACGTCCGCCCGGCGGCCCGGCTGGAAGCAGGCGATGTCGTTCTTCACGTACCTGGCGCCCTTCACGCCGAACCGGTCCAGCACCGTCTCGATGACGCCCTTGAGGGTGTAGAAGCTCTCCTGCTCCCCGAAGAACACGAGGCCGATCCGCTTCTCCTCCCGAGGGAGCAGGTCCCCGCCCAGATCGAAGTGGACGTTGCCCACCTCCATGAACCGGCCGTAGCCGGTCTTGCGGCGGATGTTCCTTGCGGCGGAGTCCAGCATGCCCATGTAGAGGGTGGTCCGCATGAGGCTCTGGTCCTCGCCGAAGGGGTTCAGGAGCTTCACGGCGCGGTTCCGCTCGTCGTCCGCGGCGAAGGACAGGGCCTTCAGGGCGGCGGGGCCGGTGAAGTTGTAGTTGTACATCTCCAAACACCCGCAGGCCACCAGCACGTCCTTCACCTTGTCCTCGGCCTGGAACTCCCGGGCGAGGCACCCCTGGAAGGTGTCGCCGTTCATGAGCACGGCGGGGATGTTGTCGAAGCCGTAGATGCGGCCCACCTCCTCGGCGATGTCCGCGTCCGCCTCGATGCCGCTTTCGATGTCCGTGCGGAAGTGGGGGACGATCACGTGCAGGTCGTTGCCGCTGGCTTTCGCGGGCACCTCGATGGTGGCCAGCAGCTCCGCCATCCTCTCGCCGGACAGGTTGGTGTTGAGGATGCGGTTCACGTGGCTCACGTCCACGTGGATCTCCCGATCCTTGAGGTCCGCGGCGCACACGTCCACGGTGCCGCCCACGATCTTCCCGGCGTGAAGCTCGCTCACGAGCTCGATGCACCGCTCCAAAGCGAGCTGTGCGTTCACCGGCTCCACGCCCTTGATGAACCGGGCCGCGGCGTCGGTCATGTGCTTCAGCTTCCGGGCGGTATGGCGGATGTTGCTGGCCTTGAAGGCGGCGGACTCGAAGAACACGGCCTTGGTGTTCTCCGTGATCTCGCTGTTCAAGCCGCCCATGACGCCGGCCACGCCCACGCCGCCCTGGGGATCGCTGATGAGGAGCATGTCCTTGTCCATGATCCGCTCCTTCTTGTCCAACGTCACCACCTTCTCGCCCTCCTCAGCGTTCCGGACGATGATGTGCCCGTCCCGGATGCAGGCAAGGTCGAAGGCGTGGGTGGGATGGCCGTACTCCACCAGCACGTAGTTGGTGATGTCCACGATGTTGCTGATGGGCCGCATGCCCATCTCCTTGAGCCGCCGCTGCATCCAGGCGGGGGAGGGGCCGATCTTAAGGTCCGTGGCCGCCCGGCCCGTATACCGGGGGCACAGATCCCCGTTCTCCACGGTGACCTTCACGAGGTCGTTCACGTCCCCTTCGCCCTCGATGTGGGGGATCACGGGGGTCTTCATCTTCTGACCGAGGGCCGCCGCCGCCTCCCGGACCAGGCCGATGATGCTGTTGCAGTCGGGCCGGTTGGGGAGCACGGAGAAGTCGAAGATCACGTCGTCCCGGTCGATGGCCTTCTCGATGGGGATGCCCAGGGGGGTGTTCTCCCTAAGGATCAGGATGCCGTCCACCTCCGCGCCGGGGTACTCCACGTCGGAGAGGTTGAACTCCTGGCCGGAGCAGAACATGCCCTGGCTCTCCACGCCCCGGATGCTGGCCACGGTGAAATCGTGGTTGCCGATCCTGGCCCCGGCGTAGGCCACGGGCACGATGGCGCCCACGAACACGTTCTTGGCGTTGGTCAATATCTGGGCCCGCTTGTCGCCCAGGTCCACCTGGCAGACGGTGAGCTTGTCGGCGTTGGGGTGCTTCTCCATGGACAGGATCTTGCCGGTGATGACGCCGGACACGTCCTTCAGCTCCTTCTCCACGCCCTCCAGCTCGAAGCCGCGCCACATCATGCGCTCGATGAATTCCTCATCGGTCACGTTGAAATCCACATAGTCCTGCAGCCAGGATTTAGGAAGTCTCATATCTTCGTCCTCCTTTTCTTAGAACTGGGTCAGGAAGCGGGCGTCGTTCTCGTATTCGTAGCGAATGTCCGAGATGCCGTACTTCAAGCTGGTCACCCGATCCACGCCCACGCCGAAGGCGAAGGCGGACCA
>CACWJZ010000084.1:1570-4684 GCA_902761365.1 uncultured Eubacteriales bacterium | reverse complement strand
TCTTACCCATTAGTTTGCACCCTCCTCAACTTTTTCCAGATAAATGGCGTAGTCGGGACACCTCTGTTCGCACTGCCCGCACTTGATGCAAGCGTCGGGGTTGGCCTTGGTGACCTTCCCCTTCTTCAGCACGAGCACCTGCTTGGGGCAGAAGGCCACGCAAATGCCGCAGCCCTTGCACCACTTCTCGTTGATGATCAGCCGTTTGTTAACCATGTGTTTCCCCTTTCCATGATATATAACGGAAGTTCGTAAAACATCCTGATAGTATGATACCATGGCGTGCCGGGATGGGAAAGCAGTTTTATGGGCGGGTAAGCAACAACCATTTGGTTGTTATAAATGGGATTCTCGCAACCTATATGCAAGTAATCCTGCAACCGTCGTCACGATTTGCAGGATTGCTTGCAGAAAAAATATATTCGTCGCCGATGCAAAGGGCACAGCGAAACGTCACCCGTTCAGGATGCTCTGGGCTTCCTCGATGAAGTCTCGGGCGGCGTTGGAGAGGTACTTCTCCGGGTGGTAGGCCACCACGATAGTCTGGGCAAGGTCGCTGTCCAGGGGGAAGGCGTCCACCGCGTCCCGGGCGGCCTGGGCCGAGGGGAGCAGGGACTGGCTGGAGAGGAACAGCTCCGGGTACACCGTGATGCCCATGCCCTCCATGGCCAAGGCGAAGGCGGTCTGGATGTTCCGGGTCTCCAGCAGGACCCGGGGCGTGATGTCGTAGCGGGAGAAGAGCCGGTTGGCCATGCGGCGGACCCGGTCGTCCCGGTCGAGGAGGATGAAGGGCATGTCCTTGAAGGCCACGATGTCCACCCCGTCGGCGAACTCCCGGCGCTTTTGGTCGGCCTCCGCCCCGAACAGGTCCTCCATGAACTGCTTCGGCACCACCAAAAACAGCCGCTCCCGGCCCAGCTCAGCGGCCTCGAAGGCGTCCAGGTCCCGGGGCACGTAGCCGATGAACAGGTCGATGCGGCCCTTCGCCAGGTTTTCCTGGAGTTCCGAAGAGGAGCCCTCTAAGATGTTGATAGTGATCCCCGGATGCTTCTGGTGGAAGGGGGGCAGCAGCCGGGGCAGCAGGGCCTGGCCCCGGGTGTAGCTGACGCCGATCCGAAGCTCGCCCGTGTTGTTGTTGTTGAGATCGTCCAATTCGAGATGGAGCTGCCGCTCGATGTTCCCGATCTGCTCGGCGGCGGCCTTCAGCCGCTTCCCGGCGGGGGACAGGGTGAACCGGGGATTCCGCTCGAACAGCTTCACGTCCAACTCGCCTTCCAGCTTGCCGATCTGCCGGGACAGGGCCTGCTCGGAGATGTGGAGGCGCTTGGCCGCCCGGGTCACGTTCATCTCCTCGGCCACGGCCAGGAAGTATTGCAGATTCTGAAAATTCATGCCCTCGCCCCTTCCCCATTCATATAGGTAGATTATACGTGCATTTTCGGCGGGTGTCAATTGCGCCGGCGGACCGATCCGCGAGAAATGATCGTGTGAATTGCAAGGAATACCGTCACAAAACAGTTGACTTTTTCCCCCTGATACAGTAGCATAATAACAACAAGTGAACATCGTTTTTTGTTCGCAAGGAATCCGGTGAGAATCCGGAGCAGTCCCGCTGCTGTCAATGGCTGCGAGGGCGCAAGGGCCACTGCGTTCGTTCGTGGGAAGGCGCGCCCGAGGGGAAAGCCATGAGCCAGAATACTTGCCGTAAAACGACGGTGATCCCCCCCGAGGAGGGTGTGCGATCATCAGGAGGACAGGACCCGGGGGCAACGGTTGAAGAGGCCCCCCGTTGAGTCCTTTTGGGCGTTTGTGAAGGACGCCTCCCTACGGCAGTATCGGCGGGACGCCACGTACACCCCCGGCGATAGTGATATATTATGGAAGAAAGGATGTTGTGATGGATACCAAATCTAACACCGAACCGTTGGCTCCGGTCACTTTCGATGAATTTGCGCCGACCTCCTACGAGACCTGGAAGGCCGCGGCCATCGAAAGTCTGAAGGGTGGCATCTTCGAGAAGAAGCTGTTCACCAAGACGCCGGAGGGCATCGTGCTCTCCCCCATCTACACCGAAGAAGAGGCCGCCCCCTACAAGGAGCGCCTGGGCTTCCCCGGCGCCGCTGACTTCCTCCGGGGCACCAAGACCGCCGGCTATACCGAGGAACCCTGGAAGATCGCCCAGGAGGTTGAGACCCGGGACCCCGTCGAGGCCAACAAGGTCCTGTTGGAGGAGCTCAACAAGGGCGCCAGCGCCGTGAACTTCGACGTGGATGCCGTGGAACTGAACACCCTGAAGGACGTGGAGACCCTCCTCAATGAGGTCCAGCTCCGCTGCGCCCCCCTGGCCGTCTACGCCGGTGCCACCGCGCTGCCCCTCCTTTCCGCCATTCTGAAGCGGCAGGAGAAGGTGGACGACGACGCGCCTCTGACCGGCTGCGTGGGCGCTGATCCCGTGGGCGAGGCCGTCAAGAAGGGCGGCTTCGACAGCAGCTTCGAGAGCTACATGGATCAGATGGCCACCACCCTCAAGTACGCCACCAACCATGCGCCGGAGCTGAAGACCATCTACGTGCAGAGCTCCGTCTATCACAACGGCGGCGCCAACGCCATCCAGGAGGCGGCCGCGGCCCTGGCCACCGGCCTTGCCTACATCGACGCCATGATGGAGCGGGGCTACACCGTGGACCAGGCGGCCGAGCACATCCGCTTCAACTTCTGCCTGGGTCCCAACTTCTTCATGGAGATCGCCAAGCTCCGCGCGGTCCGCGTGGTCTGGGCACAGCTCATGCAGGCCTACGGCGCGGGCGAAAAGGCCCAGTGCATCGATGTCTTTGCGGAGACCTCTCAATTCACCACCACCCTCTATGATCCCTACGTGAACGTGCTTCGTGCCACCACCCAGGCCTTCTCCGGCGTGGTGGGCGGCGTGAGCGGCATGAAGGTGCTGCCCTTCGACGCCGCCGTTCGCGACAGCGACGGCTTCTCCCGCCGCATCGCCCGGAACATCCAGGTGATGATGCAGGAGGAGTTCAACCTGCTCTCCCCCGTGGACCCGGCGGGCGGCTCCTGGTACGTGGAGACCCTCACCGGCCAGCTGGGCGAGGCCATCTGGAA
>CACWJZ010000084.1:0-1519 GCA_902761365.1 uncultured Eubacteriales bacterium | reverse complement strand
CAGGATCGGGCCGTGGGCAGCAACATGTACCCCAACATGAGCGAGAAGCCCCTGGACGGCATCAAGACCCCCAAGGCCCCCAAGGCTGCGGGCAAGGCCGTCAAGGATCTGGGCACCTGCGTCAAGTGCGTGGGCGCGGCCCTGGAGGACGGCGCCACCCTGGCGGACATCGCCGCTTCCTATGCGGACGGCAAGACGGAGACCTTCGCGGCCATCCTGCCCCACCGCTGGACCGAGCAGTATGAGGCCCTCAGGAAAGCCACCGAGGACTACATCGCCAAGACCGGCGACAACGTGAAGGTGTTCCTGTGCAACATGGGGCCCATCCCCCAGCACAAGGCCCGGGCCGACTTCTCCGCTTCCTTCATGGAGGTGGCCCACTTCGACGTGCTCCGCAACAACGGCTTCGCCACCGTGGACGAGGCGGTGGACGCGGCGGTCGCTTCCGGCGCGGACGTGGCCATCATCTGCTCTACCGATGATACCTATCCCGAGCTGGTGCCTCCGGTCGCCCGCGGCATCAAGGCCAAGGCGCCCAACATGAAGGTGTACCTGGCCGGCGCCCCGGCACCCGAGTTCAAGCCTTCCTATGACGAGGCCGGTGTGGACGAGTACATCCACGTCCGGGCCAACTGCCTCGCCATCCTGACCAACATCCAGAAAGGAAAGGGGATCATCTAATGGGCAAAGTGGATTTTAGCAATATCCCGTTCCGCCAGGAGGCGGTCAAGGGGATGACATACGAAGAGTGGCTGGAGAAGCTCAAGGCAAGACCCCCGAGGATCTGTACAACCACACCATGGAGCAGATCGACATCCGGCCCCTGTACACCGAGGACGACTATAAGGACATGAACCACCTGCACTTCATGGCGGGCGTGCCCCCGTATCTGCGCGGGCCGTACCCCACCATGTATGTGACCCGGCCCTGGACCGTCCGGCAGTACGCCGGCTTCTCCACCGCCGAGGAATCCAACGCCTTCTACCGCCGCAACCTGGCGGCCGGTCAGAAGGGTCTGTCCATCGCGTTCGATTTGGCCACCCACCGGGGCTATGATTCCGATCATCCCCGCGTGGTGGGCGACGTGGGCAAGGCGGGCGTGGCCGTGGACTCCATCCTCGACATGGAGATCCTCTTCAGCGGCATCCCCCTGGATCAGATGTCCGTGTCCATGACCATGAACGGCGCCGTGCTGCCGATCCTGGCCTTCTACATCGTGGCCGGCGAAGAGCAGGGCGTGGACAAGAAGCTGCTGACCGGTACCATTCAGAACGACATCCTGAAGGAGTTCATGGTCCGCAACACCTACATCTATCCCCCCGCGGCGTCCATGCGGATCATCGGCGACATCTTCGCCTATACCTCCAAGAACATGCCCAAGTTCAACTGTATCTCCATCTCGGGCTATCATATGCAGGAAGCCGGCGCCACCGCCGACATCGAGATGGCGTACACCCTGGCCGACGGCTGGGAGTACCTGCGCACCGGCGTGAACGCGGGCCTGACCGTGGACCAGTTC
>CACWJZ010000083.1 GCA_902761365.1 uncultured Eubacteriales bacterium | reverse complement strand
CCAGCTATCCGTTTTCGTTCCGCATCTGGGACAAGTCATGGTGATGTCTCCTTTCTATGTCAATAATCCTTTTTCTTCCCGCAAACCTTTTCTATGCAATCATATCAGGGCATAACCGCGTGGAAGCCTGCCGGAGAGCGGGCATTGAAACGATCCCCGCGACGATCCGTGATCTGGATGATGACACAGCCATCATCCTCATGGTTGACAGCAACCTCAAGCAGAGAGAAAAGCTGCTTCCGAGTGAAAAAGCGAAAGCTTATCAGATGAAAATGGAAGCGTTGAAACGGCAAGGCGCGCGCAAAGATTTAACTTCGGACCAAGTTGGTCCGAAGTTGGATATGAAGCGTACTCGTGAACAGATCGGCGAACAAGCAGGCGATAGTGGTACTCAAGTCCAGCGATATATTCGCCTGAACAGTCTGATTCCTGCGTTGCAGGAAGCGGTTGACGAAGGACGCTTGGCATTTAATCCTGCTGTAGAGGTCTCGTATCTGGATGAGGCCGATCAGGAAATCGTTCAGGAGATCATGGACCGGGATCAGATCTCGCCTTCGCTGTCTCAGGCGCAGAAGCTTCACCGGCTATCACAGATCGACAAGATCGACGACAGTGCCATTGAAGCGGTCATGACTGTGGAGAAGCCTATGTACGAAACCATAACTTTCCGTCGCAATACCGTCGAAAAGTACTTTCCTGCGGGCACAACCGGTAAGGAGATCGAACAAACCATCATCCAGCTGCTGGAGAATTACTCCAAGCAGCGAGAAGTCAAGAAATCATATGACTTTGAGAGGTGACCATATGAAAAACAAACTGTATCAGCCGATGGATCCGCATGACGCTGTCAACTATATCTTCGACAACCAATACGATAGTCCGCGCAAGATGATATGCACGGCAAGGAAACTTGCGGCGGATATTTGCACCGTGTTCGATCAGGAATTGACCGTGATGCTTTTAGAAGCAATTCATAACGAGGACTACGTCCTGGTATTAGGAAATGGTGTGGGGATTTTTAAATCCCACAAGACGGCTCATATCTTTCACGATGATAGTCTGAGCACGGCCTTCAGAAACAACTTGCATCATTGCTTGGAAGCCGGGACGATCAAACCTCGTACCGGAAATACCATCATCGGTAAAATGCTGATAGTGCTTTATGCCGTTTCTGCGAGCATAATCCTCGAGCAGCTTTTTCTGGTTGAGTATGCTGTTTGACTCTCCCTGGAGATCATCATCCCTGGAAAGCCGCTCATATAACAGTGTGATTTTCTCCACTTTTTGCTCCTTTCGTCTCGATTTTTGCTCTCAAATAGTATTAACTCTCGTTAAAGATACCAAAACCTGCCGCCTGCTTGTACACGCCGTATTGCTTTACGGCAATATGGTCCGGCTTCTTACCATCTCGGGCCGTCGTTCTCACGCATGTTCTTTCGAACCCCCGCATCCCGCCGGGCCGCCCAATGCTGTGAAGCGTTCAAGGCGGAAGTATCATTCTGGTGTTACCCGAGATTGGCTATTCCGTTGTCAAAGTGGAGGGCTCTGATTTTTGCCCCTCTACTTATAACGGCATCGATAAATGGCATTTTTAATGGTCTCCGAAATAATATATTTTGTGCTTATGGACTAACATAGAATGATAGGGTTCCTCCGCGGATCGAGATAACGACAGAGGAAAACGTTGGGAGATGATAAATTTCAAACGACGAACAAACGGACTGAAACAGATGCGTTATAAAAAAAATGCAGTAAAATTCAGTAAAATGATGGTATATGGCCAAATAGCAGCCTTCCATTTCGCTGCATATCATTGCTCTTATGCGCTCAGACCACTAGTTAGTATTCCTTTTGGACAGTAAAAGTGCAGTAGGATATGTGAAAAGCAAAAAAGGTCCGAAAACGTAATGTTTTCGGGCCTTTTTGGCGTCCCCGGCGCGATTCGAACGCGCGGCCTTTCGCTTAGGAGGCGAATGCTCTATCCTGCTGAGCTACGGAGACTTATTAAGTTTTATGCACTCTCCGCGAAACCATAGGTATGATTCTTAGGAGGCGGACGCTCTATCCTGCTGAGCTACGGAGAGGGATGCGGCCCTGTGGACCGCGGGGGTAATTATATCAGATTCGCGGGGTTTGTCAATGCGTGCCGCTGACCGTTTGCGGGCTGGGGCCTGCCCCTTATGGGGCCGTTTGTCAAAGGAGCTTGCGGGTCTGGGCGTAGACGTTGCCGCTGCCCACCGTGATGACCAGATCGCCGGGGTGGGCGTTCTCGTCCAGCCAAACGCGGATCTCCTCGAAGGTGGGAAGATACAGGGCGTTATGGGTGGAGGCATTGATGCCCTTCACCATATCCCGGGCATGGACGATGCCGGTGTCCACCTCCCGGCCGGGGTAGATGTCGGGGACCAGGACCTTGTCGGCGCGGCCGAAGCAGGTCACGTCCTCGCAGAACAGGGTGCGGGCCCGGGTGTAGCTGTTGCACTGGAACACGCAGTAGAGGGCCTTATGGGGCACCCGGGAGGCGGCCTCCAAGGTGGCGGCGATCTCGTTGGGGTGGTGGCCGTAGTCGTGGAAGACACGGACGCCGTTGCGCTCGCCCATGAACTCGAACCGGCGCTTGGTGTTCTGGAACCGGTCCAGGGCCCGGGCCATGCTCGTAAAGTCCGCCCCGAAGACCGCGGCCACGGCGCAGGCGCCGATGGCGTTGATGATGTTGTGGGTGCCGGGAACATGGAGGGTGATCCGGCCCAGGGCGGTCCCCTCATGGACCAGGTCGAAGGCGGCACAGCCCCACTGGTCGAACCGAACGTCAGCGACGTGCCAGTCGCCCTCCGTAAGGCCGTAGGTCACGGGCGTCCGATCGAGCAGGGGCAGCAGCCGCTGGACCTTCTCGTCATCCCGACAGACGATGATCTTGCCCTCGGGGGGCACCAGGGCGCAAAACTGAGCGAAGGTCTCGATGATCTCCTGCTGGTCCTTATAGCAGTCCAGATGGTCGTTGTCGATGTTGTTGACCAGGGCCACCGTGGGCACCAGGGTGAGGAAGCTGCGGACGTACTCGCAGGCCTCCGGACGTACTCGCAGGCCTCGGTGATGAACAGGTCCCCGTCCCCCACCTTCACGCCGCCGCCCAGCAGGTCCACGAAGCCGCCCACGTGGACCGTGGCGTCCAGCTTAGCCTCCTCGTTGATGTAGGCCAGCATGGAGGTGATGGTGGTCTTGCCGTGGCAGCCGGAGATGGCGGCCACATGGGGATACCGGGCGGAGATCTGCCCCAGGGCCACGCTCCGCTCCATCTCGGGGATGCCGTGCTCCCGGGCGTAGGCCCGCTCCGGGTTGTCGGGCTTGATGGCGGCGGAATAGATGACCAGCTCCGCCCCCTCCACCTGCTCCCCCTTCTG
>CACWJZ010000082.1 GCA_902761365.1 uncultured Eubacteriales bacterium | reverse complement strand
CATGGCCCACGTGCTGGGCCTCATCGGCGACCACTTCCAGAAGCCCTTCGAGGAGGGCGCGGAGATCGTCACCGGCTCCACCCACAAGACCTTCTTCGGGCCCCAGCGCGGCGTCATCGGCACCAACTGGACCAAGGACGACTTGAAGTACGGCCTCTGGAACACCATCGAGACCCGGGCCTTCCCCGGCAGCGTCTCCAACCATCATCTGGGCACCCAGCTGGGCTTCCTCATGGCGGCCTACGAGATGAACCAGTACAAGGACGCCTACCAGGCGGCCATCATCCACAATGCCAAGCACTTTGCTAAGGCGCTGAAGGCCCAGGGCCTGGATGTGAAGGGCGACCCCGCCATCGACTACACCGAGACCCACCAGGTCATCGTGGGCGTGGGTTACGGCGAAGGCCCCGAGATCGCGGAGCGGCTGGAAAAGAACAACATCATCGTCAACTACCAGGCCACCCCCGACGAGGAGGGCTTCACCGCTTCCGGCGCGCTGCGCATGGGCATGAGCGAGATGACCCGCTTCGGCTTCGGCGACGCCGAGTTCGACAAGCTGGCCGAGCTCATGGCGGACTGCATCTTGCGGAACAAGGACATCAAGGCCGAGGTCGCGGCCCTTCGGAGCGAGCACCTCACCATGCAGTACTGCTTCACCGACGCCGAGTTTGAAAAGGCTCTTGGCAAACTTTCTCAGTTGATCGAAAAATAAAAAAATCTATTTAGGAGGAAAATACCATGACTTTCAATCCCGATCTCAAGTACTCCAAGTCCCATGAGTGGGTCCGCATGGACGGCGACGTGGCCGTCATCGGCATCTCCGACTTTGCCCAGGACGCCCTGGGCGATCTGGTGTTCGTGAACCTGCCCCAGGTGGGCGACGACGTGACCGCCGGCGAAGCCTTTGGCGACGTGGAATCCGTCAAGGCCGTGTCCGACCTCATGAGCCCCGTGACCGGCACCGTGTGCGAGATCAACGAGGAGCTGCTGGACGCCCCCGAAAACCTGAACAACGATCCCTACGGCGCCTGGATCATCAAGGTGGAGAACGTGACCGACACCGAGGAGCTGCTGGACGCCGCCGCCTACGAGGCCCACTGCGCCACGGAGGCATAAGGGATGGGCAGCTACGTTCCTTCCACCCAGGAACAGCGGCAGGAGATGCTTCAGGCCATCGGGCTCAAGGATTTCAGGGACCTGTATCGGGACGTGCCCGAGAGCATGTACCTCGATCATCCCCTGGATCTGCCCGCGGGCCAGAGCGAGCTGGAGGTGAGCCGGGCCCTCAATGCCATGGCCCGCAAGAACAAGGTCTATGACGCCATCCTCCGCGGAGCCGGCGCCTACGACCATTACATCCCCAGCATCGTCAAATACATCCCCGCCAAGGAGGAGTTCCTGACCGCCTACACGCCCTACCAGGCCGAGATGAGCCAGGGCGTCTTACAGTCCATCTTCGAGTATCAGACGGAGATCTGCGAATTGACCGGCATGGACGTGTCCAACGCCTCCGTATATGACGGCGCCACCGCCGCCGCCGAGGCCTGCGCCATGGCCCGGGATCGCAAGCGCCGCCTGACCCTCATCTCCGGCGCCGCCCATCCGGACGTGATCAACACCGTCCGCACCTATTGCTACGGCACCAACGACGAGGTGAAGGTCATCCCCGTGAAGGACGGGAAGACGGACCTTTCTGCCCTGAAGGAGATGCTGACCGCGGAGGTCTCCGCCGTCTATGTGCAGCAGCCCAACTTCTACGGCCTCTTTGAGGACGCAGAAGCCATGGCCGATGCCGTCCACGAGGCGGGCGCCCTCTTCATCCTGGGCGTGAACCCCATCGCCCTGGGCATCATGAAGACGCCCCGGGATATGGGCGCGGACATCGCCGTGGGCGAAGGCCAGCCCCTGGGCCTGCCCCTTGGCTACGGCGGCCCGTACCTTGGGTTCATGGCCACCACCGCCAAGTACATGCGCAAGCTCCCCGGCCGCATCGTGGGCGAGACCACGGACGACGCCGGGAACAGGGCCTACGTCCTGTCCCTCCAGGCCCGGGAGCAGCACATCCGCCGGGAGAAGGCCGGCAGCAACATCTGCTCCAACGAGGCGCTCTGTGCCCTGACCGCCGGGGTCTACCTGGCCGCCATGGGGCCCGAGGGTCTAAAGGAGGTGGCGGAATCCGCCATGGCCAAGGCTCACTATCTCTGCCGGGAGCTCTGCCTGCTCCCCGGCGTGAAGCTCCGCTATGAGGGTGCCTTCTTCCACGAGTTCCTGCTGGATATGCCCAAGGCCGACGAAGTGCTGGCGGCTCTCGATGAGAAGAACGTCCTGGGCGGCCTCCCCTATGAGGGCGGCGTTTTGTGGTGCGCCACGGAGAAGGTGTCGAAGGCGACATTGGACGAGGTCGTCGCCATCGTGAAGGGGGTGCTTGCATGAAGCTGATCTTTGAAAAGAGCGTGCCCGGTCGCCGCTGCGCCATTCTGCCCGCCTGCGACGTGCCCAAGGCGGAGCTGCCCGCCGAGCTGAAGCGGGAGGTTGCCCCCCTGCTGCCCGAGATGAGCGAGGTGGACGTGAGTCGTCATTACACGGAGCTCAACCAGCACGTCCATGGCGTCAACTGCGGGTTCTATCCCCTGGGCTCCTGCACCATGAAGTACAATCCCCGCATCGACGAGGAGATGGCGTCCCTGCCCGGCTTCGCTTCCGTCCACCCCCTGGCCCCCGAGGCCGCGGTGGCTGGCTGCGAAGAGGTCATTGAGACCGCCAAAAAGTATTTCTGCGAGATCACCGGCATGGCGGACATGACCTTCCAGCCGGCGGCCGGCGCCCACGGCGAGTTCACCGGCGTGCTGCTCATCAAGCAGTACCACGACTCCCGGAACGACAAAAATCGGACCAAGATCATCGTGCCCGACTCCGCCCACGGCACCAACCCCGCCACGGCGGCCATGTGTGGCTACCAGGTGGTCAACATCCCCTCGGCCCCCGACGGCTGCGTGGACCTGGAGGCTTTGAAGGGCGTCCTGGGCCCCGACACGGCGGGCCTCATGCTCACCAATCCCAACACCGTGGGCATCTTCGACGAGAACATCCTGGAGATCACCCGCCTCGTTCACGAGGCCGGCGGCCTCTGCTACTACGACGGCGCCAACCTGAAC
>CACWJZ010000081.1 GCA_902761365.1 uncultured Eubacteriales bacterium | reverse complement strand
CGGCCGCCTTGGTGTAGATGCCGCCGCCCACCCGGGCGAACAGGGCCATAAAGGATGCGCCCATGCCGTTCATGACCATGATGTTGCCGATCTGGACCGAGTCCTGGATCTTGAAGCCGTACCGAAGGAGGAAGAACCACAGTGTCACGTCCAGGATACCCAGGGCCACCACGGTGAAGCCCATGACCGAACCGGCGGAGAAGGCCACCCGCAGTCCACGGTTGAGGCCCTCGGAGGCCGCCTGGGCCGTACGGGAGTTGGCGTGGGTGGCGATCTTCATGCCGATGAATCCGGCCAAAAGCGACCAGACGCCGCCGGTCAAGAAGGCGAAGGGGGTGAATTTGGAGAGCATGTCGCCGCCGGATGCGAAGGCGATGGCCATCAATATCACGAACACCGCCGCGAAGACCGGCAGGACGGTCTTGTACTGCCGCTGCAGATAGGCGTTGGCGCCCTCGCGAATGGCGCCGGCGATCTGCTTCATGCGCTCCGTGCCCTCGGAGAAGGTCATGACCTTCCGCGCCTGGAGCAAGGCATAGATCCCGGCCAGGGCCGCCCCTACGAATCCGATCCAAAACAAGTCTGTCATAGATACCTCTTTCTATATCATCAATGGAGTCGCGTTTTTTGGAAAACACGATACCAGGAAAGGACCTTTTTCGATCCTTCCGCCAGGTTCGTCGTTTGAAAAAAGAGGGCGGAGGCGGCCAACAGGAGGAGGCCGCGCTCCGCATCAAATGAGGAAAGAGTCCCCAGGTCGCTTACGCAGCGGGGTACCAGCCATCCGCCGTGACGCCGGCCTTCAGAACTTCATCCATCAGGGCGATGTCCGCCGGATCGTCGTTGGGCTCATGCTTGACCTTCTCGGCCTGCATGGAGATCTTGTCATACATGGCCAGAGCGCCCAGCTCCTCGGTCAGGTCCGTACCGTCCTCGAAGACCACATAGAGCACGAACTCCTTGTCCGGCTCGCGGATGATATAGATGTTCTTCTCGTAGTTCTCCTTATCGGCATCCTTGTCCTGCCAGCCGGGAGCCACCACGCTGTTGCCCTTCTCGCCGTCCTTGGCGTAGATGTATACCTCGTTGATGGTCTTGCCGGTCTTGTTTTTGATGTTCAGAGCCAGGCCCACATAGCCCTCGGGCAGTGCGGCGGGTTCAGCCGCAGGCTCAGCAGCGGGCTCGATAGGCGCTTCGGCAGGCGTTTCAGGCTCGGTGGGCGCTTCCGCGGGCGTTTCGGGCTCGGTGGGCGCCTCGGCGGGTGCTTCAGGCTCGGTAGGTGCCTCTGCGGGCGCTTCGGGTTCGGTGGGCGCTTCAGCGGGTGCTTCGGGAATGGTCGCTTCCGCAGGCGCTTCGGGGGCCTTCGGCGCGTACTCCACGCCGTCGGTGGACACGCCAAGAGCCGCCAGGGCGTCCATGGCCGCTATGTCCTCCGCGTCGTCGGTGACCTTCTGCTTGAACTCGTCCGCCTTGATGGTGAACACGGTGTAGTCCTCCACCGGCTTCTCCAGCACATAGTCCGCCTCAGCATCGTCCGCATAGCGGACCCGCAGGGTCATGGCGCCCAGCTTCTCGGTCTCGCGCAGCACGTATACGTAGATCTCGTGGGGCTTGCCTTCCTTGCTCTCATCTTCGGTGGGCAGCACGTCCGCCAGAGTCTTAAAGATGTTCTTGCCCTTGTCCTCGCCGTTGGGGAACAGGTAGATCTTCTTGATGTCCTTGCCGGTCTTATTCTTGATCATCAGCTTGAGGCCGGTGTAGCCCTCCGGCACCGCGACGATCTCCGGCGCGGGCTCAGTGGGCGCCTCGTCGGGTGCCTCAGGCTCAGCTGTGGGCTCGGGCTCGGCGGGTGCCTCAGGCTCAGCCGTGGGCTCGGGCTCAGCGACGATCTCGGGAACGGGCTCCTCAGCGGGTTTCTCAGGCGCGGGCACCGGGATCTTAGCCAGCTCAGCTTTGGCGGCCTCTACGGCTGCCGCGTCACCGACGGGAGCGCCGGCGTAGACAGGGTACCACTGATCCACGATATAGCCCTTCTCCAGGGACTCGGCCAGGTACTGCAGGGGATCGGGATCGCCGTCATCGTACTGAACCTTGATGTCATATTTGTCCTCAGCGTTCTTGAGGGAGATCTCGTTGGGGGTGAAGCCGTCGCCGTTGGGCTTGAACCAGTCCTCGATGGGATAGGTGATCTCGGCACCGTCGTCGAACTTCACGTACACGTTGTAGTTGTCGGCATGGGGACGGATGAAGCACTTATAGAGATACATGCCGCCATCCTTGGCCTTGCCGGGCATCAGGGACGCCATCTTCTCCCCGTCGGCGTTGTAGAGGTAGTCGATGATGTTGTTGTAGGCGTTGGGATCGCCGCCCTCCTCGAAGAAGCGGAAGTCCACGATGTTCTTGCCGGTCTTGTTCTTGAGCTCGATGGGCAGCAGCTCATAGCCGGGATAGCAGTTGTCGGCGGTCTTGCCCAGGGCCACGGCGGCGTTCATGAGCGCCTGGTCCTCGGCGTCGTCCTCCAGTTCCACCTCCCACTCGGCGGGGTTCTTGCCGTCCTCCAAGGAGATCTCATAGTACATCTGGAGCACGCCCAGATCCTTCTTGACCTCGGTGCCGTCGGCGAAGACCACCAGCAGCTCCTGGGCCGCGCCGGCTTCCCGCACGATGTAGATGTTCTTCTCATAGTTGGCCTTGTCCGCGTCCTTATCCTGCCAGCCGGGGGCCACCACGCTGTTGCCCTTCTCACCGCCGACGGGATAGATGTACACGCCGTCGATGGTGACGCCGGTCTTGTTCTTGATGTTCAGACCCAGGGCCACCGGCGCCGCCTTGGGGGCTTCCGACTCCGCGGGCGCCTCGGTGGGTTGCTCCTCCACAGGCGCTTCGGTGGGCTGCTCAGTGGGCTGCTCGGTGGGTTGTTCCGTCGGCTGCTCGGTGGGCTGTTCGGTGGGCTGCTCCGCCGGCTTCTCGGCCGGTGCCGCGGTGGCGGCGGGCGCAGCCGTCTCGGCAGGCTTGGCCGTCTCACAGGCGACGGTCCCCAGGACCATCAGCAGGACGAGAACGAAGGAAAGTAGCTTCTTCATGGTGTGCCTCCTATTGTTTTTGTGTTATCTCACTTTGCCGAAAAGGACAAAGAGTGAATCCGTCATTCCCTTCGACAGGCCACGGCGCCGTCCGGCTGGATGTCGAAGCGGATGCCGTTGGCGGTGCTTTCCGCCAGGGCGGCCATGGCCCGGTTCTCGGTGCAAAGCACCAGGGGCAGCCGCTCCAGGAGCATGGTCATGATCTCCTCGCTGGGCCGTTCCTTCCTGGCGTTGGGGTCGTTCTCGCAGGAGATCACGGCGTACCAGGGGGACAGCTTGTCCAGCAGCCCCGCCGTCATGGACTTTTTGTCTCCGTGATGGGGGAGCTTGAGGATGTCGCAAGGGGGGATGGCCTCCCCTTCCCAGTCCGCCGCGTACCGATCGCCGGTGATCAGCACGCTCCGGTGACCG
>CACWJZ010000080.1 GCA_902761365.1 uncultured Eubacteriales bacterium | reverse complement strand
GGGCAGCGACAACATCATCTCCAACGGGTCCATCATCGCCGTCAACGACGGTCAGTGCATGATGATCGTGGACCAGGGCGGCATCGTGGAGTTCACGGCCCAGCCCGGCGAGTTCATCTGGGACAAATCCACCGAGCCCACCATCTTCTACGGCTCCCTGGGCGAGAACCTGAAGAAGACCTGGGAGATCCTCAAGAAGCGGTTCACCCTGGGCGGCGACACCGGCAAGGACCAGCGGGTCTACTACTTCAACATCAAGGAGATCATCGGCAACAAGTACGGCACCGCCAACCCCGTGGGGTTCAGGGTCTACTATCCCAACATCAACCTGGACACCGAGATCGGCATCCGCTGCTTCGGCGAGTACTCCTACAAGCTCACCGACCCCATGCTGTTCTATAAGAACGTGGCCGCCAACGTCTCCGGCGACTACACCCGGGACAGGATCGACAGCCAGCTCAAGAGCGAGTTTTTGACCGCCCTGCAGCCCGCCTTCGCCCGCATCTCCGACATGGGCATCCGCTACTCCGCCCTGCCCGGCCACACCACCGAGCTGGCGGATTCCATGAACGCCGTGCTGAGCCCCAAGTGGGCGGAGCTCAGGGGCATCTCCATCGTGTCCGTGGGCGTCAGCTCCGTCAGCGCCGATCCCGAGGACGAGAAGAAGATCAAGGAGCTCCAGAACGCCGCCGCCAGCACCTACGGCACCATGGTGGTGGGCCAGAGCATGCAGAACGCGGCCAGCAACGAGAACGGCGCCATGATGGGCTTCATGGGCATGAACATGGCCGGCAACATGGCCAATAACCTGACCGGCGGCCAGGGCGGCGGCTTCGGCGGCCTGCATATGTATCAGCCCCCCACCCAGCCGGCGGCCCCCGCGGCGCCCGCCGGCTGGACCTGCCCCAAGTGCGGCAAGACCGGCAACACCGGCAACTTCTGCGCTGAGTGCGGCGAGAAGAAGCCCGAGGAGAAGAAGGGCTGGACCTGCCCCAAGTGCGGCACCGTGAACAAGGGCAAGTTCTGCCAGGAGTGCGGCGAGAAGAAGCCTGCCGACGCGCCTCTCTACAAGTGCGACAAGTGCGGCTGGGAGCCGGCTGACCCCGCCAACCCGCCCAAGTTCTGCCCCGAGTGCGGCGACCCCTTCACCGACGACGACATCGTGAAGTGATAGGTATTGATTGAAAGCCAGTATTCTTTTTCTTGTAAGAAAAAGAACAAAAAGAACTTTACTGAGGCGTATGGCTTGCCTGCCTGTCCTCAGTATCCCAAATGAGTTTCTCTTTTTCCGCCGCTTTTTCTCTTTGTATAAAGAGAAAAAGCGGCATAATAGACTATGCCCCTGATCGAACAACTATCGCTCCAAAACGCCCGCCTCATCGCCCTGTGCGGGGCGGGGGGGAAGACATCGCTCCTGTACGCCCTGGGCCGGGAATGGGCCGTGAAAAAGGAGAAGGTGGCCTTGACCACCTCCACCCATATCCAGGCGGAGCTGCCCGGCGGCTGCGTCCTGTGGGACCGGCCCGACGAGGGAGAGCTCCTGTCCATCTGGCGGGCGGGGTTCACGCCCGTGGCCGGGCAGGAAGCCGGCCGGAAGCTGAAAGGCCCCTCGGACGAGATGTGGGCCATCCTGCGTGAGGCTGCGGACCGGATCGTGGTGGAGGCCGACGGCGCCGCCTGCCACCCGGTGAAGTGGCCGGCGGTGTGGGAGCCGGTGATCCCTCAGTACACGGACCGGGTGCTGGTCCTGGCCGGGCTCAGCGCCCTGGACCGGCCCCTCCGGGAGGTCTGCCACCGGGCGGAGCTGGCCCTCCAAAAGGGCGTCCTTCCCGACGGCCCCCTGACCGAATCGGACCTCGCCGCCCTGCTCCTGTTTGGCTACAGCCGCTACGACCCCCTCTACGTGCTGAACCAGGCCGACGACGGCGCCCTCTTCGCCCGCGGGGAGGCTATCGCAAGCCTGCTGAGGACGGCAGGGCACGAGAGCGTCATTATGTCGTTAAAGAATTTGGGCTTGAACAGATAGCATTTTGCCGCTTTTTCTTTTATACAAAAGAAAAAGCGGCGGAAAAAGAAAACTCGATCTGGATACCAGGCAAAGGCATACAAGCCGTATATCCAAAATAAAGTTCTTTTGTGCTGCTTTTCTTACAAGAAAAGCAGCAAGTTTTATTATTTCCTCTGTCGTGTGCAGCAGAGCCGCCACACCGGCAACAGGTACAGATAGCAGGCCAGGAGCACGCTGACGCCCGGGGCACCCACGGCGGAGAGGGGCACGGCCCCGGCGATGGACCAGGGGACGAGGGGCGCCACCACAACGGCCGTGTCCTCCAGGTCCAGAGCCAGATCCGAGGGGTCCGGGCGGAGGGACCGGCACAGCTGGTGGACCAGCAGGATGGTCAAGCTCTGGTTGCAGGCCACCATGCCCGCCAGGGTGGAGGTCAGGAGCATGGCGAAGAATGGCGAGGTCCGGCCCGCCAGCCGGCCGATGGCCTGACGGACCCGGTCCAGCAGCCCCGTTTTCCGGAACAGGACCGAGTAGGACGAGCTCAGGCACACGATGGCCGCCACCCGCAGCATGGAGGTGACGCCGCCGCCGTTCAGCATGGCCGCCACGTCCGCGTCCGCCGCCACGAACCCCGTCAGCGCCGTCTGCAGCAGCGCCAGGGGCGCCCGCCCCTGCAGCCACAGGCACAGGGGCACCGCGGCGAGGATGCTGGCCCCCATGGCCAGCTTCACGTTCACCCGCAACAGCGACAGGATCAGGATCACCGCCGCCGGGACCGCCGCCCAGGGGCTCAGGCGGAACTCCCGGGCGAACAGGGCGGTGAGATCCATGGTCCCCTCCCCGTGGGGCGAGAGCAGGCCCAGAAGAAAGTACACGGCGCAGGAAACCAAAAACGGCACCAGGGCCGTCTTGAGCATGCGCTTGATGTTGTCGAAGATGCTGGTCCCGGTCAGCTCCGCCACCAGCAGGGCGCTGGTGGACACGGGCGAGCAGCGGTCGCCGAAGAACACGCCCGAGAGCACCGCCCCGCCGGTCAGGATGACGGGCACGCCCATGACCCCGCCCATGGTGGCGCAGATGACGCCCATGGTGGCCGCCGTGCCGAAGGAGGTGCCCGTGAGCACGGACACGCCCGCGTTCAGCAGGAAGGCCATGAGCAGGAACACGCCGGGCCGGATGAGCCGCGCCGCCCAGCAGACGATGACGGGGATGGTCCCCGCCGCGCGCCACAGGGCCGTGAGCACGCCGATGAGCAGAAAGGTGATGAGGATGTTCTTCACCGTTTTCACCCCGTCCAGGGCCATCCGCACGAGCTCAGCCCAGGGGAAGCCCTTCCGGCGGCCATAGAGCAAAAACAGCCCCAGCCCCGCCCCCAGGGCGTAGAGGATGGACACGTTCAGCAGCAGGCAGGCCACCAGCCCGCCGCAAAACAAGCCCAACACCAGCCATCCCATAAAAAACCTCTGCTCTCAGATACCTCTGCCCGTCCTCGGACCATACGAAGCGCATTGTCGCTATGCGGAGGACGATCGTGACACATCCTTTTGCGCGGCTGTCCCCCTTCATCCGACCGGAAACTGCATATATATTGTATCACAAACGGGTTTGAAAAAGAAGCCCGTTTTGAAGCGCCCGCGGGGACGCACGCATGGATGATCGTCCATTTGCGCCTTCATCGGACACTGCCCCCTCAGCCGGTAGGGAAGGTCGGCATGTATCGGGATTGTCTGTTCCGCAGGCACGCTTTTTGGCGATATAAAACGAATGCGGTGCTGGTGAGCACCGCATTCGTTATTCAGGTCTTATTGTTCCGTTTCCTTCTTTTTCTTGCGGGAGGCGACCCACAACGCGCCGCCGCAGCCCACCGCGGACATCGCCATTATGCTCGCCCACAGCGCGGT
>CACWJZ010000079.1 GCA_902761365.1 uncultured Eubacteriales bacterium | reverse complement strand
GAGGCCCCCGAACACGCACAGGTTGAACACGAAGATCAGCTGGTTGCAGATGGCCACGCCGGACATCTGCTCCGTGCCGATGCCGCCCACCATCAGGTTGTCCAGCATGTTCACGAAGCTGGAGATGCCGTTTTGGATCATCACCGGCAGGGCGATGGTCAGCACCAGCTTATAGAACGCCCGATCCCCTATGAATTTGTTCTTGAATCTTTGCCACATCATGTTCTGGCATCATATCTCATTCTGAGCATCTTTGCAACAATATTTATGAATAAATTATCGGACGCGCCCGGGCTCGTCCCGCAGTATGCTGTAGCCGGGGTCAGAAATACGGAAAAAGGAGGAGCGAAGCCCCTGCCCCACACAGGCAGGGGGAAGGGAAGAAATGGACGGGTTCATCACCATCCTGTGCGCCCTCATCGGCAGCGGCGCGGCCACGGCCCTGGTCACGGGGCTCGTGAGCTGGCGGGCCGAGCAGCGGCGCACCGAGACCGGCGAAAGCCAGGGGCTCCGGTATCTGCTGCAGGATCGACTGGAGCAGCAGGCGCTGACGTATCTGGGCCGCGGGTACGTCACCTACGACGAGCTGCGCCGCTGGAACCGGGGCCACTACATCTATCACGATCTGCTGGGCGGCAACGGCGATCTGAACGGACTGAAGGAGGAGCTCAAACACTTGCTCTACAAAGCGGAGGAGGACGCGAAACATGACTGAACAATTCTTTACCTGGGGTGATCTCATCACCTACGGCGGCGCGGTGATGGCCGTGCTCATCATCACCGAATTCACCAAGGACCTGCCCGGCATCCGCCGCATACCCACCCGGCTCTGGGCGTATCTGGTCGCCCTCGTGCTGCTGGTTGCGGCGGTGGTGTTCACCGCGGACCATGTTCAGGCGGAGGACATCCTGCTCTGCTTCGTCAACGGCATCCTGGTGGCCATGGCGGCGGTGGGCAGCTTCCACGCGGTCCAGGAACAAATGAAATAAGGATAAAAAGCCGCGGGGCATGAGCCACCCCGCGGCTTTTCCTTGCGCGACGGGGGCAAACGCAGTATACTTATATCAATACGAAACGGGGAGGTCACCCATGGTCGCGCTCGTCATCCTGCTTGTCCTGCTGCTGTTGCTGCTCATCGTCAGCTACGGCGTCTATCGCTTCGTGCTCTATGCGCCCATGGGCCTGCAGAACGAACCCCACCACGTGCCCGACAGCCCGCAGTACCGGCCCCGGCACGAAGAGATGCACCGCCTTATCGACGAGCTCGTAGCCCTGCCGGCGGAGCGGGTGTACATCCGATCGAAGGACGGCCTGCGCCTGGCAGGGGACTGGTACGCAGGCCAGGACGGCCACCCTGTCCACATCTGCTGCCATGGCTACCGGGGTCTGGGCGTCCGGGACTTCTGCGGTGGGGCCCAGACCCTTCTGGGCCGCGGTGACGGGGTGCTCCTGATCCATCAGCGGGCCCAGGGCGACAGCCAGGGCCACACCATGACCTTCGGCATTCGGGAGCGGGAGGACGTGCTCCTGTGGGCCCAGTACTGCGCGGAGCGTTTTCCCGGCACGCCCCTTTTCCTCCACGGCATCAGTATGGGCGCCGCCACGGTCCTCATGGCCTCGGCCCTGCCCCTGCCCAAAGCGGTGAAGGGCATTCTGGCCGACTGCCCCTACGACGTGCCCCGGGACATCATCACCCTGACCGCGGACAACATGCACCTGCCCGGCAAACTCATGTGGCCCTTCCTGCAGGTGGGCGCCTTCCTCTTCGGCCATGGCCTCCGCTTTGGCCAGGTCTGCTGCCATGAGGCGGTGAAGCGCGCCGCCGTTCCCATCCAAATCATCCACGGCGCCGATGACCGGTTCGTCCCCGCCTATATGTCCGAGCCCATGGCCGCCGCCAACCCGGCCCTGGTCCGCCGCTTCACCATCCCCAACGCCGGCCACGGCCTCAGCTATCTGGAGGACACGCCCCGGTACCAGGCCCTGACCCAAGCCTTCATTGAAAGCTGCCTGCAATAATCATTCATACAAAAAGACCGCCGCACGCGCGACGGTCCTTTTCGTTTTGGCTGTTTTACACCCTGCTCACAAACTCCGCGTCGATGTCCGTCAGCATGCCTTCCAGGGGGGCGGCGGCGCTGATGGCCCGGGCGGTGAAGCGGTTCAGCTTGGGGAGCAGAAGGGGGGTGAACCCGGTGATGACGCAGGTGGCGGGGTGGGTGCTCTCGGCCTCCCAGGCGGTGCCCGAGGTGGTGAAGCCCAGCTTTGGGACCTCCTTCAAAAAGGCGCTCCGGTCCTCCACGGTAAAGAAGCCCAGCGTCAGATTCACCCGCCGCACGGTGTCCAGATCGCCGCCGCGCTTGCGCATGGCCTCAATGTAGGCCGCGTTCTCCACGGACTGGAGCTTGGCGTCGTCCGGGTACAGGAACCGGTAGTAGGTGGTGAAATGGAGCTCGGAGGCGTGGGCGCAGGTGATGGCCAGCATCCCGTACTCCCGACAGATGGCGGAGGCCTGCTGGATCACATCCGGTTCGGCGGCGTAGAAGTAGAGGGCCCGCAGGGTGTCGGTGTACATGCTCCCCACGTGGATGGCCCGGCCCTCCAGCTCGTCGATGAGCCGGTGGCGGAGGGTGCGGAACCGGTACTGCTCCACCTTGTTGAAGCCCTTGGCCAGGGAGTCCTTGGGGGCTACGCATACGTAGATCAGCTGGGAATAGGAGAGCACGGGGAGCAGCTCCCAATACTGCATATCCACCCGGAAGGTGGCCCGCTCCCCCTTAAATTCCCATTCGTATGTGAGCCAATCCGTCATGGGGCCGACTTACTTCTCCAAAATGGCCTTGATGCGGCGCACGCCGGAGGAGGAAGCCTCCTCCTTCTTGATGACGAAGTGCCCGAGGTCGCCGGTGTTCTCGGCGTGGGGACCGCCGCAGATCTCCTTGCTGAAGTCGCCCATGGTGTAGACCTTGACCCGCTCGCCGTATTTGCTCTCGAACAGGCCAATGGCGCCCTGGGCCTTGGCCTCGGCCACGGTCATCTCCTCGCAGGTGATGGGCATGTGCCGCTGGATCTGCTCGTTCACCAGATCCTCTACGGCCTTGAGCTCTTCGGGCGTCAGCTTCCGGGGGAAGCTGAAGTCGAAGCGGAGCCGCTCGGCGGTGATGTTGCTGCCCTTCTGGGAGATGGTGTCGTCATTGAGCACCACCCGCAAGGCCTTGTGCAGCAGGTGCGTGGCGGAGTGCAGGGCGGTGGTGGCCTCCTGATGGTCCGCAAGGCCGCTCTTGAAGCGCTGGGTCGCGCCAGCCTGGCTCTTCTTTTGGTGCTCCGCGAAGGCGGCGTGGAAGCCGTCCACGTCCACAGTGATGCCCTTCTCCTGGGCAAGCTCCATGGTGAGCTCGATGGGGAAGCCGTAGGTGTCGTACAGGTGGAAGGCGGAGACGCCGTCGATGGCGCCGTTCTGAGCGTTGGCGGCGGTCTTGTTGAACTCCTTGATGCCCTTCTTCAGGGTATCGGCGAACCGGTTCTCCTCCCGCTTCAGCTCGGAGAGCACCTTCTCCCGGTTCTCCTCCAGCTCGGGGTACACGTCGCCGTACTGGTCGATGATGGCGGCGGCCACCTCCACCAGGCCGTACCGGGGGATGTTGAGCTGCATGGCGTAGCGGATGCTCCGCCGGATGAGCCGGCGAAGGATATAGCCCTGGTCCACATTGGAGGGGGTCACGCCCCGCTGGTCGCCCAAAATGAAGGTGGCGCAGCGGATATGGTCCGCGATGATGCGGAAGGCCTTGATGGTGGCGTCGCTTTCCTTATAGGAATGGTGGGACAGCTTTCCGATGAGCTCGATGATCCCGGAGAAGGCGTCGGTGTCGAACACGCTCTCCACGCCCTGGAGGGTGGCGATGGTCCGATCGAGGCCCATGCCCGTGTCCACATTCTTTTGCGCGAGGGGCTCAAACTTCCCTTCGCCTACCTTATTATATTCCATGAACACGTTGTTCCAGATCTCCAGGTACTTGCCGCAGTCGCAGCCGGCCTTGCAGTCGGGACCGCAG
>CACWJZ010000078.1 GCA_902761365.1 uncultured Eubacteriales bacterium | reverse complement strand
CACCGGGATGCCCAGGCTGTACAGCACCCCGTAGCCGCCCATGCTGGGGTTGCGGAAGATGGTCATCCAGGACAGGGCCTTGCACCAGGAGGGGATCATATAGGGGATCAGGATCAGGGCGGACAAAAGGCCCTTGCCGGGAATGTCCGTGCGGACCATGAGCCAGGCCATCAGCGCTCCCAGGGGCACGGAGATGACCGTGACGAAGGCACCGATGATCAGGGAGTTCCGAAGGGGCACCCACAGGATCGTCTTGGTGAGGGGGCTGGCCAGCAGGTACTTCCAATACCACAGGGTATAGTCGCCGATCTTGGCCCCGGGAATGGTCCGGCGCATGACCTCGGCCTTGGCCACCACGAAGGTGTTCTGCACCATGACGAGCAGCGGGATCACGATGAGCGTGAACAGCAACAGCAGCGTGATCAACACGATCACGTTGAACGGGTTGCCGATCAAGCTCCTGAACTGGTTCCTGAACCGCTCCCGGCTCATCGGGGGACGGCTCCATCCTTTCTTTGCCATCTTCACAACCTCCATGCGGGATAATAGCAACGGGCGGGAAACGAGTTTATGCTTTTGCCAGCTCCTGTTTCAGGATGGTGTAGACATCGTAGATGTCGGTGACCTGGTAGTCCGGCGCCACGTCGTACTTGCCCAGGTCCTTTTGCGGCGTCAGGAAGGAATTGATCTTGAACACGCGGCCGAAGCCCATGCGGCGGGGCCCCACCACGTCCCGGGAGAGGGTGTCGCCCACGAAGGCGCACTCCGCGGGGTCCAGATCGGCCTGGGCGCAGGCGATGCGGAAGATGTTGGGATGGGGCTTGCGGTAGCCCACGATGGAGGACAGGGTGATCTCGTCGAAATACTGGCGCACGCCGTACTTCTCCAGGGTGGAGAACACCTGGAAGAGGCTCCCGGTGTTGCTGACCACCGCCACGTGAAGGCCCAGGTCCTCCTTGAGGCCCCTGAGCATCTCGGCGGCGTGCTCCCGAAGGGAACGATCGTAGAAGGTGGTCTCCCACATATGGGCGATCTCCTCGCTGATCTCGGCCAGCTTTTCCCTGTCCACGGGAACGTCCTTGAAGCCCCAGTCACACCAGATCTGCTCCGGTTTGAGCTCCATGAGGGTGCGCTCGGAATCCTTCTTGTAGGCCTGGATGCCGGCGCCCACCTTGGCCCACAGGGGCTCAGCTTCATAGGGGACCTCCAGATGGTGCTTCTGCAGGATGTCGTACAGGGCATACGCGGTGGCCCGATCGTTCTTCTCGTCGGAATACAGGTCCTCCAGCGTGCCACCCATATCGAACATAACAGCCTTGATCATGCGCGTTCCTCCCGCTCTGTTTTCTGTTTTCGTAAACGTTTGCGTACCTTGGGTTGATTATACAACTTTCCCTTCCCGATTGTCAATATATTCTTACTTATTAAATATAGAATCCCCCTGAACGAAGGAGCTTGCTGCAACTATATACAGAAAACGCGCATATGCTTCCCTGTCCTTCCCCGGCTCGTCTTCCCGCCGTTCCCGGTTTACGTAAACCTTTACGGCAACGCCGCTCCCCCATCGCCGGGCAGCGGAGAACGGCTGCCGGATTTTACAACTACATTACAATTCCATTACATCTTTGTGACGTTTTGGACGAATCTGCCTGCTACGCTCTATACAGGAAGGGAGGTCTTAAGATGAAACGGATCACAGCTTTCTTTTTGGTGTGCCTGCTCCTGCTGGGCGGCTGCCAGCCCACGCCGGAGATGGAGACGGTGCCCCCCAAGGACTTCAAGGCCCTGCTGGAAAAGGCCCAGGCGAGCCCTGCAGCCGTGCAAGTGACGATGGTGCCAAAGGCGGAGGTCACCACCGGACCGGAGGCAGCCTCCGGGGACCGGTTCTTGTGGGATTTCTACGGAAAAACGGAGGCCTTTCACGTGACTGTGGACGCCGAGATCGTCCGGCCTGAGGGGCCTTTCCCCATCGCGGAGGTGCGTCCGGGGGACTTTGACGAAGCGAGCGCCCAGCCCTTCTTCGACGTGCTCACGGAGGGGTACGCCCTCTATACAGCGGAGGAGCTTGAGACAAAGGCCGCCCTAGAGAAGGAGATCGCCGAGATGCAGCAGTTCATCGATGACGGGCTTCCCGGCTTCGACGGCCCGGCCAGCAAGAAAAAGGACGAGATCAAACACTGGAAGAGCGAGCTGGATAAGCTGAAGCAGCGATACCTCACCGCCCGGGACGAACCGGGGACACCGGCCACCCAGGTGCAGCTCACCTGGCGGGAGCCCGCCAAGTATGACACCCAGACCGCCGGGGCATTCATCGTGCAGAGTGCGGATCGAAAGCAGATCTTTCAGGTCCGGACCAATGCCCAAGGCGCCCACGAGAAGCGCAACGTCGACAGCAAAGAGGCCGTGGTCCTGTTCTACAACGACGCCGCTTTGCCGGAGAACGCCATCCATGCCTTCTATCAGTCCGACGCCATCGAGGACAGGGACACGGTGCCCGCCGGGTCCGGCCTTTCCGTCACGCCTCGGGTAGCCCAGGCGCAGGCCGAGGCCCTGGTGGAGCGGCTGGGGCTCACGGACTTTTCCGTGAAGGACGTGCGGCTGACCCACGCTCCAGAGGAGGCGGACGGGCTGATCGGCGTGCCCTGCAGCCTGTACAGCCTATCCTTCGTGCGGACGGTGAACGGCATCCCCGTGATCCGGCCCGCCAACTATTCCAGCTCTGGGGACGAGGCAGAGCCCCGGCCAGCCTGGACCTATGAGACCCTGAGCATGACGTTCCATGATGACGACCTGTACAGCTTTGAGTACGGCGGCCCCCTGGTGCTGGGAAAGACCCTGGTGGAGGACGCCCATCTGCTCCCCTTCGACGCGGTTATGGAGCGGTTCGACCAGATGGTCCGGGTGAAGTACGAGGGCATGATGGCCGACCCCGGCTGGGGTGACATCCGGTCCATGGAGGTCCAGGTGGACAGGATCGAGCTGTCGCTGGAACGGGTCATCCAGCCGGACAACATCGACGGCGGCCTGCTGGTGCCCGTGTGGAGCTTCTTTGGGTCCATCCTGTGCACCCGCCCGGGGGACAGCTTCAACCATGCGTATGACCCCACGTTGCCCTTTCTCACCCTGAACGCCGTGGACGGGACCTTGATCGACCCCAGGAAAGGGTATTGAGTATAATGACGCGCAGCGTCGATTCATGGCTAAGCCAATTCATTCGTCGCCCGGCTATTCCTCCCCTTGTCATTCTGAGCGAAGCGCAGCGGAGTCGAAGGATCTCTGAGCGCAAAAGCGTATACAGCGGAAAAAGCAGCTCGTTCAGACCAAAAGTGTTCAGAGATCCTTCCACTCGGTCACATGCGTTCCCTCGGTCAGGATGACAAGCGGGAGAAGGGAGCAAAAAACGATTTGACCCAGAAGGTCATGATTTGCGCCTGACGGCGCATGAGAAAGGAGTGTATATATGCGGAATATATGTATTATTATTCTTTCATTTTTGCTTTTATGCGCCGGCTGCCAGCCCACGCCGGAGATGGACGCGGTGAAGCAGAAGAACACCAACCTGCTGATCGAGGCCGTGAAGGAGGCGGAACAGGGGCAGCAAGCTGAGGCGAAGGCGGGTGAACCCGCTCCCAGCCCTGTGCCGGTGAAGGAGCTGATGCCGGAGCGGTTCCAATGCGATTTTCTGACGGAGGCGCGGCAGGTCCACGTACAGGCGGACGTGCCCATCCGGGTGCTGACGGAGGGGACCTTTCCCCTGGTGCGGGTCCAGCGGCGAGCGTTCACCAACGAGGAACGGCTAACGCTTTACAAGCGCCTGTTCGGCAGCGAGACTGTATACAAGTATGAATACCGGCCCACCAGAGAGGCCGTGGTCAAGGAGATCGAGTGGCTCCTGCAGGAGCCTACGGCGGAGGAAAAGAAGGAATTTTTGGAGGACCCGGAGGAAAGCGAGGAGACCTGGGCGGCTTACCTGCAGAGCCGAAAGGATCGGATCGAGATGCTGCGGCAAAAGTACCTCAGCCTGCCCGACGACGGGTCTCCCCTGCCCTTCGAGCCCTGGGACGGGGCCCTGTTCACCATACGGAACGGAGAAAGCCCCGGCATGGTGGTGGGCGTGGAGTACCCCACGCCCATGAAGATGCCCTCC
>CACWJZ010000077.1 GCA_902761365.1 uncultured Eubacteriales bacterium | reverse complement strand
CTCCACCGCCGAGTCGGGGAAGAACCCCTTGAGCTCGGAGCAGAGCTGGGCCGCCAGGGTCTTGTTGTGGGCCAGCACCAGCGTGGGCTTCTGGACCTTTTCGATGACCTTGGCCATGGTGTAGGTCTTGCCGGAGCCTGTGACGCCCAGCAGCACCTGAAGCTTGTCGCCCCGCAGGACGCCCGCGCTGAGCTTCTCGATGGCCTCCGGCTGATCGCCCTGGGGGGTGAAGGGGGAAACGACTTTGAACAATGTATACTACCCTTTCCTTTAAGAACGGCAGGCTGAAAATATGTCAAACGCAGCGACATGCGCGGTGCGTTTGACACCTTGCAGGGACCGCCGCCCGGTAAACCGCAGGTTTATAGGCGGGACCTGGAAGCGAAGCGAAGGCGGAGCCTAAGCTATTGAAAAACAGAGTTTTTCAATAGCTTAATACTCGTAATCTACCGTGTGGGATTCCTGGACGTGCTGGTGGATGTACACCCTCGCTTCGTTGTGGCTGGGGGCCTTGTCGTAGGCGAGATACCCCTCCTTGTCCTTAAAGGTGACGATCAGGGCCGCGTCATAGCTCCGGTCCTTGTGCAGCTCGTCCAGACCGTACTCGATCTCCACGATCTCCGGCACGGTCTGCTTCAGGGCCAACAGCTTTTGCCCCACCACGGGCGCGCACACCTCCGGGTCGATGAACTTGAACAACAACACATGCTTGAACATACAGCGTACTCCCTTCTTTATCTTACGTACAGTATAGCGCATATGGGCTTCTCTTTCAATTTTTCTTTTGCCGCTTTTTCGGCGGGGAGCGAGCCGAGCAATCGAAATCTTGCTGCAAGCCGCGGTCCCTGCGGCCTCACGACGCAACCCTCGCGTCCCTCCCGTTGGGGCGATTCACGAATCGCCCGTGTACAATGATTTGCCTTCGGCATGATTTGACCCAAGGAGTCATGATTTGCACCTGGCGGTGCATGATTTGCCCTGCGGGCATGGGTCCGTAGGGGAGGGGCTTGCCCCTCCCGAAAAAAACCGCTATACTGTACCCAACCTGGAGGAAAGGGGGAGAGACCGTGGCCCGCTATATCGCTTTCGACGTGGAGACGCCGAACCGGTACAACAACCGCATGAGCGCCATCGGTATCGCCGTGGTGGAGGACGGGCGGATCAGGGACAGCTTCTTCTCCCTGGTGGACCCGGAGCAGCCCTTCGACTGGTTCAACACGCAGCTCACGGGCATCGACAGTGAGGCGGTCCTGGGCGCGCCCACCTTCGACGCGCTGTGGCCTCGGATCGAGCCCCTGATGTCCTCCGGCGTGCTGGTAGCCCACAACGCCGCCTTCGACATGAGCGTGCTGAAGAAGTGCCTGCGGGGCTACGGCATCCCATGGCAGCCCCAGGTGAAGGGCCTGTGCACCGTGCGCATGGGGCGGCGGCTCCTGCCGGGGGTCAGCCACCGGCTGAACGATCTGTGCGCCTACTATGGCATCGAGCTCGACCACCATCGGGCCGACAGCGACAGCCTGGCCTGCGCCCGGATCCTGATCCGGTATATGGAGAGCGGCGCCGACCCGGCCCGGTATTTGCGGACATATGCGATGGAATGACGAGCGTTTCCCGTGTCGTTTTTTCGCAAAGAGAATAAGGGAAACATAAAGGGAAGCACAGCTCGGCCATGCTTCCCCAATACGGTCCTTTGGGCACGCACCCTTTCTACAAAGAAAGGGGTGTGCGTTGTTTTTTATCCTAACTTCGCTTCCAGGTCCTCCAGCGCCGCCGTCAGGGCCTCCTCGAAGGTGGGATGGGGGCGCATGGCCCGGAGGAGGTCGTTGGGGGTGAGGCCGTCCGCGATGGCCTCGGAGAGCTGGGAGATCATGTCGGAGGCGTTGGTGCACATGAGCTGGGCGCCCAGGAGTTTGTGGGTCTCGGCGTGGGCCACCAGCTTCATGAAGCCGCGGTCGCCGTTCAGGATCACGGTGCGGCCGTTGGCGGACATGAGGGCCTTGGCGGTCTTTACGGGGATGCTCTGGGCCTTGGCGTCGGCCTCGGTGAGGCCCACCGCGGCGATCTCGGGCCGCACGTACACGCACCCGGGCACCAGGGAAAGGTCCATGCCGTTGGGTCTGCCGGCGATCTCATCGACCGCATAGATGCCCTGGACCGTGGCCACGTGAGCAAGCTGCACGGGGGACGATACGTCGCCGATGGCGTAGACCCCGGGGAGGCTGGTCTCGAACCGCTCGTTGACCCGGATGCGCCGCCGGTCCATCTCGGGGGCCATGCCCTCGGCGAACAGGCCCGCCGTGTAGGGGCTGCGGCCGATGGCGCAGAGGACCCGCTCACCGGTGACGGACTGGAGCTTGCCACGGGTCTCAAAGTTCACCTGCAGGCCCGCATCGGTCTGTTCCAGATCCTTCACCATGGCCCCGGTGAACACCTGCACGCCCCGCTTCTTCATGATCATAGCCAGGTTCTGCCCCAGCTCCCGATCCATGTTGGGGAGGAGCCGGTCGAGGCCCTCCACCACGGTCACCGCCACGCCCAGGTCGTTGTAGAAGGTGGCGAACTCCATGCCGATGACGCCGCCGCCGATGATGACCAGGGAGCTAAAGTCGCCGCCCTCGCCGTTCAGCAGCTCGTCGGAGGTCATAACGCCGGGGAGACCGAGGCCCGGAATGGGCGGCCGGGCGGGCACGGAGCCCGTGGCCAGCAGGATGTTCTGAGCGGTGTAGACGCCCTCGTTTTCGCCGGCCACCGTGACGGTGTTGGGTGCGGTCAGGGTGCCGGTGCCCCGGATAAGGGTCACCTTGGCGGCCTTGAAGAGCCCTTCGATGCCGCCCCGGAGCTTCTCCACCACCTGCTGCTTGTAGGCGAACATGGCATTGAGGTCATAGGAAAGGTTCTCGGCGGCGACGCCCAGCTCAGCGCCGTGCTTCGCCTCCTCATAGACGGTGGAGGCGTGCAGCAGGGCCTTGGTGGGGATGCAGCCCCGATTGAGGCAGGTGCCGCCCACCTCCCGGCGCTCCACCACCGCGGTCTTGAGACCCAGTTTGGCGGCGTGGAGGGCGGCCTCGTAGCCCCCGGGGCCCGCGCCGATCACGATGAGATCAAAATCGAACATAGCTATATCTCCTATATCAAAAAATCCTGAGTTTCGCGCATGCGCGGGACGGGCAAGCCCGTCCCCTACAACCCATATGGTGCGGCGTCACCGCAGGGAAGGGGCTTGCCCCTCCCGTGGTTTCAACCTTCCTGCTTCAAAAGCGCGAGGATGTCCGCCCCGTGGGGGACCCTTTGGACGGCGAGTGACAGGGCGTCCGAGTCGAATCGGCAGCCCACCAGCGCCGCTTCCAGGGCGGGCGGAAAGGTGAAGTCCATGTCGTCGGAATAGACCGCCGCCCGCTGGATCACGCCCTCGTTGACGGCGAGCTGCAGCTCCACGCCGCCCCAGGCAAAGCGCCCCTCAGCGCGGCAGGTGAAGGGCAGCTTTTGGCCATAGCGCCAGGCCCAGCTGGCATAGTGTTCGCGAAGCTCGTCCACCCGCCGTTCATCCGCCTCGGTGCAGGTCCAGGGCGCGCTGGTGAGCCCGTAGACCGCCTCGAAGGCGGCGACCAGGGCCCGCTTCAGCCCGTCCACGGTGATGCCCGGGCACAGCTCCACCAGGTTCACCACCCGGGAGCGGACCGAGGGCACGCCCTTCGATGCCAGCTTGGCCTTGGAGGGGGTGAGATACCGGGTGAGCTTCTCCCCGTCCACGTCCACCAGGAGCGTCCCGTGGTGATAGGATCGGGGCCCGTTGTGGTAGAAAGCGTTGCCGGAAAACTTGCGGCCGTCGGCGGTGAGGTCGTTCCGACCGGAGAGCTCTGCCGGGATGCCGAAGCTCCGGCAGGCTTCCAGCAGCACCCGCTGCTGCTTGCCTAAATCGTAGTCCGCCGTGGGGACCAGGAAGGTGAAGTTCAAATTCCCCAGATCGTGGTACACGGCCCCGCCCCCGGAGAGCCTTCGGGCCAGATGCCCGCCCTCGCTTTCCAGCAGGGACACCCGGCACTCGGCCCAGGGGTTCTGGTTCCGGCCGATGACCACCGTGTTCCGGTTCTGCCACAGGTACAAAAGGCAGCACCCGCTGCCCACGGTCTCCAGCAGGTGCTGCTCCACAGCCAGGTTACGGAAGGGGTCGAAGGACCCGCTTTCATAGGTGGCCAGTCTCTCGATCATGCCTTGGTATAGCGGACGATGGGGTTCCGAGCCGCCTTCACTTCATCGGGCCGACCGATCTGGGCGTTGTGAGGCGCGGCGTGCATGAACGCCGGCCAGTCCAAGGTCTCCTTGCTCTCCGTCTCGGTGGGCTCCAGCATGAGGGCCTCGTGGACGATGAGGGGGAAGTACATCGTAGGCGGATGCATGCCGTAATCGATGAGGGACTTGGCCACGTCGAGGGCGGACACGCCCGTGGTCTTTTTGAACTCGGAAAGGCCCAGCACGAACTCGTGCATGCAGATCCGATCGAAGGCGGGGGTGAAGGTGCCCTTGATGCGGTGCATCAGGTAGTTGGCGTTGAGGACCGCGTTCTGAGCCGCCTCGGGCACGCCCTCCCGACCCAGGGTCAGCAGGTACGCCAGGGCCCGGACCACCACCAGGAAGTTGCCCCTGAAGCCCCGGACCTGGATGTGCCCCGGCTCCTCCATGAGGGCGGAATGGGGCAGGAACGGGGCCAGGAAATCCTTGCAGCCCACCGCGCCCGCGCCGGGACCGCCGCCGCCGTGAGGGGTGGCAAAGGTCTTGTGCAGGTTCAGGTGTACGCAGTCGAAGCCCATGTCCCCGGGCCGGACCACGCCCATGACCGCGTTCAGGTTGGCGCCGTCGTAGTAGCAGAGGCCGCCGGCCTCGTGAACGAGG
>CACWJZ010000076.1 GCA_902761365.1 uncultured Eubacteriales bacterium | reverse complement strand
TGCCTCCTCCATGCCGATCACGTCGTATTCCTGCCCCTGGTACTGGTACACGTCCTTCTCCTGGTCGCAGTAGCCCAGCTTGATCCTGGACCCGTTGGGGAACAGAAAGCAGCGCTGGGTCTGGTGGTACTTCACCGCCCCGGAAAGCTCCGCCATCAGGGGCCGCACATGGTTCTCCTGGAGCTCCGGCAGCGTCCGCCGCAGGAGCAGCTCCTGGAGGCCCGGGTATCGGAAGGCCAGCAGCACCAGCTTCCGGCGCATGGCCCAGCTCTTGCCCCCGCCCCGGGCCCCGCCGTAGGCGGTGTGGGGGGCCGTGGAGAGGAAGAAGGCCTGCTGCTTGGGGTTGGGCGTACCCGTGAGACGCAGGGTCTTCATCGGCTGTAGACCTCCGCCTCCGGGTCCAGGACCACCTGCAGAGGCTCCATGGCCGCCTCCGCCGGTTCCTCCGTGAGCCCCAGCTCCTTGATGGCCGCCTGGGCCACGGTGGCGCTGAGCTCCCCCAGCAGCGCCTTCTCCTGGATGTAGGCCGCGATCCGGACCAGCCCGCCCAGCAGCACGTTTCCCGCCGGGCCGCCCTGGCCATGGGCCGCCGCCAGGACCTCCTGGGGGGACAGGGACACCGCCGCGCTAAGGCCGTAGAGGGTGTAGGGGATCTGTCTCTCCGCGAATCCGCCGCCCTTTTGCGGGACCCGTTCCCTGGTCCCGTCGCATCGGGCAAAATACGCCCCCACGGCCTGCTCCATCCGCTTTGCACCCATCCGCCTGTTCACTGGCCTTCCTCCTTTCCCTTCCGGCACTCCCAGCATACCCCAGACCGCCCCCCCGCGCGTCCGATAATTCGTTCATAGTTGTACGGCAGCGCACACAAAAAAGACCGGGCGCATCGGCTCGGTCTTTTTGTCAACATCTTTTATCTGCGCCGGAACCTGGACAGCAGCCCCTCCGTCTCGGAGAACCAGTCGCCCTGGGGCGGCGCCGCGGGCGGGTCCTCCGGCGGGGGTGCCTCCGGCAGAGGCGGGTGGAGGATGTCTTCATACACCTCCCCCGCGTGGCGGACCAGGAGCCCGAAGTCCGCCGCGGCCGCCGCGCTGTCCGCCGGTTCCGGCGCAACCTCCTGCTGAAGCTCAGGTCTCGGCGCCGGTTCGACTGCCGGTGTCGGTTCCGGCTGGGGTACGGGCTCCGGCTCGGGCATGGGTTTCGGTATGGGCACAGGTTCCGCCTCTGGCTCAGGCGTGGGCTCCGGCGCTGGCTCAGGCGTGGGCTCTGGCTCTGGTTCCGGTTCCACCACCGGTATGGGGGCCGGTTCTTGTATGGGCTCCGGTTCTGGTACCGGCTCGGGGGCCGGGGTCTTCCCCTGCCGCAGGCGGTAGAGGAGCTCCGAGCTGGGGAGCTTCACCCCCGGCGCCGTGCCCCAGGCCATGAGGGCGTCCCCCCGCAGCACCGCCGCGCCCAGAGCCCCGGCGGGGAGAGCCGTTTCGTCGGCGCCGAGGGCCAGGGTGGACCCGTCCTCCAACAGCAGCGTGCAGGGGCAGTTGCTCCGGGCACGGCCGTTCTCCAGCCGCACGCAGCCCGCCGTTTTGCCCCCGTCGTCCTTCAACACGAAATAGGTGATCATTCCTTCGCCTCCGTTATACCATTTCTTCCTATTGTATCCAAAGCGTTTTCGTAGTATGATAAATTGATTAGAGGTAAGTATTGAAAGCTTCCTCACCTTTTCTTGAAAGAAAAGGTGAGACCAAAAGAACTGTAAGAAGATAAGCAGGTCATGGTCCTGTCCTCCATATCTTCTTAAGCTTTTCTTTTTCCGCCGCTTTTTCTTTTCACCGAAAAGAAAAAGCGGCAAGAATAAAGCAAAAAGGAAATCCAAATGCGCTTAGACAAATTCCTGAAGGTCTCCCGCATCATCAAGCGGCGGACCGTGGCCAACGAGGCGGCCGGTGCAGGCCGCATCAGCATCAACGGCAAGGTGGCGAAACCCGCTTCCGACGTCAAGCCCGGGGACACCCTGGACATCCTGCTGGGCGGTCATCACATGCTGGTGAAGGTGAACGCCACCCCCGAGGTGGTCCGCAAGGAGGAGGCGGACGGGCTCTACACCGTCCTGCCGGAAGCATGAGCGTCATCGGCATCCTGCTCTGCGGCGGCAGCAGCCAGCGCATGGGCTTCAACAAGCTCACCGCGCCCCTGGGCGGCCGCACCGCCATCGAGTACAGCATGCGGCTCATGGCCTGCTGCGACCGGCTAATCATCGCCGTCACGGACGACGCCCGCGCCGCGGTGGAACGGGTGCCCCTGGGCATCCCCGTGACCCTCTGCGACGGCGGCGCCACCCGGGGCCAGTCGGTCCTGAACGCCCTGCGCGCCAGCCACGGCCAATGGGGGGACGTGGTGGCCATCCATGACGCCGCCCGGTGCTTCCAGACCGCCGAAGCCTTCGACACCGCCGTCCAAAGCGCCCGGAAAAACGGCAGCGGCGTGGCGTCCCTGCCCATGACGGACTCCGTGTTCCAAAGGGACGGCAGCGCGCCCCTCGACAGGGCAAGCCTCGTCTGCACCCAGACGCCCCAGGCGTTCCGGTTCGAGGAGATCCTCTCCGCCTACGAGCAGGCCGGGGACCAAATCGCCACGGACGACGCCGCCCTCTACGCCCGGTTCATCGGCCCCGTGACCTTCACGCCCGGGGACCCCAGGGGCCGCAAGCTCACCACCCCGGCGGACTGGGCCTGGGCCCGGAGCCTCGTCGCCCTGCCGCGGACGGGCACGGGCTTCGATACCCACGTGCTGGGCAAGGGCCGCAAACTCATCCTGGGCGGGGTGGAGATCCCCTTCGAGAAGGGGCTCATCGCCCACTCCGACGGGGACGTACTCCTGCACGCCCTCATGGACGCGCTCCTGGGCGCGGCGTCTCTCGGCGACATCGGGCACCTGTTCCCGGACAAGGATCCCCGGTACGAGAACATTTCGAGCCGCGTCCTGCTGAGGGAGGTGGCGAGGTGCCTCCGGGAGAAGGGTCTCACCGTGACCCATGTGGACGTGACGGTGATCGCCCAGCGGCCCAAGCTGGCCCCCTTCTTCCCCCAGGCCCGGCAGAACATCGCCGACGATCTGAACATCCCCCTGGACCGGGTGTCCCTGAAGGCCACCACCACCGAGGGCATGAACGACGAGGGCCGTGGCCTCTGCATCAGTGCGCAGGCCATAGCGAATCTTATTTAGAGGAATTTATTGAAAGCACGCACCCATTCTTGAAAGAAAGGGTGCACTCCCAAAGAACTTTCAGAAGATAAGTTATTTTTTCTCCGATTCCCCTTTTTTCTTCTTAAGTTTCTCTTTTTCCGCCGCTTTTTCTCTTTGTCTAAAGAGAAAAAGCGGCAAAGAAAACACTGTAAAGGTACACCATGGACAATATCGTCATCCGGGGCGCCCGGGAACACAATCTGAAGAATATCGACCTCACCATCCCCCGGGACAAGCTCATCGTCTTCACGGGCCTGTCGGGCTCCGGCAAGAGCTCCCTGGCCTTCGACACCATCTACGCCGAGGGCCAGCGCCGATACGTGGAGAGCCTCAGTTCCTACGCCCGCCAGTTCATCGGCCAGATGGAGAAACCCGACGTGGACGCCATCGAGGGCCTGTCCCCCGCCATCTCCATCGACCAGAAGAGCACCAGCAACAACCCCCGGTCCACCGTGGGCACGGTGACGGAGATCTATGACTACCTCCGCCTCCTCTACGCCCGCTGCGGCACGCCCCACTGCCCCAAGTGCGGCCGCGTCATCGAGAAGCAGAGCATCGACACGGTGGTGGACCGGGTCATGGCCCTGCCCGCCGGGACGAAGATCCAGCTTTTGGCCCCCTGCATCCGGGGCAAGAAGGGCGAGCACGCCAAGGTCTTGGAGGGATTGCGCAAGGAGGGGTACGTCCGCGCCCGGGTGGACGGGGAGGTCTACGATCTGGACGAGACCCCCGCCCTGGACAAGCAGAAGAAGCACACCATCGAGGCGGTCATCGACCGGCTGGTGGTGAAGGCGGGCGTGGAGACGCCTGCCCGGACTGCGGCATCTCCCTGGAGGAGCTGGAGCCCCGGGCCTTCTCCTTCAACAACCCCTACGGCGCCTGCCCCACCTGCACGGGCCTCGGGGAGCTCTTTCGGGTGGACCCGGAGCTGGTGGTGCCGGACAAGCGGTTGAGCCTTTCCGAGGGCGCCATCTCCGTCTCCGGCTGGAACAGCTCCAGCGCCGGGACCATCGCCCACATGTACCTCTCCGCCCTCTGCCGCCATTTCGAGAAGCAGCTGGGGGTGCCCGTGTCCATGGACACGCCCTTCGGCGAGCTGCCCCAGGAGGTCCAGCAGGCCATCCTTTACGGCTGCCCCGACAAGATGGAGGTGGTCTACGAGAAGGAGTTCGCCGGCGGCCGGTTCCTGTCCGACTTCGAGGGCATCGTCAACAACCTGGAGCGCCGGTATCGGGAGAGCACCAGCGACTGGAGCAAGGGCGAGATCGAGGGCTACATGTCCCGGACCCCCTGCCCCGCCTGCCACGGCCGACGGCTGAAGCCCGAGAGCCTGGCGGTGACCGTGGGCGGGCTCAACATCGCGGAGCTTTCCGATCTGTCTGTGAAGGAGGCGCTGCGGTTCCTCCGGGGCCTCGAATTCTCCCCCAGCCAAGCCATCATCGCCCAGCAGATCCTACACGAGCTGGACGCCCGGCTCACCTTCCTGCTGAACGTGGGCCTCGGCTACCTGACCCTGTCCCGAGCGGCGGGCTCCCTGTCCGGCGGCGAGAGCCAGCGCATCCGCCTCGCTACCCAGATCGGCAGCGGGCTGGTGGGCGTGCTGTACATCCTGGACGAGCCCAGCATCGGCCTCCATCAGCGGGACAACGGGCGGCTCCTGAAAACCTTGAAATCCCTGCGGGACATGGGCAACACCCTGATCGTGGTGGAGCACGACGAGGAGACCATGCTCAGCGCGGACCACATCGTGGACATCGGCCCCCGGGCCGGCCTCCACGGGGGGCAGGTGGTGGCCCAGGGGACGCCCCAGGAGATCATGGCCGCGGAGGACTCTCTCACCGGCGGGTACCTCTCCGGGCGGCTCAGCATCCCGGTGCCTGAGGTGCGGCGGCCCGGCAACGGGAAGTTTCTCACCGTCCGCGGCGCCCGAGCCCACAACCTGAAGAACATCACCGTGGACATCCCCCTGGGGGAGTTCGTCTGCGTCACGGGCGTGTCCGGCTCCGGGAAGAGCTCGCTGATCAACGAGATCCTGAAGAAATCCCTGCTGAAGACGTTGAACCGGGCCCGGACCAAGCCCCTCGACCACGACGGCATCGACGGGGCGGAGGCTCTCGATAAGATCATCGACATCGACCAGAGCCCCATCGGCCGCACGCCCCGCAGCAACCCGGCCACCTATACGGGCCTGTTCGACCTCATTCGCGACCTGTACGCCGCCACCCCCGACGCCAAGGTGAGGGGCTACAAGCCCAACCGCTTCTCCTTCAACGTGAAGGGGGGCCGGTGCGAGGCGTGCCGAGGCGACGGCGTGCCGAGGCGACGGCATCATCAAGATCGAGATGAACTTCCTCTCGGACGTGTACGTGCCCTGCGAGGTCTGCGGCGGCAAGCGGTACAACCGGGAGACGCTGGAGGTGCGGTATAAGGGCAAGAGCATCTACGACGTGCTGGAGATGACCGTGGAGGAGGCCATGCCCTTCTTCGCCAACCACGAGCGCATCCGCCGGAAACTGGAGATCATGAACGACGTGGGCCTGGGGTACGTGAAGCTGGGCCAGAGCGCCACCACCCTCTCCGGCGGCGAAGCCCAGCGGATCAAGCTCTCCACCGAGCTCTCCCGCCGGGACACGGGCCGGACGCTGTACGTGCTGGACGAGCCCACCACGGGCCTGCACACGGACGACGTGAAGCGGCTCTTGGGCATCCTCAACAAGCTGGTGGACGGGGGCAGCTCCGTCATCGTCATCGAGCACAACCTGAACGTGATCAAGACCGCGGACTACATCATCGATCTCGGTCC
>CACWJZ010000075.1 GCA_902761365.1 uncultured Eubacteriales bacterium | reverse complement strand
ACAAAGCAAAGCGCCACCTATCGGGTGGCGCTTTGCTTTACTTTCATTGGTAAGTACTTAGTCTTTTCTATTGCCACTTATGTCGAAATTCAGCCAAAGCGAGGATGCTTTTTTGTAAAACCATACTTGACAAACCTTCTCTCAGCCCGGGGCGTTCGATGCGGTGAGTGACGGGCAGATCGACCTGGGGCCCAACGAGGCGGCGCTTAGGGCGGCCCGGGACGCCATGAACGGGTACGACCCCACCTATGGGTGCCTGTACTACTATAACCCGGCCACGACCACCAACAAGTGGATGCTCTCTAAGCCCGTGGCGCTCAGGATCGGGCGGCACGTGTTCTGCTATTGAGGCGGCGGGCCCAGTGCGCGGGTGCTGCCTGCGCCTCCGCTGCGGATCGGGCCTGCTGTTGAGGCGGCGGGCCGATGGAGCGATCTTGCAGGCAAAATCGGCAAAAATGACAAGAAAAGGAATGGGAATGTATATGAGAAAAGGATTGAGAAGACTGGTGGGGCTGGCCCTGGCGGTGGGGCTCGCCGTGGCGGTGGTGCAGCTCAACGAGAGCCGGGAGGCCCTGGACGCCCGGCAGGCGGCGGAGCGGACCCGGATCGAGGATTTGTACCACCGGATCGACGACGACTTGAACGACGTGGACGTGTCGCTATCAAAGCTCAGCGCGGCGTCCAGCCCCCGGCAGAGCGTGCTCCTGCTGGGGGACGTGTGGCGTTCGACGGGCAGCGCCGGGGCGGCCATGGGGCTGCTGCCCCTCTCCCACGCGGACAGCTGCGACATGAGCCAGTTCATCACCCGCTGCGGGGACTACGCCCACGCCCTCATGGGCCGGGTGCTCCAGGGGCGGGTCCTGACGAGCGAGGATCGGCAGCAGCTTCAGGACATGCGTACCGCCTGCGCCCAGATCCGGCAGGTGGCGGGCGAGGCCATCCAGAACGGGGACTATGTGGCCGAGGACAACGTGGACACGGGTTGCTATGAGCAGAGCCAAAGCGAGGCGGCCATCAGCGAATACCCCACCCTGATCTACGACGGGCCCTTCTCCGAGAGCGCGGAGAACCAGGCCCCCAAAGGCGACCCCGGCGAGCGGATCACCGCCCAGCAGGCCCAGGGGCTGGCCCAGAAGCTGTTTCCCGGCGGCGAAATCCAGGCGTGGGCCTACGTGCCCGGGGCCCTGCCGGTCTACGAGCTGACGGTGAACACCACGGATCGGGGGCAGGTGGACCTGTCCCTGACGGAGCAGGGGGGCCAGATGCTCTCCTTCATGGCCGCGCCCACGGGGGACAGGAACGACCCGCCCAGCGACGAGGAGAGCGAGCGGCTCAAGGCGGCGGCCCTGTCCTTCCTGCAGGAGCTGGGGGTGGAGGACCCGGCGGCGGCCTACGCCCAGTACTACCAGGGCGTGGCGGTGCTGAACTTCGCGCCCCGGCAGGACGGGGTGATCCTGTACAGCGACCTGGTCAAGGTGTATCTCGACCGGGAAAATGCGGAGATCATGGGCCTGGACGCCCGGAACTACCGGCTGAACCACCGGACCCGCGACCTGCCCAAGCCCCGGATCACGGAGCAGCAGGCGGCGGCGTACGTGTCGGACAGCCTGCAGGTGGAGCAGACCGCCCTGGCCCTGATCCCCCTGACCCAGCAGACCGAGGTCCTCTGCTACGAGTTCAAGGCCACCCAAAACGAGACCTTCTACATCGTCTACATCAACGCCCTCACCGGCCAGGAGGAGCAGATCTTTGAGGTCATCAACTCCGAGGAGGGGGATTTGGTGGTGTAGCCCCCGGCGCTGCGCTTTCCAAAGCCCTCCATGAGCTCCGGCTCCGGCAGGGGCGCGGCCTTGATGACGGCCCCCGGCACCTTGCGGATGGCTTTTCTTCCTAAGTAAAAGGGCATGCTTCCTTCCTCTCTCCTTTCAGACGGTCTATCTGCTCAAAACGTACTTCAGCACGGAATCGATGCCGTTTTTATAATCCTCCAAGGACTGGCCGACCAGGATGTCCGGCATCAGCGCGACTTCGTCGTAGCCCGGCCATGTATAGAATTGTTTGAGTATGGACATGAGAAAGAGTAGCTTATGATTCGGCAAGGTGAACTGACTGGTCTGAAATGTTTCGTTGGCCGGTTCTCCGGCAGGGGTCCCGACCAACACCACATCGTTGCAGTATCGTTTTATATAGACGGCGAAACTGACCGTCGCGGAACAAACGCCACCGTCGATCAACACGTATTTCCCGCCGGATACATCCAGAGAGTCGATGGCTGCAACGATGGCCTCAGATGCTGCATTCGTACCGCCCGAATTACCTCTGAAATCGACGATGACTTTTTCAAGGCCGTCCTCCGCAGTTGCCGCTTCCACGGCTTCGCTGACGATCTTCCCGGAATCGTTCTCGCAGGAACTGATGCGGATATAGAGGGCCTTCCCGTCGTCGATGATCCGATACCATCCGCTAGCTTTAGGATCGGAATCCATCAAACGGAGGGAGATGCTTGGGTCTATATCCGAAGGCGACGTGTACGATACAAATTCCGACAGAGAATCCTTGGTGCAGGATGACAACGCGATTTTGCGCGTGGACCCGGACCCTTCCGTTATGGTAAATTCGGCTGTGTTCTCCTTGCCGAGAACACCGATATAGCGCAGCAGGTCGCAGTTCAGCATCAGGCAGGGCAAAACTTTGCTATATGTGTCGTAAAACAGGAAATACTGAACTAAATACAGGTTTTCGTGCGGGATCACCTTGGCCGCTCTCGATATGATATCTGAAACGGAAACGCCGTTGATCGCGTCCAGCCTGCACAGCAGCAGGTCCTCATCTCCCTTCGGCGCTGCAGATATATATGCGTCAGGAACATCATCGGTATAGAGCAGGATCAGCCCCAAAGGAAACATTTCGTCCTGCGGTAGATAGACGTTCGAATGGGCGTCGCCCAGCAGCGCCACGGCCTCAGAGCAGCCGTACAGAAGCTCGGAATCGCTGGATTCGTGTATGCGCAGGATCAGGGCGTTTATATGGTCTATGAATTGATCGCGCAGCGCTGGATCGTACAGGTATTCGCGGGTCATGCTGGCTTTTCCGACCGTATCACCGTCGGCTCGGATAACGAGGCATTGACGATCGATCAGTTTGGGATGCCCGTTCAGATAATGGAGGAAGGTATCGGCCAGATACACGATGTCCTCCTCCCATTCCCGGTCCCGCTCGTCGGTCGTGATATAGGTGTACCCGCTGCCGTCGCCCTTGTAGGGCATCTCAGGGGCGGGCGTCGCTTCCGCAGATGAGCTGGCCGCCGGCTGGCTTTCCCCAGGGGCGGGCGTCGCCCCGTCGCCGCGGGCGCGCGCCGTGGGCGAAAGCAGCAGGATAGCCGCCAACAATAAGGCCGATGCTCTGGTACGGATCGTCATACGTGTTGACCTCCTTCATGCTCGTTCTGTTCGGCGCGGGCCGCCCGGGGGCAGGCCCTCTTGCAAGTATTATTATTTATTATACCAAACCCTGTCTAAAAACAAAGGGGGGCTGAGCGTTTCGGCTCGGCCCCCCGCAGCTGCTCAGACTGCCAAGAAAGTGTGGCAGAAGCCGTGTTCTTCGCCCCGAAGCTGTAGTAACCTACTGCGAGAGGGTGAAAACGCGGTTAATTTGCGGCGATAAATTAAAAGAAAGGTCGAGGAGCCCTTTTCACCTATATTTTGTTTCCGGATCACAGCCCGCCGCAAATGGTCTGGCACCTTTATTGACAGTCTGAGGGGCCGAGCCCTTCGGCTCAGCCCCTCGATGGATCGTTTGTCGGTTATGCCAGTTTCGGTTCCGGCTTGCCCTTCTTGTTGAAGATAAACTTCTGAGCAAGGAGGATGAGGGCCAGGACCGCGAGGCCGCCCAGGTCGGTCCAAAGGCCGGAGTCGATCAGCAGGAAGGCGCCCACGCCTGCCAGCACCCGCAGCGGGATGTTCAGGCGGCCCATGAGATACCCCTCTGCTGCGGCGGCGATGAGCACCACGCCGGTGCAGGCGGTGACGACCACCTGCAGGCCCGTGAGCAGCGTCACGTTCTCTAAGAGCAGCGGCGGGTTATAGACGAACATGAACGGCACAATGAACCCAGCCAAGGCCAATCGCACCGATTGCCAGCCTGTCTTCATGGGACTGCCGCCCGAGAGGCCGGCCGCAGGGCCACCGGCGGGGTCAGGTTGGCGAACATGGCGAAGTAGAAGCAGAACATGTGGGCCGCGATCTCGGGCTGGCCCAGCTCCACCAGGGCGGGGGCCGCGATGGTGGCGGTGATCAGGTAGGAAGGAATGGAGGGGAGGCCCATGCCCAGGATCATGCAGGTGATCATGGTGAAGAGCAGCGTCAGCATCAGGCTCTGCTCGCCGATGCTGATGATGGCGTGGGCCACGTTCAGGGCAAAGCCGGTCATGCCGCAGACGCCCACGATGATGCCCACGCAGGCGCAGGCCATGGCCACGGAGACCGTGGATTTCGCGCCCTGGACGAAGGCGTCGCAGATGTCCTTGAGGCTCATGCGGCTGACGGGCCGAAGCTCCGCCACCACGATGGTGACGATGATGGTCCAGAAGGCGCCGCG
>CACWJZ010000074.1 GCA_902761365.1 uncultured Eubacteriales bacterium | reverse complement strand
CTGCCGATGGACTTCCCGGGCGATCCGGAGGTCCGTGACCTGTCCGACCAGTGGCTCTTCGGCCCGGCCCTGATGCCGTGCCCGGTGTACGAATACCAGGCCCGCAGCCGCAGCGTCTATTTCCCGGCCGGCGGCTGGTATGACTTCTATTCCGGGGCCTATTTGGGCGATAACGGGCGAAAAACGGTCGATGCCCCCTACTCTCGCATGCCGCTCTACGTGCGCGCCGGCTCTATCATCCCCTTCGGCCCTGCCATGCAGTGGTCCGACGAGAAGCCCGCGGACGACATCCTCCTCGCCGTCTATGCCGGCAAGGACGCCTGCTTCAACCTCTACGAGGACGAGAACGTGAACTACAACTACGAGAAGGGCTTCTTCGCCAACATCCCCATCTCCTGGGACGAAGCCGCCCGCACCCTCACCATCGGTGAGCGCAAGGGCTCCTTCGACGGCATGCTCCAGTCCCGCACCTTCCGCGTCGTCGTGGTCGACCCGGCCACCCCGTGGCCCTACGACCCCGACGCCCCCGGCGTGGCGGTCCAGTACGATGGCAAACCCGTTGAGGTGAAGTTCTAAGCACCCCCTCCTTCCGGTCATGACTCCCCGCCATTCCGGTCTTGATACCTCGTCATTCCTGGCTTGACCCTGTCATTCCGGGCTTGACCCGGAATCTCTCTATCCTGCAAGTTATTGACTATCAGGCCACACGTCGTTCAGAGGTGCACTTCCCGGTGCACCTCTTCGTAGTTATCTATCTGTCAATCAATCACTTGACAGTTCGGAGGTGCACTTTCCGGTGCCCCTCTGAACACTTAATCCATTAAAGATCAAACAGATAAACAGAAAGAAGCGCCCCCTCTTTCCGGGCTTGCCTCCTGTCCTTCCGGGTCGCCCCCTGTCCTTCCGGGTCGTCCCCCCTGTCATTCCGGGCTTGACCCGGAATCCCTGGAACGTACAGCCTAATTCGAAGTATCGCGCCACGCGGGGACTTTGCCGCCAAACTGCCGCACCGAAAGACCGCTTCTGCGCGTTGTGTCGGCGGTTGCGGTGCGCCACAGGCCGATTACGGCCATTGGCGCACGGCTGGCGGCCCGTAAGGTCCCCCGGCAGGTGTCGATGTGCGGCTATTTGGCGAAACGCCGCCTTTTGGCCGGGAATGCCTCTTACGGCCATCGGCGCACGGTGGGTGGCCATCGAAGGCATCCCGGCGGGGGTTGATGTGCGGCTGTTTGGCGAATGGCACTTTTTTTAACGAGAAATACCTGATTATTTGTAACTTTGGGTCCAACAGAATGCGATTTGTATGAGAAAGACGATTCAGTTTTTGTTTGTATTGGCCCTGCTGGCCTCCTGCGCCGGCCGGAACGAGGGCAATTTCCACCTGACCGGAACGATCGAGGGGGCTGAAGGGAAACATGTTTTGGTTTTTCCGGCGGACGTTAAAGATATTTTCCACGGGGAAAAGCCTCTGGCAAAGATTCGGATACGGAATAACAAGATAGAAGCATTCCTCTCTTTGGATTCCAATTCGGTGTATGAATTGTTTGTCCCTAACCGTAAGGAAGGAGGGAGCTATGCAGGCCTTCCCATCTTCGTTGACAGTCCTGATCTTTATGTGACTTATTCGAAGGGTGATGGGAGATACTCTAGAATCTACTCCAGTTCGGAGTCTCCGTTGAATTCTTTTTATAGTTCGTATCGGGAGGCAAAAGAGAAGGCATTTCAGGAGGATTGGGCCGTTTACTATGGTTTTTCTGACGAGTTGCATCAGAATAACGGTTATTTTACGAAGGAGTATCAGGAACTCTTGGATCGTTACTATGCCTCCTCCGGGGCCAAGCGGGATTCATTGACTGTGCTCCTGAGTAAACTTGAAATGAGCGGGGAGATGCTGACGCCGGAAGGCCAGGCTCGGGATTCGTTGGCAAACGAGATTCGCAAGCGGGAGCTGGACTATGACAAAGACCATCTCTGTAGGGAGAAACCCACGCAGGCGACGTTCTACCTGGTTACTCGGGCCATGAAAACGGCGCTTGATCTCAGCCACGATGTCAGCTTCTGGCTATCTCACTATGACGAAGTGTATAAAGACCTCTTCCCTGGGTGCAATGTGCACAACCTAGCCAAAGAGGCTATCGAAGGGGCCAAGATTTACGGGGGTGCTCCTTACCAGGATTTCACTTTGCCCGACACGGAGGGGAACCGGGTCTCGCTGTCGTCACTGATCGACGGAAAGGTTGCCTTGCTGGACCTCTGGGCGTCTTGGTGCGGGCCCTGCCGGTCGAACAGCCGCCTGCTGGTCCCCGTCTATGAAAAGTACAAGGACGCCGGCTTCGTGGTGGTCGGAGCCGCGCGGGAATTCAAGGATTCCGAATGGAGAAAGGCCTTGGCGCAGGACGCCTATCCTTGGACGAATCTGATCGCTCTGGGAGAGGACCATGCCGTTTGGACATTGTACGGTGTCGCGAATGGCGCAGGCGCCCGTTTCCTCATTGGCCCGGACGGAACCATCCTCAAGATCAACCCCACCCCCGAAGAGGTGGAAGCCGCCATCCTGGCGAATCGGTAATAAGCTATCTGTCAATGAATTAATCACTCAGAGGTGCACGGAAAAGTGCACCTCTACTTGTTTAATTGTTTTGTAAACAACCTATTAGACACCAAGAGGTGCACAGAAAAGTGCACCTATGAATACTTAATCAATTGAATATTAAATAGTTATTTTTAAAGAGGTGCGCCCGCCCGTGCGTCCCGATGCATCTAGAGCCACCTGCCCTATCTGAAGCAAAGCGCTTCGCAGAAGAAGGGCTTCCGGATTTTCCCGAAGCGGAAGGTTACCGGGCCGAAGTCGCCGAATCGCCGGTTGCAAAAATGGCATTAGACACGCCGAAATGCTCCTTGTGCCCCCTCACGATGTGGGGTATGTTGCGTTTGCGTGCGTACAAGGGTGATTTTGCAAACTTAACCTCGGATTCCATAAGATTTGCGAGAGAAGAACCGACGGGACTCGTCACCATCCACGTGCTCGCTGCGGGTAACGTCCCTCAAATCCGGACGTTACCGACATTGTGCCCCGATTTTGCGGGTGTCGTCCATGTTTCCGGGACGTTACCTGCACGCAGCGGGGCGATCCCAGAATCCGGTCAGAACGTCCAGCCGAGGCCGAGGTCGAAGCCGGTGGCGGCGGGGCTGTAGGTGTTTTCGATGAAGAATTTCAGGGGACCGGTGCCGAAGCGGACGGCGATGGGGGTGATGGAGGGGACGATGCCGATGAGGTCGTCCGAGAAGAAATGGTCTTTTCCGCCTAGCACCATGCCGCCGCCGAAGGCGGAGTAGAGCTTGACTTTCTGCGTGGGGTTCCAGAAGCAGCGCGCCTGGAAAAAGAGGGTGCCGATGGGCGCGGAGTCTCTCCAGCCATCCGGATGGGGGTCTTTCAAGTTGTACCGGGGATTCCCCTGCGGGTCGATGCCGAAGGTTCCGTATTGGATGACTTTGTGGTGGCACCAGGAGGCGCCGCCGGTCAGGACCATTTCCCAGCGGCGGGCCGTTTTCCAGACGGCGGAAACGCTCAGCGCGGGCATCCACGCCCCCTCCATGTCGGGCTCTTTCCCGTCCCGGGCAAACGACTTGTCGTATTTGGTCCCGTTGACCTCGATGATGGTGTGGATGGGCGGCAGCACGCCCGCGGCGATTTCCACGGAAAACTGCTTGAAGAAGGGCGGATCCTCCTCCTGGGCATAGGCGGAAGCGCCCAGCAGCAACAGTGCCACGAGGGCTGTCAGGCGCGCTTTCATTGGACGGAATCCAGCTTGATGACGATTTCCCGGTCGCGGAGGTCCGCCAGGGTGGTGTCCTTGACGACGAAAGCCCCCTGCGGGTCCTCGAACCGGAGGAAAGGACCTTCCTGATTCCGGTAATAGGGAATCCCCACGCGGCAGCGGCCGTTGGCGTCCGTGATGCCCAGCACGTCCTCCCGGTTCATGTCCTGCTTCCAGGTACCGCCCTTGATCCGGATGCCCTCCAGGGGCTCGCCCGTAGCGCGGGAAACCAGGGAGAAGGTCATCGGCGCCTCGCCGCCCTCCGCCATCAGCGGCGTCTGGGGCATGCCGTAGCAGGCCTGGAAGACGAACAGGGCCCCGGTCAGGGACGCTCCCTTCAAAAGATTATGCAAGAATTTCATGGTTGTCGCGTTTATAAGATAAATCCCCCGGGGGACGAATCTTGCACAAAAATAGCGTAAATTTGCCGAAAGACCATACCCGCGCCATGAATCCGCTGCTGTTCCGCCTGTTCCGCGCCAATGAGACGAAGGTCCACGAACTGAATTACCTCTTCTGGGAATGCACGACCCGCTGCATGCTCCGCTGCCGCCATTGCGGGAGCGACTGCTC
>CACWJZ010000073.1:4539-4870 GCA_902761365.1 uncultured Eubacteriales bacterium | reverse complement strand
CGGTGGGGTGTCGCCAAGCGGTTAAGGCACAAGACTTTGACTCTTGTATGCGCAGGTTCAAATCCCGCCACCCCAGCCAACCTGACCCGTTAGCTCAGCTGGCAGAGCATTTGACTTTTAATCAAAGGGTCCGGAGTTCGAATCTCCGACGGGTCACCAGCTTTTTGCAGCGCGGGCGTGGCGGAATTGGCAGACGCGCTGGATTTAGGTTCCAGTGCCGCAAGGCGTATGAGTTCAAGTCTCTTCGCCCGCACCAGGCAGGTATAGTGTAGCGGTAACACATTAGCCTTCCAAGCTGAGATCACGGGTTCGAGTCCCGTTACCTGCTCCA
>CACWJZ010000073.1:0-4506 GCA_902761365.1 uncultured Eubacteriales bacterium | reverse complement strand
CGTTTCCCGCTCCAGTATATGCCTCCTTAGCTCAGTTGGCTAGAGCACCTGACTCTTAATCAGGGTGTCCAGGGTTCGAGTCCCTGAGGGGGTACCAAAACAAAAGAGACACCGAATGGTGTCTTTTTTGTTTTACCGTTTTCCCCAGGGACTCGAACGGGTGCGGTAGTGAATGGATGTCCAGTGGACATCCAGAGCCGCACCCCGACCAAGCGTGAGCGCGAATTCGAGTCCCTGAGAGGCACATTCACCCGCGCTCTGCCCGAGCCGCAGCGAGAAGAGTCCCTGAGGGGGTACCGCCTCGCACAGCATCCAGAGCCGCACTCCGACCAAGCGTGAGCGCGAATTCGAGTCCCTGAGGGGGTGCATTGACCAGGCATCGATACAAACATAACGCTTTACCGGAGAAGGCTTTTTCTCAATACAGACAAAAGAAGGGGATAGAAACTGATTTGGTAATATTTTTTACAAAAACTGTTAACAATTTATTTAAAAATACTTGCCAACAGCAGGGAATGGTGTTAGAATACTCCTGATCCACAACATGTTGTGGTTTTCGGGTGCACCCGAAATCAAGATAGCGGAGGGGTTGACTTGCGGATCATAGCCGGTTCTGCCAGAGGAAGAAGCTTCGATGCACCTGCTGGCAGGGACACCCGGCCCACGCTGGACCGGATCAAGGAGGCCATCTTCGGCAGCATCCAGTTTCAGGTGCCCGGGGCGACGGTCCTCGACCTCTTCTCCGGTTCCGGGAATATGGGGCTCGAAGCCTTGTCTCGGGGCGCCGCGAAGGCCATCTGTGTGGACGCTTCCCCTGCATGCGCCGCATTGATCCGAAAAAACGGAGAGAAGCTGGGGCTCAGCGAGGGACTGCAGGTGATGAACACCGATTTTCGGGCGGCTCTGTCGGCCATGCAGGCTCAGGGGCAACGGGTGGACATCGTATTTCTGGACCCGCCTTACGCCTCCGGTTTGGCTGCGGCGGCGGTGGAGATACTCTTTACCGAAAGGCTTCTCGACCGGGATGGGGTCGTGATCGTAGAGCACGCCTGGGACCAGCCGCCAGAGCTGGGGGAAGGCCCCTGGATCGTATCGCGGGTGAAGAAGTACGGCATCTGCGGCGTGACGACATTAAATTGGAGGGAACAGGAATGACCGTCGGCGTATATCCGGGAAGCTTCGATCCCTTCACCGTAGGGCACCTTGATGTGCTCTCCAGCGCGGCGGGCCTGTTCGACCTTCTGTACGTAGCCGTGCTGCACAACGTGGACAAGCGCCCCTTGTTCACCATCAAGGAACGGATGGACATGATTCAAAACGTCCTTGCAGGAGAAAAGCTTGGCAACGTCCGGTGCGGCACCTTCGATGGCCTTTTGGTGGAGTACGCCAGGTCCGTCGGGGCCACCCACATTGTGAGAGGCCTTCGGGCCACGTCGGACTTTGAATATGAGTTCCAGATAGACGCGGTGAATCGTCATCTGGATAACTCGCTGAGGACTGTGTATTTTATGGCCTCTCCTGGCCACTCCTTCCTGAGCTCCAGCAACGTGAAGGAGATCGGCCTCTGGGGCGGCAGCATCCGGGGACTCGTACCCTCTGTGAATGAAGAGATTATTCGTGAAAGGTTGGCAAGAAAATGAGCAGCGCACAGACAATGAAGATCTACAGCATCATATCCCGCATTGAGCAGGTGTTGACGGACAGCCCCAAATACAAGTTGGGCGGCGGCAATAAGAAGATCGTGGAGGTCGAGGAACTCTTCGACCTGTTGGGCGATCTCAAGGTCACGATCCCCGAGGACATCCGTCGGGCCAGCGGCATCATTGCCGAGGAGGCCAACATCCTGGGAGATGCCAATGAGCAGGCCGAGGAGACCATCAACAAAGCCAAGGCCGACGCGGAGGATCTGATGCGGCAGGCTCAGGAGGCAGCGGAGAAGGTTTACAACCAGTCCGTCCAGGAGTACGAAGCTCTGGTAGCCCAGGAATCCGTGTATCAGGAGGCGGTGGCCCGCGCCAAGCAGATGCAGCAGGAGGCTATGGACAACGCCAATGCCATCTCCTTGGGCGCTCGTCAGTATGCTGACGATATGCTGGCCGATGTGCAGCGGTACATGACCGATTACATCAAGATGCTCAACGCCAACCGGGAGGAGCTGAACGTTCAGGCTGTACCGGAATACGAGGAGAAGGACGTGGAGAAGAACGTCTCCGAACAGCGGGTCCTGGAGGAGCGGCATGAGGTGACGCCGGCGCCCAAAGCTCCCGCCCGTCCTGCCCCCGAACCGGAGGAAGAGGAGGAGGAGCCCAAGCCCGCTCGTCCCGCCCGCAAGGAGGCCAAGAAGGTGTCCAAGCCCGCCGCACCCGTCTATGACGACGAAGAGGACGAGGCACCCAAGAAGCCCAAGAAGAAGGGCTGGTTCAAGCGCATGCTGGAGGGTGACGACGACGAGGACGAATTCGACGACGAGGATTGGGGCGAGGACGAGGAGCCTGTCAAAGAAGCCAAGCCCAAGAAAAAGCGTCATAAGCTCTTCGAGATCGTGGAAGTGGACGACGATGAGGACGAGGAAGACGAGGACTACGACGAATAAACAAACCACCGGGAGCGCTTCTCAAACGAGGCGCTCCTTTTCTGAGCCCGCAAAGGGCCCATCTTGCTTTTTTGGGCGGGATGGGGTATTATGTTCCATAGCTTTTCAGGGAGATATACGGCATGGACCAGTCTCATATTCGCAACTTCTGCATCATCGCCCACATCGATCACGGCAAGTCCACCCTGGCGGATAGGATGATGGAGCTCACCGACACCGTGGCCAAGCGGGACATGGAGGCGCAGCTTTTGGATTCCATGGACATCGAGCGGGAGCGGGGCATCACCATCAAGGCCTCGGCCGTGCGCATGTTTTACACCGCCGCCGATGGGGAGCAGTATATGTTCAACCTCATCGACACGCCGGGGCACGTGGACTTCACCTATGAGGTCTCCCGGGCCCTGAAGGCCTGCGAGGGCGCGGTGCTGGTGGTGGACGCCACCCAGGGCATTGAGGCCCAGACCCTGGCCAACGTGTATCTTGCCATCGACAACGATCTGGAGGTCCTGCCCGTCATCAACAAGATCGATCTGCCCTCCGCCGAGCCGGAGCGGGTCATGCACGAGATCGAGGACGTGATCGGTCTGCCCGCCGAGGATGCGCCCCGGGTGTCGGCGAAGACCGGCCTCAACGTGGAGGAAGTTTTGGCGAAGATCGTGGACCAAGTGCCCGCCCCCAGCGGAGACCCGGACGGCCCCACCAAGGCGCTGATTTTCGACTGCCTCTATGACAACTACAAGGGGGCCCTGTCCTATGTGCGGGTGTTCGACGGCGCCATCCGTCCCGGCATGCGCATTCGATCTATGGCCACGGGCCATGAGTTCGACGTGACCGAGGTGGGCGTGTTCACCCCCCAGTGGAAGACGGTGGACGAGCTGACCGCCGGGGAGGTGGGCTATGTGGCTGCCTCCATTAAGAGCGTGGAGGAGACCAAGGTGGGCGATACCCTGACGGATGTGGAGCATCCCGCCAGTGAACCCTTGCCCGGCTATATGAAGGTGAACCCCATGGTCTTCTGCGGCATCTATCCCGCCGACGGCTCCCACTACGGGGATTTGATGGAGGCTCTGGAAAAGCTGAAGCTGAACGACGCCTCATTGTCCTTTGAGAAGGAGACCAGCGCGGCTCTTGGTTACGGCTTCCGCTGCGGCTTTTTGGGGCTGCTGCACATGGAGATCATCACGGAGCGGTTGGAACGGGAGTTCGACCTCGATCTCGTCACCACCAGCCCCTCCGTGGTCTATCGGGTGAAGATGATGACCGGCGAGACCGTCATCATCGACAACCCTGCCAGCCTCCCGGACCCCTCCGAGATCGACTACATGGAGGAGCCCATGGTGAAGGCCAGCATCATGACCCCGCCGGACTTCGTGGGGCCCATCATGGAGCTTTGCCAGAACAACCGGGGCATCTTTGAGCACATGGACTACATTGAGAAGGACCGGGTGAAGATCCTGTACACCCTGCCCCTCAACGAGATCATCTACGACTTCTTCGACTCCCTCAAGTCCCGCAGCCGGGGCTATGCCTCCTTCGATTACGAACTGAAGGATTACCAGAAGAGCGATCTCGTGCGCCTCGATTTCCTCCTCAATGGCGATATGTGTGACGCCCTGTCCACCATCGTCCACAAGGATCGGGCATACCCCAAGGGCCGGGCGGTCTGTGAAAAGCTGAAGGACGTGATCCCAAGGCAGCAGTTCGAGATCCCCGTCCAGGCGGCCATCGGCGGCAAGATCATCGCCCGGGAGACCGTGAAAGCGGTCCGCAAGGACGTGCTCGCCAAGTGCTACGGCGGCGACATCTCCCGCAAAAAGAAGCTGCTGGAGAAGCAGAAGGAGGGCAAGAAGCGCATGCGCCAGGTGGGCACCGTGTCCGTGCCCAGCGACGCCTTCATGAGCGTGCTGAGGATC
>CACWJZ010000072.1 GCA_902761365.1 uncultured Eubacteriales bacterium | reverse complement strand
GACCAGCTCATGGGCGTGGAGCAGGAGGACAGCGGCGACTACATGTGCGACATCCGCCGCCGCACGGTCCAGCTCACGGCCCAGGGCATCGAGAAGGCCCAGAAGTACTTCAACGTGGAGAACCTGTCCGACGTGGAGAACACGGAGCTGAACCACTACATCAAGCAGGCTTTGCGGGCCCACTCCCTCTTCACCCGGGACAAGGACTACGTGGTCCAGGATGGGCAGGTGCTCATCGTGGACGAGTTCACGGGCCGCTTGATGATTGGCCGCCGGTACAACGAGGGCTTGCACCAGGCGTTGGAGGCCAAGGAAGGCGTGAAGGTGGAGCGGGAGAACAAGACCCTGGCCACCATAACCTTCCAGAACTACTTCCGCATGTTCCACAAGCTAGCGGGCATGACCGGCACAGCGAAGACCGAGGAGGACGAGTTCACCGCCATCTACGGGCTGGACGTGGTGGAGGTGCCCACCAACAAGCCCTGCATCCGGCAGGATATGGCCGACATGGTCTACACCACCGAGGCGGGCAAGTTCAAGGCCGTGGTCAACGAGATCGTGGAGGTCCACAAGACCGGGCGTCCCCTGCTGGTGGGCACCATCAGCGTGGAGAAGAGCGAATACCTCTCGGACAAGCTGAGCCGGGCGGGCATCCCCCACCAGGTGCTGAACGCCAAGTACCACGCCAAGGAGGCCCAGATCGTGGCCCAGGCGGGCAAGCTCAACGCCGTGACCATCGCCACCAACATGGCCGGCCGCGGCACGGACATCCTGCTGGGCGGCAACCCGGACTTCCTGGCCCGCCAGGCCCTCATGCGGGACGGGCTCGAGGATGACCTCATCGAGGAGGCCACGGGCCACGCTGAGACCGTGGACGAGGCGATCCTGAACGCCCGGAAGAAGTACAAGGAATACTACGACGCCTTCAAGGCGGAGACGGATCGGGAGCACGAGCAGGTGGTAGCCCTGGGGGGCCTGCACATCATCGGCACCGAGCGCCACGAGAGCCGCCGCATCGACAACCAGCTCCGCGGCCGGGCCGGCCGTCAGGGGGACCCGGGCAGCACCCGGTTCTACGTGTCGCTGCAGGACGAGCTCATGCGCCGGTTCGGAGCGGATCGGATGGAGAGCATCATGGCCCGGCTGAACCCCGGCGACGAGCTCCCCATCGAGAGCGGCATCATCACCAAGCAGATCGAGGGCGCCCAGAAGCGGGTGGAGATGACCAACTTCGACACCCGCAAGAGCGTGCTCCGGTACGACGACGTAATGAACAAGCAGCGGGAAATCATCTACGGCCAGCGCCGCCAGGTGCTCATGGGCATGGACATGCACGACAGCTTCCTGGGCATGATCGACGACACGGTGGACAGCATCGTCAACGCCTACTGCCCCAAGGAGGGCCACGAGAGCGACTGGAATCTGAGCCTGGTCAGCAAGGAGATCTGCGACCTCTGCGCCGTCCCGCCCGTGGACATCTTCGCCGGCTTCGACAAGCAACGGCCCTCCCACGACGATCTCCACAAGGTGTGCCGCGCCTTCATCGACAGGCAGCTGACCGCCAAAGAGGCGGAACTCAGCGAGGCGGGCATCGACCTGCACGAGGTGGAGCGCGTGGTGCTCCTTCGGACCGTGGACACCCACTGGATGGACCACATCGACGCCATGGACCAGCTGAAGCAGGGCATAGGCCTTCGGGCCTACGCCCAGAAGGACCCGGTGGTGGCCTACACCAATGAGGGCTTCGAGATGTTCGATACCATGGTGGCCCAGATCCGGGAGGAGGCCGTGAAAGGGCTCCTGCGGGTGGCGGTGCGCAAGGCACCCGTGGTGCGGCAGCAGGTGGCCAAGCCCGTGGACACCCCTGCCCCCGAGGGGAACGCCCCCAAGAAGAAGCTGGCCGCGGAGAAGATCGGCCGGAACGATCCCTGCCCCTGCGGCAGCGGAAAGAAGTACAAGAACTGCTGCGGCAGAAATGCGAATTGAGCAAGGGAGAGAAACACGATGGTCGTATTGGACGAATATAAATTCAAGCTGGGCGAACTCAGCAAGACCCTGGAGCAGGCCAATGCCCAGATGCGTCCTGAGGAGCTGAAGACGGAGCTCAACGGTCTCGAGGACCAGATGAGCGCCGCCGACTTCTGGAACGACGTGGACGCGGCCAACAAGGTGACCCAGCGGGTGAAGAGCATCAAGAACAAGCTGGAGCGTCTCGACAAGCTCAACGGCAACCGGGAGGACATCCAGACCCTCATCGAGATGGCCGAGGAGGAGGACGACGAGAGCATCATTGAGGAGATCAAGAGTGAGCTGGACGAGCTTGAAAAGAAGGTCAGCGCTCTGCGCTTGGAGATGCTCCTCAAAGGCCCCTACGACGCCTGCAACTGCGTGCTGAGCCTCCATGCGGGGGCCGGCGGCACCGAGGCCCAGGACTGGACGGAGATGCTCTACAGGATGTACAGCCGCTACTGCGAGCGCCGGGGCTGGTCCGTTAAGGAGATCGACCTTCTCATGGGCGACGACGCGGGCATCAAGTCCGTCACCTTCGAGGTGGACGGGGAGAACGCCTACGGGTACCTGAAGGCGGAGAAAGGCGTGCACAGGCTGGTGCGCATCTCCCCCTTCGACGCCAACGCCCGGCGGCACACCTCCTTCTCCTCCCTGGACGTGACGCCCATCTTTGACGACGACAGCAACGACATCAAGATCGACCCGGAGGACCTCAGGGTGGACACCTACCGCTCCGGCGGCGCCGGCGGCCAGAATGTGAACAAGGTCTCCTCCGCCATCCGCATCACCCACATCCCCACGGGCATCGTGGTCCAGTGCCAGAACGAGCGGAGCCAGCTGCAGAACAAGGAGATGGCTATGCGCATCCTGAAAGGCCGCCTGCTGGAGCTCCAGGAGCGGGAGCGGGAGGCCCAGATGGCCGAGCTGAAGGGCGTTATGAAGAAGATCGAATGGGGCAGCCAGATCCGCTCCTACGTGTTCCAGCCCTACACCCTGGTCAAGGACCACCGGACCGGCGTGGAGAATGGCAACATCCAGGCCGTCATGGACGGGGATCTGGACGCGTTTATTTCCGAGTATCTGGTGCAGAGCTAAGAGGATTTATTTGCGACTTTTTCTCTTTCGACAAAGGAGAAAAAGTCGCCCAAAAAGAGAAACTCCTCCCACGAGAAAGGACCTGCCGTTCGGCAGGTCCTTATGTGTTACCGTCTCGCCTTGAGCCAGGTATCGAAGTCTTGACAGATGGCCAGCAAATCTGAGGACAGATACTTCGGCAGCTGGTCTTCGATCTCCGGCGGGATGCCGAAGAAAGCCTGAGCGATGCCGCCCGCGATGGCCGCGATGGTGTCGCTGTCGCCGCCGATGGAGATACAGTTGCGGATCACGTCCTCATAGCTCTCTCCCTCTAAGAAGCATACCAGCGCCTGGGGCACGGAGACCTGACAGATCTCCTCCCCGTGGCCGAAGGACCGCTGACGATACCCTTCTACGGTGCCAGTCAAGTCGTAATATGCCTCCATGGCCGCCCGTATCTCCGCCTTGGTCTTCCCCTGCCGGGCCAGGACGATGGCCACCGCCGTGGCCTCCGCTCCCTTCATGCCCTCGGGATGGTCGTGGGAGACGCGGGTCACTGCCGCGGAAAGGCGCTTTGCCTCCTCCACATCCCGGGCAGCGAAGCCCACGGGACTGATGCGCATAGCTGCGCCATTCCCATAGCTGTGGTAGGACTGCGGATCGTCGGTGAACATCCAGCGAATGAAGCTGGCGCCATACCCGCAGGCGGGGTATCTGCGGCCGATCCGCTGCATGGCTTCCACGGTCCTCTCAGACAGGTCGGAGAAGTCCGGCTGGCTGTCCATCAGCGCCTGCGCCACCGCACAGGTCATGACGGAATCGTCCGTGAAGTCGCACCGGGGCTCGAACAGCTTGAACTCCTTGCTCAGAATGTTGTGAAATTCGAACCGGGAACCAATGATGTCCCCGAAAATCGCACCGATCATCGCGCCCACCTTCCTTTCCTCGTTTCTTTCTGTACTCAGTATAGCACACACCCTCGGTATCCGGGTCGCCTGTCAGGCGACAGTTTTGCGTGCAGAAAAGGACCTGCCCTTCGACAGGTCCTTTAGTTGCGTTGTGCGGTCTGTTAGACCAGCTCCAGCACCACCATGGGGGCGGCGTCGCCGCGGCGGACACCCAGCTTGTACATGCGGGTGTAGCCACCCTTCTTGCCTTCCTGGATGCGGCCGTCGTACTTGGGGGCCAGCTCACGGAAGAGCTTCTCCACCACGGGGTGGTTGTTGCCCTTGGTGCGCTCCCGGTACTCCTTCTTGGTCTCCTTGTCCTTCTTGGGCTCGGGGATGTCGTACAGATAGCTCATGATCTGACGGCGAGCATGGAGCTTGGAAGGCTGATCCTGGGGCTTCTCCTCCTTGGAGACCTGACCCTTCTCGTTGTAGACCTCTTTCTCCACCATGTCCGTGTTCTTGTATTCCTTCACCGCCAAGGTGA
>CACWJZ010000071.1 GCA_902761365.1 uncultured Eubacteriales bacterium | reverse complement strand
TGCGTGGAGCCCATGCCCTTCGTGCATATCGACGAGCCCACGGTCAGCATGCTCTTCAAGGTCAACGACAGCCCCTTCGCCGGGCGCGAGGGCCGGTACGTGACCAGCCGGAACATCCGGGAGCGGCTCTTCAAGGAGGTCAAGACCAACGTGTCCATGCGGGTGGAGGAGACCGAGACCACCGACACCTTCAAGGTCAGCGGCCGGGGCGAGCTGCACCTGTCGATCCTCATTGAGACCATGCGCCGGGAGGGGTACGAGTTCGCCGTGACCCGGCCCAAGGTCATTATGAAGGAGGGACCCAACGGCGAGATGCTGGAGCCCATGGAGGAGCTGACCATCGACGTGCCCACGGAGTTCATGGGCCCAGTCATGGAGAAGCTGGGCGCCCGCAAGGGCGAGATGACGGACATGACCGCCATCGGCGACTACAGCACCCGAGTGAAGTTCATGATCCCCGCCCGAGGCCTCATGGGGTATCGGAGCGAGCTTTTGACCGACACCAAGGGCAACGGCGTCATGAGCCACATCTTCGCGGGCTACGACACCTATAAGGGGCCCATCGAGAGCCGCAGCAGCGGGAGCCTGGTGGCCCACGAGACCGGGGACACCAGTAGCTACGGCCTCTTCTACGCCCAGGACCGGGGCCGGCTGTTCGTCGGCCCGGGCATCCCGGTGTACGAGGGGCAGATCGTGGGCGAGAACGCCCGGGACGAGGACATCGTGGTGAACGTGTGCAAGAAGAAGCACGTGACCAACATGCGGGCCGCCGGGTCCGATGAGGCGCTTCGGCTCACGCCGCCCGTGATCTTCACCCTGGAGCAGTGCCTTGAGTTCATCGCCGACGACGAGCTCGTCGAGGTCACGCCCAAGAGCATCCGCATGCGCAAGAAGATCCTCTCCAAGGAGCAGCGCATGAAGCTGGCCGCCCGGGGGATTCAGGTCTGATCGAGTTTTCTTTTGCACCTTTTTTCTCTTCGGTGAAGAGAAAAAAGGTGCCCAAAAAAGAGAAGCACAAGAATTCTAATGGGAAGTACAGCGTAAGCCATACTTCCCATTCGTGTTTCTTTTGGGTACCTTTTCTTTACAAAGAAAAAGTACAAAGCTTTATTTAATTCCTATGCAAAAACGCATAGTCCGTCCGCCGCCGGGGCAAGCTATGGGCGAAATATCCAAGGAGGTTTTTGCAATGGAAAAGAAACAGACCATCGGCTGCGACGTGACCAGCTGCGTGTACAACCATGAGGGCGTTCGGTGCGACCTCGACCACATCGAGGTGAGCTGCTGCGGCGAGAGCTGCGGCCGGGAGAACGAGAGCCTGTGCGCGTCCTATCAGGGCGAACCGGAGAATGAATAAGCTGGTTTGACGCCAGGAGGCGCCCTTCCCGCGGGAGGGGCGTTTTTTCGTGGGGCGAAACCACAATATATCGGGCGAATCCTTATTTCTTTTCCTATTATAGTTTACAAACCAAACAACATATGGTATAATGCGGTATTCTAGTGGGGGTATGGGCGTTTGCGCATAACCGGGCTGAAACTGCATAATTTCCGCAATTATCGGGACCTGGAAGCGGCCTTCGAGCCGGGGCTCACAGTGTTCACCGGATTGAACGGGGCGGGGAAGACCAACGTCCTGGAAGCCGTCTTTCTGTGCGCCCTGGGCCGGAGCCATCGCACCAGCCGGGACGCGGAGCTCATCATGATGGGGGAGATGGAGGGCATGGTCCTGCTGAACCTCATCACCCGGGGCGGCAGCCGTTCGATCCGGGAGGAGCTCATCAGCGGCGAGCGCAAGCGCATCTTCCTGGACGGCGCGCCCATCGCCAAGTCCGGCGAGCTCATGGGCTGCCTCAACGTGGTCATGTTCTCTCCGGAGGACCTGATATTGGTGAAGGGCGGCCCCGCGGAGCGGCGGCGGTTCATGGACATGGAGATCTCCCAGCTGAAGCCCGCCTACTACTACGACCTGCAGCAGTACAATCAGGCCCTGAAGCAGCGAAATAACCTGCTGAAAGACGGCCTCGAGATGGCGGGGGACATGCTGGAGCTGTGGGACGAGCAGCTGAGCCGCCTGGGCGCCCGGATCGAGGTCCAGCGGGCGACCTTCTGCCGGGACCTGCGGGAGCTGGCGGGGGAGCTGCACGACCACATGAGCAGCGGCAAAGAGGAGTTGCGGGTGGCCTACGAGCCCAACGTGCCCTGCGGGGACGAGGACCTCATCCGGGAGGCCATCGCGGACGCCCTGGTGGGGAATCTCGAGAAGGACCTTCTTCGGGGCTTCACCTCGGCGGGCCCCCATCGGGACGACCTCCTTTTGGAGCTCAACGGCTGCGACGTGCGCACCTATGGCTCCCAGGGCCAGCAGCGGACCACGGCCCTGTCCCTGAAGCTGTCCGAGATCGCCCTCATGGAGCGCCTGCGGCAGGAGAAGCCGGTACTGCTCCTCGACGACGTGTTCTCCGAGCTGGATGAGCGGCGGCGGGAGCTCCTGCTCTCCGCCATTGAGGGCTGCCAGGGGTTCATCACCTGCACCCACCTGGGGGAGCTGGGCGCGGTCCAGGACCAGGCATTGCAGGTATACCGGGCCGGCGGCGGCCGACTCATAGAAGTCTAAAGTTTATTGTAACGTAAAGGAATTAGTGAACGCATGGAAGACATTCGCAACGAAGTGACCGGAAGCTACGACGCTTCCCAGATCCAGGTGCTGGAGGGACTGGAGGCCGTGCGCCGCCGCCCCGGCATGTATATCGGTTCCACGGACGAGCGGGGGCTCCACCAGCTCGTCACCGAGATCGTGGACAACAGCGTGGACGAGGCCCTGGCGGGCTTCTGCACCCATATCGAGGTGTTCATCCACGAGGGCAACGGCGTCACCGTTCGGGACAATGGCCGCGGCATCCCTGTGGGCTATCACGAGAAGACCGGCAAGGACGCCCTGGAGGTGGCGCTGACCATCCTCCACGCCGGCGGAAAGTTCGGCGGTGGGGGCTACAAGGTCTCGGGCGGCCTTCACGGCGTGGGCCTTTCTTGCGTGAATGCCCTCTCCGAGAAGCTGCGGGTGGAGGTCCGCCGGGACGGGAAGCTCCACGTCCAGGACTACTCCCGGGGCGTGCCCCTGGACAGCGTCCATGTGGAGGATGGCGAGGTCTCCGAGACCGGCACCACGGTCCATTTCTGGCCCGATCCCGACATCTTCGACACCCTGGAGTTCAGCTACGACACCCTGCGGCTGCGCCTGCGGGAGCTGGCGTTTTTGAACGCGGGCCTCAGGATCACCTTCACCGACGAGCGGGTGGAGCCCCACCGGACGGAGAGCTACTGCTACGAGGGCGGCATCCGGGAGTTCGTCACCTTCCTCAACAAGAACAAGGAGCTGCTGCAGCCCGAGCCTCTGTACTTCTCCGGTGTCCGCATGGAGGGCGAGATGGAGACCGCCTCCGTGGAGGTGGCCATGCAGTACAACGACGGCTACAACGAGCTCATCCTCACCTACGCCAACAACATCGCTACCCATGAGGGCGGCTCCCACCTGGTGGGCTTCAAGGCGGCCCTGACCCGGGTGGTCAACGACTACGCCCGGAAGTTCAACTTTTTGAAAGCCACGGACGCGCCCCTCTCCGGCGACGACATCCGCGAGGGCCTGACCGCCATCATCTCCGTGAAGCTGGAGGAGCCCCAGTTCGAGGGCCAGACCAAGACCAAGCTGGGCAACGCCGACATCCGGCCCCTGGTGGACGGGGCGGTGGCCGACAAGCTCAGCGAGTACCTGGCGGAGAACCCGGCCCAGGCCAAGCTCATCATCGAGAAGTGCATCACCGCCTCCCGGGCTCGGGACGCGGCCCGCAAGGCTCGGGAGCTGACGAGGCGCAAGAGCGTCCTCGACTCCGCCGCCCTGCCCGGGAAACTGGCCGACTGCCAGGAGAAGGACCCCTCCAAGTGCGAGATCTTCATCGTGGAGGGCGACTCCGCCGGCGGCTCCGCCAAGATGGGCCGGGATAGGACCATTCAGGCCATCCTGCCCCTGCGCGGCAAGATCCTGAACGTGGAGAAGGCCCGCATGGATCGGATGCTGGCCAACAACGAGATCCGGGCCATGATCACCGCCTTCGGCGCGGGCATGGACACGGACTTCGACGAGACCAAGCTCCGCTACCACAAGATCATCTGCATGACCGATGCGGACGTGGACGGCAGCCATATCCGGCTGCTGCTGCTCACCTTCTTCTTCCGGCACATGCGGCCCCTTATCGAGCACGGGTACGTGTACATCGCCCAGCCGCCCCTGTACCTGGTGAAGAAGATGGGACACCACCATGAACCCGGAGACCCGCATGATGCTGCGGGTGACCATGGAGGACGCGGCCCAGGCCGACGGCCTCTTCACCCTGCTCATGGGCGACCAGGTGGAGCCCCGCCGGGACTTCATCATCGCCAACAGCAAGCTGGTCACCTATCTGGATGTGTAATGAGGATATAGACATATGAGCGAAAACGAGAACAACAACGGCACCCCCGTCAACGGCGGCATCGTGGCCCGCACGGTCCCCATGCTCCTGGAGCATGAGATGAGCAAGAGCTTCATCGCCTACGCCATGGCGGTCATCACGGACCGGGCCCTGCCCGACGTGCGGGACGGCCTCAAGCCCGTCCACCGCCGCATCCTCTACTCCATGAGCGAGCTGGGCCTCCAGCCCGACAAGCCCTTTAGGAAGAGCGCCCGCATCGTGGGCGACGTGCTGGGCAAATACCATCCCCACGGCGACGTGGCGGTGTATGACGCTATGGTGCGCCTCGCGCAGCCCTTCAACACCCGGTATCTGCTGGTGGAGGGCCACGGCAACTTCGGTTCCGTGGACGGGGACGGCGCCGCGGCCATGCGATACACCGAGGCCCGGCTCTCCAAGCTGGCCACGGAGATGATGGCGGACATCGACAAGGACACGGTGGAATTCGTGCCCAACTTTGACGAGACCCTGCAGCAGCCCGCCGTGCTGCCCGCCCGGTTCCCGAACCTGCTGGTCAACGGCTCCGGCGGCATCGCCGTGGGCATGGCCACCAACATCCCGCCCCACAACCTGGGCGAGGTCACGGACGCCCTCTGCGCCATGATCGACAATCCGGACATCACCGTGGACGATCTCATGCAGTACATCCCGGGCCCCGACTTCCCCACGGGCGGCATCATCATGGGCCGCATGGGCGTGGCCGAGGCGTATCGGACCGGCCGGGGCCGCATCGTGGTCCGGGCTAAGTCCGAGATCGAGCAGATGAGCGCCAATCGGAGCCGGATCATCGTCACCGAGATCCCCTACCAGGTGAACAAGGCCCGCCTGGTGGAGCGGATCGCGGAGCTGGTGAAGGAGAAGAAGGTGGAGGGCATCTCGGACCTGCGGGACGAGACCGACCGGGAGGGCACCCGCATCGTCATCGAGCTGAAGCGGGACGTGAACGCCCAGGTGGTCCTCAACAACCTATACAAGCACACCGCCCTGCAGGACACCTTCGGCGCCATCCTCCTTGCTTTGGTGGACGGGGAGCCCCGGGTGCTGAACCTCAGGGATATGCTCTACTACTATCTGGAGCACCAGAAGGACGTGGTCACCCGCCGCACCCGCTTCGACCTCAATCGGGCTTTGGAGCGGCTGCACATCCTGGAAGGCCTCATCATCGCCACGGACAACATCGACGAGGTGGTCCAGATCGTGAAGACCTCAACGAGCGCCCAGGAGGCGAAGGCCCGCTTGACCGAGCGCTTCGGCCTCACCGAGCGCCAGGGCCAGGCCATCCTGGACATGCGGCTGCAGCGCCTGGTAGGCCTCGAACGGGACAAGCTCCACGACGAGGAGGCGGCATTAAAGGTCCGCGTGGGCGAGCTCCAGGAGATTTTGGCCGACGAGCACAAGCTCCTGGGCATCGTGAAGGAGGAAGCCCTGGCCGTCAAGGAGAAGTACGCCGACCCGCGGCGCACGGAGATCACCCAGCTTTTGGAGGACATCGATCTGGACGACGTGATCCAGGAGGAGGACATGGTGGTGACCATGACCCACTTCGGGTACGTGAAGCGCATCTCCCCCGACGTGTACCGGACCCAGAACCGGGGCGGCCGGGGCGTCATGGGCCATTCCACCAAGGAG
>CACWJZ010000070.1 GCA_902761365.1 uncultured Eubacteriales bacterium | reverse complement strand
CGAACCGGGGACACTGCGGGTATGAACCGCATGCTCTAGCCAACTGAGCTATGCCGCCATGCGCTGCCGAAACAGCAAAATGAATTTTAGCAGACTGCAAAGGGATTGTCAACTGCTTTTTTTCAAAAACGAAAAATTCCTCTTGAAATATGCTGAGGGATGTGCTATTATATACAGGCTTTCAACACGGAGGGTTAGCTCAGCTGGTTAGAGCGTCCGCCTCACACGCGGAAGGTCGACGGTTCGAGTCCGCCACTCTCCACCACGAAAATTCGACGTGTTTCGGCACGTCGAATTTTCAGTTTGATTCGCCTTGCGGCGAGTTCGATTGGCTGCGCCAGCGATATTTGCGTTGCAAGTGATATTGGCTGCGGCCAGCGGAAGAGCAAATCAAATATCGCTGCGAGCGCAGCGAAGCAATATCACTTATCACGCTGCAGCGGGCAGCATATCACTGAAAACCTTTCGGCATCTTTAGTGTAAAGATTGGACAAATAAAAAGACATCGCCTTTTGGGCGGTGTCTTTTTGTTTGGGACAACCCTCGTGCGGACTCGAAGGGCACGGGAGTGAATGACATGCCGGGGTATGGTATGAGCGCGTGATCCTGTATCTCGACCGGCGTTTTTTCGACCGGCTGATGCCGGACACCGTGCTGGAGGCCAACAAGGCCGCCAAAACCGTCGCCCTGGTGACGGGGCCGGAGGGCGGCTTCGCCCCCTTCGAGGCAGACCTGGCCCGCATCGTAGGGCTGCACATCTGCTCGATGGGCGAGCGCATCCTGCGCTGCGAGACCGCGCCGGTGGTCGCCACCACCGCCGTCATGTACGCGACGGGCAACCTGTCGTAGTGTCCGGTGGTCGGTGGCCGGTGGCTGAAAACGAATCATGAAAAAGCTCTTTCGGGATTCTCCCGAAAGAGCTTTTTTGTCAGATCGCGACGTCCAGTTCCCGCAGTTTCGCGCGCAGCTCCTCCACGTCGCCGTGGAAGACGATGGCCTGCAGGCCGCTGAAGAACGCGCCCTCGGCGTTCGACGTGGCGTCGTCGATAAAGACGCACTCGCCGGGGATGAGGGAAAAGGTCTCGCACAGGCGGCGGTAGATCTCCGGCTGGGGCTTGACCAGCCCCACGTCCGCGCTGATGAGCGTGCCGTCAAAGCATTCGCTGCCCGGAATGCGCGGCCAGTAGCTGTGCTGGCGGCGCGAAGCGTTTGACAGGAGATAGATCCCATAGCCCTTCGCCTTGAGCTCGCGCACCAGAGCGGCCATGCCCTCCATGGGCACGATGGGCCGATCCCAGGCGGTCACAAACTGCGCCGCCTGGGCGTGGAGACGCTGGGGCAGGCGCGCGCACATCAACGCGATGGCCTCGTCGTCCGTCAGCGAGCCGCGGTCGAGCCGCGACCATTCCAGCGACTGGAAAACCTCCCGTCTGAGCAGGTCTCTGTCCTCTCCGAAGATCCCGGCACGGTCCAGAAACATCTCCGGATCGAAGCGGTTCAGGACCTGCCCCATGTCAAATACGATGTTTCGAATCATACGACGCTCTCCGGCGCCTCTCAGAATTCCAGGCTGCCCAGTGCGATGCACTTGCCGCCCTTGCGGTCGAAGAGCATGACCTTGTCGCCCGAGATGTTGAAGCGGATCTTCTCGCCGATCTTGAAGAGCGTGCTGCCGAAGACCACGCCGGTCAGCAGGAAATCGCCCACGCGCACCTTGATCGTGGATTCCATGCCGGTGGGCATGGCGCCGTAGATCTCGCCCTCGATGGCGCCGTTGGGCGCGATCTCGATGAACTCCGGCCGGACGCCCAGCACGAAGTCCTCGTTGGTCAGCACCGGCGCCTCCTGCAGAGCCTCGTCCTCCTCGTCCACCTTGGCGATGTGGTACTTGAAGGTCTCGTCCTTGTTGCCCTTTTCCACATAGCCCTTCTGTTTGGCCGCCTCACGCAGCGCGGCGGCGTCAGCCTCGACGGCGGCGTCGCGGTCGGCAAACCATTTGCCCAGCTCCAGTGGTTCGGCGCTGCGGAACTTCGCCTGCAGGCCGCCCAGCGCGGTCAGCGAGATGGCGCCGTCGGCGCCCTGGCTGCCCTTGGCCTCGATGAAGTTGATGGAGGGATTGCCCACAAAGTCTGCCACGAACAGGTTGTTCGGCCGGCCGTAGACCTTCAGCGGGGCATCATACTGCTGCAGCACGCCGTTGTTGATCAGGCAGATCTGGGTGGCCAGGGTCATGGCCTCCATCTGGTCGTGGGTGACGTAGACGAAGGTGGAACCGGTCTCCACGTGCAGACGCTGCAGCTCATAGCGCATCTCCAGACGCAGCTTGGCGTCCAGGTTGCTCAAGGGCTCGTCCATGAAGAGCACCGAGGGCTCCGGCGCCAGAGTGCGGGCGATGGCCACGCGCTGCTGCTGACCGCCGGAGAGCTCCGCCGGGTAGCGGTCCATGAACATGCTGATCTTGACGATGCGGCTGACGCGGCGCACGGAGAGGTCGATCTCCTCCTTGGTCAGCTTGCGCACCTCTTCGACGACCTTGCCGTCCTTGACGTACTCGTAGTTTTCATTCAGACCGTTGGCCGCGACGGCGTCCGCCGCCTTTTTGGCCAGCGCCGCGGCCTCGGCCGAAACGTCCCTGCCCTCCTCAATGTGGTAGGCAAAGAGCTTTTTGGCCGTGAACTGGGAGATCGTGTACTCGTCGATCAGCTTGATGATGGCCTTTTTCTCGTCCAGCTTGCCCTTCTTGTCGCGGCACTCTTCGACGACGCGCTTGACGTCGGCGGGGTTCTGCAGGATCTCCGCCAGGCGGGCGTTGTTTTTGGCCTCGAAGTTGACCTTGGGCATGGATTCCTTGATGTTGGACAGACCAAAAGCGATGTTTTCATACACGGTCATGTTCGGCCACAGGGCGTAGTTCTGGAACAGGAAGCCCACCTTGCGCTTATTGGCGGGGATATTGATGCCCAGCGCGCTGTCGTAAACGACGCGGTCGCCGATGGTGATGCGGCCGCTGGTCGGCGTCTCTAATCCGGCGATCATACGCAGCGTCGTGGTCTTGCCGCAGCCGGAGGGGCCGAGCAGCGTGACAAAGGCATTGTCGTCGATGAGCAGGTTCAGATCATCGACCGCGTAAAAGTTTTTCCACCGTTTGGTGATATGCTCCAATTTGATTTCCGGCATTTTCGTTATCCTCCTATTCCCTTATCGAGGCTCGCACCCGTAACTTTGTTGACAATCGTGTTGAAGACGAGGATCGTGATGATCAGCAGCAGGTTGATGCCGCTGGAGAAGGCGTACAGACCCATTTCGTCAAAGTAGTCCAGCATCGTCGAGAGGATGCGGCTCTGTCCGCACAGCAGCATGAACAGGCTCAACTCACGCAGACAGGTCATGAAGGGCAGCAGATAGCCGCTGATGATCGACGATTTCTGGATCGGGATGATGATGCGGGTCATGCGCTTGATCCAGGGGATGTCCTGGATGATCGCCGCCTCCTCGATCTCGCCGGAAAGCTGCAGCATGGAGTTCAGCGACGAGCGGCTGGCAAAGGGGATGTACTTGATCGTACCGGCGACGATCAGACCCGTGTAGGTGTTGTACAGTCTGACCGACTCGCTGGAGAAGAGCACGAACAGCGCCGCGCCCACGGCGATGGACGGCATCAGATAGGGCAGGAAGGCCACGGAGTTGACATAGTTGGCCCATTTGCTGCGGCGCTGCTTGGCCACGGCGTAGCCGACCAGGGTGCCGATGGTGCCGGCGACGAGGGCGCAGCAGACGCTGACCCACAGCGTGCCGCCGAAGGCCTTCCAGATCTCGGCGTTGTAGAGGATGCCCTTCTGGCCGTACATGCCCTGCTCGGTGACGTTTTCGCTCGTCAGCCACCACTTGGTCGTCAGATTGTTGACGTTGCCGGTGTAGAGGAAGGAATAGTCGCCCGGGTTGGGCAGGAAGGTCTCAAAGGCAAAGGAGATGATCGGGAAAATGCTGGTGAAGAAGGTCAGGATGACCAGGATGATCGCCAGGACATACTTGGCCGCGCCAAGGTTGATCTTGGAGATCTGGCCGGATTTGCCCGTGACCGTGGTGTAGCTCTTGCGGCTGGTCAGCGACAGCTGGTTGAGCAGCATGATCGCGATGCCGAAGACCATCATGATGATGGCCAGGATGCTCGCCTCGCCGGTGTACTTCGAGTTCATCGAGACGTACTTCGTCGAAAGCGTGGTCAGCTGCATGTAGTGCGGCACGGGGTAGGAGCCCATGGCGCTGCCGAAGACCAGCAGGATCGTCGAGAGGATGGCGGGCTTGACCATCGGCAGAGTGATGCGGAACATGATGCGGTGCTTGGGCGTGTCGAGGATCGTCGCCGCCTCTTCCAGGTTCGCGTCCATGTTCCGGAAGATGCCGCCGATCAGGATATAGGCGAAGGGCGCATAGTGCAGACCCAGGACCATCAGACTGGGGAACAGGCCCTGGCAGAACCACTTTGGCATATAGATATGGAACAGCGACGCCAACAATCCGTCGGACGTGCCGGTAATTTTCGTGGAGTAAAACAGGTTTTGCCACACGACGGCCAGCGTCCACTGCGGCATGATGTAGGGGAAGATGAAAATGGAGCTTAAGTACTGTCTCCAGGCCAGGTTGGTGCGGGTGATGAGAAAGGCAAAGATGCCGCCGTAGAGGATGGACACCACGCAGGTGCCCACCGAGAGCAGCACGGTGTTCCACAGCGGTTTCCACAGGTTGGACTTGGCCAGCTTGCTGGTGAAGAGGTCGATATAGTTGACAACCGTCCAGCCGGTGGTCTGCTTGGTCAGATGGGCGTCGATCGTGCCGGCGTGGATCTTGAAGGTATCCTCCACGATGGCGACGATGGGCGCGACGGTGGTGACCGTCAGCACGATGCCGAGCAGCAGCAGGATCACGTTATAGGGCTTGGAAAAGAAGGTCTTGACCTTATTCCATGCGATCGTGGCCGGACTTGCCACAAGGGTCGCGGAACTGTTCATAGGATGTCTCCTTCCTGTAAAACAAAGCGCCTCCGAATGCGCGGAACGCACCCGGAGGCGCTTGCCTGCTTTATGCAGGTACAGCAGTCAGCTTATAAGGGATCAGCCGGCACTGTACTTGTCGAGCATCTCGATCCAGCTGCCGACAGTGAACGCGGCGTCAGCGCAGTAGGCGGGATCCTCGAGGACCAGCTTGCCGGTGGTGGTCCACCAGTCATAGCCGCGGTCGTTCTTGTTCGGGAACTTCAGTTCGCCGTCCACAACGCCGCCCTGAGAGTGGCCGTAC
>CACWJZ010000069.1 GCA_902761365.1 uncultured Eubacteriales bacterium | reverse complement strand
GCCATCGCCACCCCCATCGTCCTCAAGGGCGCCGGCGGCTGGGCGGCCATCTCCGCCAAGCTCCCCGGTGAGAAGCTGAACTTCACCCAGATCGGCTGGGCTTCCATCATCGGCTACATCTTCAACTACTTCTGCACCTTCCTGGCCGGCCCCGAGATGGTCTCCCGGTTCGAGACCGCCAAGGACGAGAAGACGGCCCGCAACGCCTCCTTCCTGTCCGCCGTGCTCATGGCTGCCATGGCCGTGTTCCCCACGCTCCTGGGCCTTGCCGCCTTCGCCATGAAGGATAACCTGCCCAGCCTGGCCGCCAACGGCTCCAACGCCATGGTCGCCGTCACCGGCGCCTATGCCCCCGGTATCATCACCGGTCTCATCTCTGCGGCCATCATCTGCGCCACCATGTCCTCCGCTGACTCCAACCTGCTGTGCATGTCCACCATGATCATCAACGACCTGTACAAGGGTCTGGGCGGCAAGAAGGAGCTGTCTGAGCGCCAGATCATCTTCTGGACCCGGTTCAGCAACGTGGCTGCCGCTCTCGTGGCCATGTGCATCTCCCTGTTCGGTGTGTCCATCGTGACCATGAACACCTTCGCCTTCGGCATCCGCTGCGCCGGTCCCTTCGCGGCCTATGGCCTGGGCCTCGTGGTGCCCAAGGCCACCAAGAACTCCGGCCTTATCTCCATCCTGACCGGTACCGCCGGCTTCATCCTCTGGCAGATCCTCTCCAACGGCGGCACCCTCTTGTACATGATGCCCGTGGTCTTCGGCTGCCTGGTGTCCGTCATCACCTTCTTCGTGGTGAACTGGATCGAGTGGGGCCGCGGCGTGAAGCCCGCTCCCTCCGCCTTCCTCTCCGCCGAGGAGGAGGCTGCCCAGCTCAAGAAGGAGCAGCAGGCCATGTAAGCTGGCCATAACCACTCAATGAACCTAAGGAGGGCCGCAAGGCTCTCCTTTTTTGCGCCTTTCGCTCAATTGACCTTCCCACAGGAAAGGAGTATACTGTCTCTATCAACACGCGGAGGCGAATATGTTCGACATTGTGATTCTCAACGGCCAGGTCCTGGACGGTTCCGGCGGGGCGGCCCGGCGGCTGGACGTGGGCGTCCGGGGCGGGAAGATCGTCGCCCTGGGGGATCTGCGGGCGGCGGAAGCGGCCAATGTCATCGACGCCGCCGGGAAGACCGTCTGCCCCGGCTTTTTGGACCTCCATCGGCACGCGGACGCGGCCCTGTTCCGGCCTGGCTACGGGGACTGCGACCTGTTTCAGGGCATCACCACCATCGGCAACGGCAACTGCGGTCTGTCCCTGGCCCCTCAGGCGGGGCCCTATGAAGCGGCCATCGCCGCCTATTTGCACCCGGTGACCGGCGATTTTTCCGGTGTGCCCGTGGACACCATGGCCCAGTACCTGGCCGCCCTAAAGGCCCGGCCCCTGCCGGTGAACGCCCTCATGCTGGCGGGGGGCGGCACCATCCGGACCAGCGTGGCCGGGTTCCAGAAGCTGCGGCTGGCGGACGAGGACTACCGGGCCATCCACAGCCGCCTGGATCAGGCTTTGGCCGACGGCGCGGCGGGTGTGTCCCTGGGCCTGGGGTACGCGCCGGAGTGCTATTACACCACGGACGAGCTCATCCGGGCGCTGGAGCCCATCCGAAACACGGACACCGTGGTCTCCGTCCACATGCGGGAGGAGGCCATGAAGCTGCTCCCTTCCCTGGACGAGATGATCCATGTGGCCGGGGCCCTGCGGGTGCCCCTTCAGATCAGCCACCTGAAGGCCACCGGCCGGGAGAACTGGGGGAAGCTGGCCCCCCTGGCCCTGGACAGGATCGCAAAAGCCCGGGACGCGGGGATCGACGTTTGCTGCGACGTGTACGCCTACACCGCCGGCAGCACCCAGCTCATCCACATCCTGCCGCCGGAGTTTTTGCAGGGCGGGCCCGCCGCCATCACGGCGCGGCTCAAAGACAGCGCGCAGCGGCGCATGCTCCTGGATCGGCTGGAAAACGGCCGTGACTTCGACAACTACGTGTATTTGGTAGGCTGGGAGAACATCTTCGTCTCCGCCCTGAAGCGGCCCGAGGACGCCCCCTGTGTGGGGAAGTCCATCGCCGAGGCTGCGGGGGACCGGGACCCGGCCGTCTTCGCCCTGGACCTTCTCCGGGACAACGACTGCGAGGTCACCATGATCGACTTCATCACCGCGGAGGAGGACATCGCCCGCATTTTGCAGAGCCCCTTTGCCTACTCCATCTCCGACGCCACCTTCCCCACCGGCGGGAAGCTGCACCCCCGGGTCTACGGGGCCTTCAGCCAGGTCATCGAGACCTATGTGAACAAGATGCACGCCCTGGCATTGCCGGAGGCCGTGAACCGCATGACCCGGCGCCCGGCGGACCGCTACGGGCTCAAAGCCAAGGGGCGTCTCAGCCTGGGCGCGGATGCGGACGTGCTCGTCTTCGACCCCGCCCGCATCCACGTGACCGCCACTTACGAGCGGCCCGATCAGCGGGCTGAGGGCATGGACTATGTGATCGTGAACGGCCAGATCGCCCTGGCGGCGGGCCGGCTCACGGACGTGAAAGCAGGAACTGTTTTGGAGGGAAACAAATGATCAGTGAAGCGTTGCAGCAGGAGACCTTGGACCTGTTGAAGCAGCTCATCGCCTGCCCCAGCCTGTCCGGCGAGGAGCAGGGGGTGGCGAGCATCCTGAAGGAGTATCTGGGCAGGAACGGGTTCTCCACCCTGGAGACGGATCGCTACGGGAGCCTGGTGGCCGGCGTCGCCGGCGCCCGCCCCGGCATCCGGCTCCTGTTCGACGGGCATATCGACACCGTGCCCGCGAAAAACGTACAGGACTGGACCACGCCGCCCTTCGAGGCCGTGGTCCGGGACGGAAAGCTCTACGGCCGGGGCACCAGCGACATGAAGGGGGCCGACGCCGCCTTCGCCGTGGCCGCCGCCCAGTATCTGCGGGAAACGGGCCGCAGCTTCGCGGGCGAGCTCTGGTTCGCCGGGGTGGTCCAGGAGGAGTGCTTCGAGGGCGTCTGCGCCAAGGAGGTGGCGAAGCGGGTACAGCCCGATCTCTGAAGCTCTCCCAGCGGGGCCGGGCGGAGATCGTGCTGGAGACCTTCGGCGTGCCCTGCCACAGCGCCAACCCGGAGAAGGGCGTCAACGCCGCCGCGGCCATGTGCGGGCTCATCGAGGCGATTTTGAAGTTGCCGCCCACCCGTGACCCCCGCATGGTGGGGGACGGCATCCTGGTGCTGACGGACATCCAATCCGCCCCCTACCCCGGTGCGTCCGTGGTGCCCCACTACTGCCGGGCCACCTTTGACCGGCGGCTGCTGGTGGGCGAGACACGGGAGAGCGTCCTTCAGCCCATCGAGGCCATCATCGCGGAGCGCAAGCGCCTGGACCCCACCCTGAACGCCCGGGTGTCCTATCCCATGGGCAGCGCCACCTGCTCCACCGGCGAAACGGTGGCGGCGGAGCGGTTCTTCGCCCCCTGGTGGTTCGCCCCCGACGCGCGGGTGCTGCGGGTGAAGGCGGCCATGGAGGCCCGGGGCCTCACGCCTGAGATCACCGGCTACAGCTTCTGCACCAACGGCAGCTACTACGCGGGCGAGGCGGGCATCCCCACCTTCGGCTTCGGCCCCTCCCGGGAGGATCTGGCCCACACGGTGGACGAGCACATCGCCCTCAGCGACCTCTTCTCCGCCGTGGACGGGTATCTGGCTATGCTCCACGCGCTGTTAGATTAAAAAGACAAAACACGCACCTTTTGTACAAGGTGCGTCCATATCTTTCCATTGGGATAAGATGATTGCCAGCCATTCATTTTATCCCATTTTGCTTCTCTTTTCTTCGTTTCTTATGAAGAGGAAAGCTATCGTTTGGGCAGATATTTCTGGGGGTTCACGGGGATGCCGTCCAGCAGGAGCTCATAGTGGAGGGTGGTCATGCGGCCCGACGCGGGGTCCGGCAGGGCGCCCACCTGCTCCCCCTTCTTCACCCGCTGATACAGCTCCACCAGAGAGCGCTGGCAGCCGATGATCCTCGAGATGCAGCCCGTCTCATCGTGAAGGATGTCGATGACCAAGCCCAGGCTCCCGCGCTGGCTGCAGTAGATGATGACGCCCTCCTCGGGAGCCACGACCCGGGCCACACTCTCCGCGGTGATCTCTACGCCGTAGCTCATGCCCTCGTCCGTCATGCCGAAGAAGCCGGTCACGGTCCCGGACGATACGGGCCACTGGGGCTGGAATCCCGCCACCTGCACCTTGGCCGGTCCCGTCGTCGGGGACGCCTCTCCCACGATGCAGCCGCCGTCCTCCGTGAGCACGTCCACCCGTCCCGGGCCCACGGCGAACTCATTGGTCTTCACCTCGGAGAAAGCCGCCTGGCCCCGGTATTTGGTCTCATAATAGGAAAGGGTATAGGGATAAACGCCCATGCTCCGATAGATACGGCTGCCCGTCAGCAGCCGGGCGTTCACCCGGGCGGAGCTCTCCCGCTCCCCCCGCTCGATGACGCAGCGGACCACGGTCCGGACCACGGGCAATAGCCCCTCGTCGGCCTTCAGCGTGCTCACCGCCTCCTCCAAGCCCAGCAGCTCTCCCAGGCCCGAGGGCTCCTCCAGCGTCAGCGTCTGGTCGAACCCAGCTCTGAGCAACCGTTGGTCATCGTCGAGCCCCTGCCGGGCGGTCTCTCCCAGATAGCGCTGCACCGCCTCCCGGGCCACCTGGGCGCTCTCCACCGTGAACAATACCCGTCCGTCCACCACCAGGTCCACGGCCTCCGGGGGATAGTTCCGCTCCACCTGCACCTGGACGGGCGTAGGCGCCGGCGTCACCTGAACCAACGCTGGCGTGGGCGTGGGCGTGATCTTGGGCGTGGGCGTGATCCGGGGTAGGGCAAAGCCAACCTCCAGCCGCTCCTCACCCCGCATCGCGAGGAACAGGACGAGGCCGAGGACCGCCAGAAATGCCGTCACCGCCAGGGCGGCGTACCGGATCAGTTTTTCCCGCTGCCGTTCCATTTGGATATAGTATAGCATTTTCCCGTCCCATAGGGAAGGGGATTTTTCACCATGGCCTCTTTTGAGCGCCATGGCCTCCTCCCCTACCCCGCGGCGCAGGGAGGACTTCTTTTGGTCCCACGATTTGCACTTCGGCTGCGAAAATGGTATTGGCAAAATCCCATAAGGATGATATTATATATATACACTCTGGGTAACTATGTATTGGGGGACAATATGACCGAACAGATCCGAGATTTTTATGAGGGCCGATGCATCCGCGCCTATCAGTTCTTAGGCTGCCATCGGGCCGAGCGGGGCTTCCGCTTCCTCGTCTGGGCGCCCAACGCCCGCTTTGTCACCATAGCCGGCGATTTCAACGGTTGGAGCTACACCCAAAACCCGGCCTGGCGCCGGCAGGATGGGCTGTGGGAGGCCGTCGTGGAGACCGCCCAGCCCTATCAGCGGTATAAATATGTGGTGACCCGCTCCGACGGCTCCGTCATCATGAAGGCGGACCCCTACGGCCGCATGGTGGAGCCCAAGGGCACCGCCTCCCTGGTCTACGATCCGGACCCCTATCCCTGGCAGGACGGGGCCTATCTTGCGGGCCTCAAGGACGCCCACACGGGCCCTATGAACATCTACGAGTGCCACTTGGGCAGCTGGAAGGAGGGTCTCAGCTACCGGCAGCTGGCCGACGAGCTCCTTCCCTACGTCCAGGACATGGGCTACACCCACATCGAGGTCATGCCCCTCATGGCCTATCCCTACGACCCCAGCTGGGGCTACCAGGTAACGGGCTACTTTGCCGCCACCAGCCGCTATGGCGCCCCGGACGACCTCAAGTACTTTGTGGACAAGGCCCACCAGCTGGGCATCGGCGTCATCATGGACTGGGTCCCCGCCCACTTCACCCGGGACGACCACGGCCTTCGCCTCTTCGACGGCACCCCCTGCTATGAATATTCCGATCCCCGCCGGGGCGACATGCGCCAGTGGGGCACGTTGCTCTTTGACTACGGCAAGCCGGAGGTCCGGAGCTTTCTCACCTCCAGCGCCGTCTACTGGCTGGAGGAGTGCCACATGGACGGCCTTCGGGTGGATGCGGTCAGCTGCATGCTCTACATGGACTTCGGCCGGGAGGGCGGCGACTGGCTCCCCAACGCCAACGGCGGCCGGGAGGACCTCAGTGCCATCGCCCTCTTCAAGCACCTCTCCTGGGCGGTCCACGGTCTGAAGGACCGCAAGCTCCTCATCGCCGAGGAGGCCACGGCCTTCCCCAAGGTCACCGACAAGTTTGACGACAGCCTGGGTTTCGACTTCAAGTGGAACATGGGCTGGATGAACGACATGCTCTCCTACATGGGCATGGACCCCATCTACCGCCAGTACCACCACGACAAGCTGACCTTCAGCCTGACCTATGCCTTCTCCGAGTACTACGTGCTCCCCTTCTCCCATGACGAGGTGGTCCACGGGAAGAAGTCCATGCTCAACAAGATGCCCGGCACCTACGAGGAGAAGTTCCAGCAGCTCAGGCTCCTGTACACCTATCAGATGGCCCATCCGGGCAAGAAGCTGACCTTCATGGGGACGGAGCTGGGCACCTTCATCGAGTGGCGGTTCTACGAGAGCTTGGAGTGGTTCCTGCTCTCCTACCCCAAGCACGAGGAGTTCCGCCAGTTCGTCCGGGGCCTGAACCGGTTCTACCGGGCCAACCCCGCCCTCTACGAGCGGGATGACGGCTGGGACGGCTTCGAGTGGAGCGTGGTGGACGACAAGGACACCTCCGTGGTGGCCTTCCTGCGCAAGAGCAAGGAGGAGACGCTGCTGTGCGTGTTCAACTTCACCCCCGTGTCCCGGCCCGGCTACACCCTGCCCGTGCCCGAGGAGGGGACCTTCTCGCTGGCCTTCTCCACGGGGGAGCTGCCCTCGGCGCAGGGCTGGTCCCTCACTACGGAAAAAGCCTATCCCGGCTGCCGGTTCCCCTATATGGTCCGGCAGGACCTGTTCCCGTTCTGCGGCATGTATTTCAAATTCACCAAGAAAAATGACGGAAAGGATGTGACTCAAGGATGAAAAAACGGATCGTGGTCATGCTCTTAGCCGGCGGCCAGGGCAGTCGGCTGGGCGTACTCACCTCCAACATGGCCAAGCCTGCCGTCCCCTTCGGCGGCAAGTATCGGATCATCGATTTCCCCCTCAGCAACTGTGTCAACTCCGGCTTCGACACGGTGGGCGTCCTCACCCAGTATCGGCCTTTGGCCCTCAACTCTTATCTCGGCACAGGCCAGCACTGGGATCTGGACCGCAACTACGGCGGCGTCTTCGTGCTGCCCCCCTACGTGACCGAGGGCGAGAAGGGCCACTGGTACAGCGGCACCGCCAACGCCATCTGGCAGAACCGGGAGTTCGTGGACCAGTATGACCCGGACTATGTGCTCATCCTCTCCGGCGACCATATCTACAAGATGGACTACGCCAAGATGCTCCGCTTCCACCGCCAGAAGAAGGCGGCGGCCACCATCGCGGTCCTCCAGGTGCCCTGGGAGGAGGCCCACCGCTTCGGCATCATGAACGCAGGCCCGGACAGCGTCATCGAATCCTTCGAGGAGAAGCCTGCGGAGCCCAAGAGCAACCTGGCGTCCATGGGCATCTACATCTTCGACTGGAAGAAGCTGCGCGCCTACATGGAGGCGGACGACGCCGATCCCAACTCCAGCAACGACTTCGGCAAGAACATCATCCCCGCCATGCTCAACAGCGGCGAGGTCATGGTGGCCTATCCCTTCGAGGGCTATTGGCGGGACGTGGGCACCATCCAGAGCCTGTGGGAGGCCAACATGGACCTGCTGGGCCAG
>CACWJZ010000068.1 GCA_902761365.1 uncultured Eubacteriales bacterium | reverse complement strand
CATGCACTTCGAGGGCGTGGACGTGTCCATCACCGGCAACTCCACCAACCCCACCCGGTTCCAGCACCCCGTGGCCGGCACCTACAAGAAGGAGTGCATGGAGCAGGGCAAGAAGTACTTCTCCGTGGCCTCCGGCGGCGGCACGGGCCGCACGCTCCATCCCGACAACATGGCCGCCGGTCCCGCCTCCTACGGCATGACCGACACCATGGGCCGCATGCATTCCGACGCCCAGTTCGCCGGTTCCTCCTCCGTGCCTGCGCACGTGGAGATGATGGGCTTCCTGGGCATGGGCAACAACCCCATGGTGGGCGCCACCGTGGCCGTGGCCGTGGCGGTCCAGAACAGCCTGAAATAAGCAATTCAGACTGGTGAAAACTGTGTTTTCACCAGTCTGAGGCTCCGCCTTCGCTTCGCTTCCAGGGCCTGCCTATAAACCTAAAGGTTTACCGGGCGGCCGGCCCTGCAAGGGGTCAAACGCACCGCACATGTCGCTGCGTTTGACGCATTGGAAGCCTCCGTTCTTCCTTTGTCGGTTGAGCGCGCGCGTCTACGACGCGCTTTCATTGCCGGTAAGTGGAGCTTCGCGGTATATGGGAGACAGCTGGTGCTCCGGCCCCCAGGCCGGAGCATCTTTACAAAAGGGGAGAGCTATGACCATCGAGGAGATCCGCCATCTGAACGGGTATCAGTTCGTCCGCCTGACCATGACGGACGGGACGGTGTTCGAGGGGGAGGCCATCCACGACCCTGCGGACTACTGCTTCCACGAGTTCGGCCAGGACGAGGAGGCGGTGGAGATCGATCACTGGCTGTTCTACCTCAGCGACATCCGATCCCTGGAGCCGTCGGAGCAAAGCGACGAAAACCTCTGGATGAGCCGGCCCCTGCACCGGATGCACCTGGACCCCCAGGCGTTCGCCGCCATGGAGGACGAGCGGAAGACCATTGAGCTGCGGCTCTACGACGAGAAGCGCCGCCGCATCCAGGCAGGGGACGTGATCCGCTTCGAGAGCACCGACGACGACACGGACGTGCTCTTCGCCCGGGTGACGGGCATGCGCTTCTTCGCCTCCTTCGACGAGCTCTACGCCGCCCTGCCCCTGATGGCCTGCGGCTACACCCCCGAGGAGGCCAGGACCGCCTCCCCCCGGGACATGGACAGATACTATTCTCCCGAGGTCCAGCGGCAGTGGGGCGTGGTGGGCATCGAGCTGTCCTTCGATTTTTGATGCCGGTGCAACCTTTTGCCGGGCTGCGCCGTGTTACAAATAGCAAAACGAAAAGGAGAAACCATCATGAAAAAGGTTTTGATCGTACTGTTGGCCGTCCTGTTGACCCTGGCCGTGACCGGCCGGAAGGAAGCGGCGGCGGAGATGGTCCTTCGGGACAGCGAGCCCCTGGCCGGCGGTTGGACCCCGGCGGCGGACTACGGCGACATTTCGGAAGCGCGCCGGGCCGTCTTTGACAAGGGCATGGCGACCCTGCTGGGGGTGGACTACGCGCCCATCGCCTATCTTGGCTCCCAGGTGGTGGCCGGGACCAACCACGCCTTCCTGGTCAAAGGCACCCTCGTCGTGCCCTCCCGGCCCGTCAGCTACGCCCTGGTCTATCTCTACGAGGACCTGCAGGGGAACGTGACCATCCTGACCATCGCGGACCTGCCCATCGTGCCCCAGGAGGACGGCACCCTGGCCCTGCCGGAGGAGGGCCTCATGGGCGGCTGGTACTACGCCGAGGACCCCGCCTTCACCGACGAGGATGAGGCCAAGCTGGAAGCGGCCCTGCAAAACCAGGTGGGCGCCTCCTACGCCATCGTGGCGAACGTGGGCGAGCAGGTGGTGGCGGGCCTCAACCGCTGCCTCCTGGTCCAGGTGACCCCCGTGGTCCCCGACGCCCAGCCCCACTTCGCCCTGGCCTACGTGTACACGGATCTGGAGGGCAACAGCTCCCTCACCCAGGTGATCGATTTGGACATCGGCGCCTGGTGCACCTACGGGGCGTAACAGAGGATCGTATCACCGGGTCCAAAGAACTTTGATCGGGATGTATGGCTGAGCTGCGATCCCCGGTATCCATTCTGCGCTTCTCTTTTTTGGGCGGCTTTTTCTCTTCTGCTCGAAGAGAAATAGCCGCAAATACTTATCATAACAAGAAAAAGCAAAAAAGGAAAAAAGATGAAGGTCTGTCTGCTGAACGACTCCTTTCCCCCGGCCATGGACGGGGTGGTGAACGTGGTGCTGAACTACGCGGACCATCTTCGGGAGGACCACGGGGTGGAGGTGGCCGTGGGCACGCCGGAGTACCCGGACGCCCACTACGAGCGCTACCCGTACCCGGTCATTCCCTATCCCAGTTTGGACACCACGGCCCTGACCAGCGGCTACCGGGCGGGCTACCCCTTCTCCGGCAAGGCGGCGGAGGAATTGGCCGCCTTTGGCCCGGACATCCTCCACAGCCACTGCCCCGTGGCCTCCACCATCCTGGGGCGGCTGCTGCGGGAGCGGGTGGAGGCGCCATTGGTGTTCACCTACCACACCAAGTTCGACATCGACATCCATCGGGCGGTGAAGCTGCCGGTGGCGGCGGAGGAGACCATCCGGGCCATGGTGGCCAACATCGAGGCCGTGGACGAGGTTTGGGTGGTGAGCGAGGGCGCGGGGGAAAACCTCCGATCCCTGGGCTACACCGGCGACTGCCGGGTCATGCACAACGGGGTGGACTTTGCCCGGGGCCGGGTGGACGAGGCCACGGTAGAACGGGTCACCGCGGGGTACGATCTGCCCGCCGGGGTGCCGGTGCTGCTGTTCGTGGGCCGCATGATGACCTACAAGGGTTTGCCCCTGATCCTGGACGCCTTGAAGCTCCTCCTGGACGCCGGGCAGGACTTCCGCATGGTGTTTATCGGCAAGGGCCCGGATAGGGAGCCCATGGAGCAGAAGGCCTGCAGTTTGGGCCTTGCAACGAAGTGCATCTTCGTGGGCCCCGTCTACGACCGGGACCAGCTTCGCGCCTGGAACACCCGGGCGGACCTGTTCCTCTTCCCCTCCACCTTCGACACCAACGGCCTGGTGGTCCGGGAGGCGGCGGCCTGCGGCCTGGGGTGCGTGCTCATCCGGGGCTCCTGCGCCGCCGAGGGCATCACGGACGGCCGCAACGGCTTCCTCATCGACGAGACCCCCGAGGCCATGGCCCAGCTGCTGAAAAGGGTCTGCCCCGACCTGCCCCGGCTCCATGAGATCGGGCAGCACGCCATGGACGAGATCTATCTCTCCTGGCAGAGCGCCATTGCCGCGGCCTACGACCGGTACGGCGCCATCCTGGACCTGAAGCGGAGCGGGGCCCTGCCCCCCAAGCGCAAGCTCCCCGCGGACTATCTGGTGGCCCTGGCCTCCCGGAGCATGGAGGAGCGGGTGCGCCGCCGCCGCATCCGGCAGGAGCTGCTGAGCGATTTCAAGGAGACCGCCCAGGGCATGATGGAGAACATCCAGGAGGCCCAGAAAAACGCCGAGCAGCGCTGGGCCAAGGTGGCCGAGGACATCCAGCGGGAGCTGGAGGCCCTGCGCCGGGAATAATACGAATCTCCAAACCTCTTGACATGTGACCGTTCGTTCTCTATAATACAGGAGAACGAGCGGTCACTTTTTGCTGGGGGAGGTTTGTATGGCGAAGGACACGAAGGAACGGATATTGACGGCGGCCCTGGAGATGTTTTCCCAGAAGGGGTATGACGGCACCAACATCCGGGAGCTGACCTCGTCTTTGGGGCTGGTCAAGTCCGCCCTGTACCGGCATTTCGGGAGCAAGGAGGAGATCTGGAACGCCCTGCTGGACGAGATGATCGCCTACTACGGCGCCCGCTTCGGCTCGCCGGAGCGCCTGCCGCCCGTGCCCGATTCCCCGGAGGAGCTGGTGGCCTTGACCATGGGACTGGTGGATTTCACGATCCACGATGAGAAGGTGGTCATGACCCGCAAGCTTTTGACCATCGAGCAGTTCCGGGACGACCGGGCCCGGGACCTGGCCACCAAGCATTTTCTCACCGGACTCAGGGACATGTTCACCCCCCTCTTCGCGGGCATGATGGACAAGGGTCTCCTGCGCCGGGACGACCCCGGGATGCTGGCCTTTGCCTACACCGCGCCCATCTCCGCCCTCATTCACCTGTGCGATCGGGAGCCGGAAAAGACGGATGAGGCCATGGCGCAGATCGAAGCCTTCAGCCATCACTTCCTGGAAACGTACAAAGCGTAGGGCCCGATGCCATGGACGAACGCTGCGGTCAGCTGACCGTGTTTTTTGCGGAGCCCTTCTGGGTGGGCGTCTTCGAGCGGGTCGAAGGGGACGGGCTCAGCGCCTGCAAGGTGACCTTCGGGGCCGAGCCCAAGGACAGCGACGTGCTGGCCTATGTGCAGAAGCACTACCGGGAGCTCGAATTCAGCGCCCCGGTGCCCCTGGAAGCCCGGGCGAGGGCCGACAACCCCAAAAGGCGGCAGCGGGCGGCGGCCCGTGAGATGCAGCCCACCGGCGTGGGCACCAAGTCCCAGCAGGCCCTGCAGGCCCAGCGGGAGCTGATGAAGACGGAGCGCAAGCGGATCACCAAGGCGGAGCGGGCGGCCGAGGAGCAGCGCCGCTTCGAGCTCAAGCAGCAGAAGAAGAAGGAGAGGAAGCGGGGCCATTGATCGGCCAACCTGTCCTATAGGAGGAAACACATGAAGAAATGGTTTGACGAGGAATACGAGTTCACCGTGGAGGTCACGGGCTTTCTGCGGGGGGACCACACGGAGCGCTACTGCCCAACGGGGAGGAGGTGGGCGACACCTACACCTGCACCTACGGCTGCCCGGTGAACCGGGACGGGTACGGCATCTGCTCCAAGACCATGATGATGCTCTACCCCCTCATGGAGGCCGTGCGCAGCGGCGGCGACCTCGAGAACGTGGGCGGCGACGGGCAGTATACCAAGACCATCGTCTGCCCGGACGGGTGCATCATCTTCCGCCTCACCGCCAAGCCCCTGGGCAACCCCAACTTCCACCGGGGCGGCTTCTGGAAGGAGCCGTAGGATGGTGCGGGAGATCGACCCCAAGGGGACCGGTCGGGCGGCGGCCTTCGAGCTGTGGATGAATGCGCCCAACCCCATGGTCACGTTTATGAAGACCATGGACGTGACGAATTTGGTCAGGGTCAGCCATCGCAGGGGGCTGAAGTTCACCATGCTCCTCTGCTGGTGCATCGGCAGAGCCGCGGCGGGTATCGAGGAATTCTATCTGCTGCCCGTGGGGGATAAATTGATGCAGTACGACGACCTGGCGGTGAACACCATCGTGAAAACACGGGGCGGCAGCATCAGCTCCTGCGACGTTCGGTTCTCGCCGGACCTGGACGCCTTCAGCCGGGAATACCTGGTCTGCACCGCCCAGGCGGCCGAGACGGGCCGGGATCGGGACCTGTCGGAAAGCTGCATGGTCATCGGCACCTCCGCCATCCTGGACACCGAGCTGGACGGGGCCGTGGGCATGCACAGCGGCGTCTACAACAATCCCTTTTTGATCTGGGGCCGCTGCCGCAGGAAGCTGCTTCGGCAGGTGCTGCCTTTGTCCTTCCAGTTCCACCACACTCAGATGGACGGGGCCCAGGCGGGCCGGTTCCTGGAAGAGCTGCAGCGAAAGATCAATGATTTGAAATAGAAAGGAAACGGTATGAAATACCACAGGATCATCGCTTTGAAGGACGGGCGTGCCTGCGTCCTTCGCCAGGGCACCGCCCAGGACGCGGAGGGTGTGCTCCGCAACTTCATGCTGAATCACGCCCAGACGGACTTCCTCACCACCTACCCGGACGAGAACACCTTCACCGTGGAGCAGGAGGAAAAGTACCTGCAAACCAAGGCCGACAGCCCCGACGAGGTGGAGCTGGTGGCGGAGGTGGACGGGCTCATCGTGGGCCAGGCGGGCATCCGATCCCTGGGCCGGGCGGACAAGATCAAGCACCGGGCCACCTTCGGCATCAGCATCGACATAGACTGGTGGCATCTGGGCATAGGCCGGGCCCTGACGAAGGCGTGTATCGAGCTTGCCAAGCAGGCGGGGTATCTTCAGCTGGAGCTGGAGGCCGTGGCAGCCAACGAGCGGGCCCTCGCCCTCTATGAGAGCGAGGGCTTCCGGGAATACGGCCGAAACCCCAAGGGCTTCCGGTCCCGGCTGACCGGCTGGCAGGAGCTGGTGCTCATGCGCCGGGAGCTGTGAAGGGAGGCAGCCATGGCCTATCGCGTGATCGACAAGGAGACCTATTACCGCAAGGACGTCTTTCGGCGCTTTTCGGAGGACTGCAAGTGCTCGCTGTCCATGACGGCGCGGATCGACGTGACGGAGCTTGTGGCCTGGTCCAAACGGACCGGGACCAGGTTCTATCTCAACTTCCTCTACCTGCTGTCCCGGGTCATGAACGCCCGGGAGGACTATCGCATGGACTATTTCTACAGGACCGGGGAGCTGGTGGTTTACGACGTGATCCACCCCACCCACTACGCCTTCCACCCGGAGACGGAGACCTGCACGCCGGTCTACTCCACCTACGCAGAGGACTACGACGCCTTCTACCGGGGCGCGGCGGCGGACCTTGCCCGGGCCAAGGCGGACCCGGTCTACATCCCGGAAGCGACCCAATGCTCCAACCGGTTCGACGCCTCCTTCATCCCCTGGCTCTCCTACGACGCCCTGCATCTTGAACTGCCGGACGGGTATCTCTACTTCGCCCCCATCGTCAACTGGGGCGCCTATCGGGAGGAGGGGGGCCGGCTCAGGATGCCCGTGTCCGTCCGCATGAATCACGCCGTGGCGGACGGGTATCTGGTGGCCAAGGTGTTCCGCCTGCTGGAACAGGAGATGAAGACTTTTTTGCAGGACCACGCACAGCGGGAAGGAGGCAGCAAATGAGACTGGACGGCATGGGGCTGCTGGTGAAGGACATGGGGACCATGATCCGGTTCTATCGGGACGTGCTGGGCTTCGAGATCCGGGAAAACGAGGACGCGAAAAACGTCTACCTGGTCAAGGACGGCACCCTGTTTTTGCTCTACGGGCGGGCCGATTTTGAGGAGATGACCCACCGGAGATACGAGTACCTCACCGGCGTCAACGGCCACTTCGAGATCGCCCTCTACGTGGACACCTTCCATGAGGTAGACGCGGCCTTCCAAAAGGCCGTCGAGCAAGGGGCGACGCCCATCCTGGCGCCCACCACGGAGCCCTGGGGGCAGAGGACCTGCTACATCGCCGATCCGGAGGGGAACCTTATCGAGATCGGCTCCTGGAACAAACCGTACGAGAAAAAAGACCTGTAACGGGAGGAAAAACCATGAAGATATTGGTATTCAACGGCAGCCCCAAGGGGGAGAAGAGCGACACCCTGTGCATCACCCGGGCCTTTTTGGAGGGGATGCAGGCGGCGGGGGAGCAGCAGGTGAAGATCATCACCGCCGTGGAGCAGCACGTGGAGTACTGCACGGGCTGCTTTAGCTGCATGCACAATGGCGGCACCTGCATCCATGACGACGATATGAAGGGCATTTTGGAGGAGATTCTCCGAAGCGAACTGCTCCTTTTCAGCTTCCCTCTCTACTGCTACGGCATGCCCGCGCCCCTCAAGGCCATCATCGACCGCATATTGCCCCTCTCCAAGATGACCATGGAGAAGGTGGGGGACCGGTACGAGCACGTGGGCCAGGCGGACTATTCCCATCTCAGATACGTCATGATCTCAGGCTGCGGCTTCCCCAACAGCCGGCAGAATTTCGAGCCCGCCGTGGCGCAATTTAAGCTCCTGTTCCCCTCGGGCCACACCATCCTCACCGTCCCCGAGAGCCCCATGTTCAACGTCCCCGAAGCGGCGGTGGTGACGGCGCCCCGGCTGAAACTGGTGCAGGAGGCGGGGCGGCAGTATGCCGTCACCGGCGCCATCGCTCCGGAGCTTCTCTCCGCCATCTGCTCCCCCATGATCCCCGAGGCGCAGTACGCGGCCATCGTGAACGGGGAGGCGTGATCCATGACCATACGGACGAAACAGTTTCAGCTCCTGACCGATGCGGAATTGGCTTGGGAGCTCATGACGGACGTGTTCACTCCCGACGAGTGCAACGGCCCGGCGGCTCCCTTTTTCGAATATGCCCTCACCTCCTCCTGGCAGGACAAGACCTACCTACGTCTCAACAGGTTCTGGCTGGACGGGGACAAGCCCGTGGGGTTCCTGTTCTATGAGGACGATCCAAACCGGCTCCATTTCGTTCTCCGCCCGGGGTACGAAGCCCTGGCCGGGGAGATGATCGACTACGGCGAGAGCGCCTTTCCTGCCTTTGGTGCGCCCCGGGAGCTGATCTTGAACAGCGGTCAACGGGCCCTTATCCAGGCGGCGGAGGCGCGGGGGTACAGGGCCGTGGATCAGGAGGAATACAAGGTCTTCGATTTTCGGACGGGGAAACTGGATCATCCCCTGCCGACAGGCTATCGTTTCGTGGACCCGGGCCGGGTGGACCCCCTCAAAGCTGCTCGGTGTATGTGGGAGGGATTTAGCGAAGGCCGGGGTCCTTTCATCGGTTGGGAGATCCCTGGCACCGGCCCTCACGAGCTATATCAGAGCGTTCTGGGCGCCTCATCGGCCCCCTCCCCCCACGCCACCTACGAGCGCACCGTGGTCATCGCCGACGAGGCGGGGGACTACGTTTGTTTCGCCGGTATGTGGTGGGTGGAAAAGAACAAGCTTGCCTATCTGGAGCCCCTGTGCACCGTCCCCGAGCATCGGCACAAGGGGTTGGCCGCTGCGGCCCTATCCCAACATGACCGGCTGCTGCGGCCCCTGGGCGCCCGGATTATGACCGGCGGTGTCAGCGACTTCTACCGCCGAATCGGCTACCGGGACGCCATTATGACCCTGCATTTTGCGAAGGAGCCGGAAAATGCGCTGCGTGACTTCGACTCCCCCGGGACAGATTTGAGCAGGGATTGACAGGACAGGTATCCCGGGGCCTGGTATACTGAGAACAGTCAAAGGAAAGGAGACGGCCCATGGAATGGCTC
>CACWJZ010000067.1 GCA_902761365.1 uncultured Eubacteriales bacterium | reverse complement strand
AACCTGATGGTGGGCGGCATCGGCACGGAGCAGATGTCCGGCGTGGCCATCTGCAACCAGCTGATCTTCGTGTTCAACCTGTGCGTGTTCGGGGGCCTCAGCGGCGCCAGCATCTACGGGGCCCAGTTCTCCGGCAAGCGGGATCTGGAGGGCGTGCGGAACGTCTTCCGGTTCAAGGTCTGGCTGGTGGTGCTGCTGTCCGTGGTGGGGCTCACCGTGCTGCGGCTGTTCGACGAGCCTCTGCTCTCCCTCTTCCTCCACCAGGGCAGCGAGCAGGGGGATCTGGTGCTGACCCTCCAATGCGCCAGGTCGTATCTCGCTGTGGCGCTCCTGGGCCTGCCCGTGTTCGCCATGTCCCAGGCCTACGCCTCCACCCTTCGGGAGACCGCCAGCACCACGCTCCCCATGGGCGCGGGCATTGCGGCCATGCTGGTGAACCTCATCGGCAACTGGGTGTTGATCTACGGCCGCTTCGGTGCGCCGCGGCTGGGCGTGGTGGGCGCCGCCTGGGCCACGGTCCTCTCCCGGATCGTGGAGCTGACCATCATCCTGTTGTTCACCCATCTGAACCCCAAGGCCCACCCCTTCGCCGCCGGCCTCTACCGCACGCTGAAGGTGCCCCGGGCCCTGGCGGGGACGATCATCCAAAAGGGCATGCCCCTGCTGCTGAACGAGGCCCTCTGGTCCTCGGGCCAGACCACCCTGGTGCAGATCTACTCCACCCGGGGTCTTGCGGTGGTGGCGGCCATCAACATCTCCAATACCATCTCCATGCTGTTCAACATCGTGTTCATGTCCCTGGGCGCCTCCATCGGCATCGTGGTGGGGAATCTGCTGGGCGCCGGAGACATGGACAAGGCCAAGGACACCAACACCAAGCTCACCGCCTTCTCCGTGCTGTGCTGCTTCGCCATCGGCGGCCTTTTGGCGGCCACCTCCGGGGTCTTCCCCCGCCTCTACAACACCACGGACGAGGTGCGGCGCATCGCTTCCAGCCTGATCCTCATCACGTCCGCCGTCATGCCCTTCCACGCCTACACCAACGCCTGTTACTTCACCCTGCGGTCCGGGGGCCTCACCCGGCTCACCATGGTCTACGACTGCTGCTTCGTCTGGTGCGTGTGCATCCCCCTGGCCTTCGGCCTCTGCCGGTTCACCGGCCTGCCCTTCGTGCTCTGCTACGGCGCCGTCACCGCCACGGAGGGTCTGAAGGCCCTGTTCGGCTACCACTTCGTCAGGCAGGGCAAGTGGATCCGAAACATCGTGGAAAGCTGACATATCCTTTCTTTGTCCCTTTTTTCTCTTTTTACAAAGAGATAAAAGGGACCAAAAAAAGAGAAACTCATCCAACATAATGGGAGGTACAGCTATGCCATACCTCCCGAATAAAATATCCTCGGACAGCTTGTTTATTTGGAACAGCTGCCCTCTTTCCGTTTTTTCCTATCGCACCGGCACGATCTCGATCCAGTAGCCGTCCGGGTCCTCGATGAAGTAGATGCCCATGGACGGGTTCTCGAAGCAGATGATCCCCATTTGGGCGTGCCTGGCGTGGATGGCGTCATAGTCCGGGGTGCGGAAGGCCAGATGGAACTCCCCCTCGCCCAGGTCGTAGGGCTCCGTTCTGTCCCTGAGCTCCGTCAGCTCCAGGGTGAAGGGCGATCCCGCTTCGTCCTGAAGATACACGAGGCGGAAGGAGCCGTCCGCAGCCCGCTTCTCCCGGCAGGGGGTCAGGTTCAGGGCTTCCCGATAGAAAGCCAGGCTCCGCTCCATGTCCAGCACGTTGAAGTTGAAATGGTTGAATGTCAGCATGATCCTTCCTCCTTGGCGATGGTATATAGATAGGCTTTGCCCTGGGTGCCGATGTGCGCAATGCCCCCCATGTGGCTGAGAACGTTGGCGGCGGCGCTGCCCTGCCCCGCGGGCAGGCCCAGGGCGCGGGCCAGCTCCCGGGCGGTGAACTCTTTGGGCAGGTCCCCGGGCAGCAGGGCGGCGTAGTCCCGGGCAGTCTTGAGGCGAACCACACCCAGGAACCGGGTGGGCGCGAACTCCAGGGGCGTCACGGGGCGGCGCTTCTTACCGGTCAGCTTTCTGAGCTGCTCCCCCTCCAGCCGGACCAGCATAAAGGTCAGGTTGGGGTCCCGCAGCAGGGGCTTCAGGTAAACGAGGTCGGGGAGCAGATCGGCGGCCTTCCCCCGCTTGGGGCTCCTGCGGCGGTTCGTCAGCTCCCCCATCGCCGGGTCCATGGTGAGCAGCCACTTTGTCTCGATCACGGGCACCACCACGGTCACGGGATAATAGGGCAGCAGGGCCCTGAGCTTGGGCTTCAGCTTGTGAAGGCTCCGGGTCTGGACCTCGAATACGCCCCGCTCGTTCAGCACGTCGGCGGTGTACCGGCCCAGCTTCACCTCGTGGCGGCTCAAATCCGGCTCGATCATGCGCTTGAGCACCGCGTGGAGGGTTTTCTCCCCTAACGTGCCCACGCCCTGATCCGCCCGGCCCATCTCCTGCACCGCCCGGCAGGCCGCGGCGAAGCTCAGCTCATCCATGCCCCAGTTCGTTTCCATATATAATAGTATAGCGCAAATGAGGAAAACAGTAAAGAAAAATCCCCCGGCGGAACCGGGGGATTCATGGTCAGGTGAGGTTGGAGGTCAGGCCATCAGACGATGCCCTGGGCCATCATGGCGTCGGCCACCTTGCGGAAGCCGGCGATGTTGGCACCGGCCACCAGGTTGTAGCCAAGGCCGCACTCCTCGGCCGCTTCCACGGAAGCGGTGTAGATGTTGTCCATGATGTTGTGGAGCTGAGCATCCACTTCCTCGGCCTTCCAGCTGAGGCGCTCGGAGTTCTGGCTCATCTCGAGGCCGCTGACGGACACGCCGCCCGCGTTGACCGCCTTGGAGGGGGCCACGGTGAGGCCCTGATCCATGAGGAAGTACAGCGCTTCGTTGGTGGTGGGCATGTTGGCGACTTCGATGTAGTACTTGATGCCGTTGTCGACCATCTGCTGGGCTTCCTTCATGCCGATCTCGTTCTGATAGGCGCAGGGCATGCAGATATCGACCTTGCGGCCCCAGGGCTTCTCTTTGGGGAAGAACTCGACGCCAAACTTGTCGGCGTAGTCCTGAGCCCGGTTCCGGTTGGAGGAACGCATCTCCAGCAGGTACTCGATCTTCTCATCGGTGACCACGCCGTCGGGATCGTAGACATAGCCGTCGGGGCCGGAGATGGTGACCACCTTGGCGCCCAGCTGAGCAGCCTTCTTGCAGACGCCCCAGGCCACGTTGCCGAAGCCGGAGACCGCTATGGTCTTGCCTTCCATGGTCTGGCCGTCATGCTTGAGGACGTTCTCGGCGTAGTAGATGGCGCCGTAGCCGGTGGCCTCGGGACGGATCAGGCTGCCGCCGAAGGAGCGGCCCTTGCCGGTGAGCACGCCGTTCTCATAGGCGTTGACGATGCGCTTGTACTGGCCGAACAGGAAGCCGATCTCGCGGCCGCCCACGCCCAGGTCGCCAGCGGGCACGTCCAGGTTGGGCCCGATGTGACGATAGAGCTCAGTCATAAAGCTCTGGCAGAACCGCATGATCTCGGCATCGGACTTGCCGGTGGGATCGAAGTCGGAGCCGCCCTTGCCGCCGCCCATGGGGAGGCTGGTGAGGCTGTTCTTGAAGGTCTGCTCAAAGCCCAGGAACTTCATGACGGACTGGTTCACGTGGGAAGCGAAACGGAGGCCGCCTTTGTAGGGACCGATGGCGCTGTTGAACTGGACGCGGAACGCGCGGTTCACCTTCACCTCGCCGGCATCGTTGACCCAGGGTACCCGGAACTGAATGATCCTCTCGGGCTCGACCAGCCGCTCCAGCAGGGCAGCCTTCTCGTACTCGGGGTGCTTCTCAATGACCTTCTCCAGGGAACGGAGAACCTCTTCCACGGTCTGAATGAATTCCTTCTGGTTCGGATCGCGGCGCTTTACATCCTCAATGACTCTCTCGATGTATGCGTTCATAGTGACCTCCATCTTGAATTTTGTTGCCTCCGCCTGCACCGCATTATGCAGGTTTCATTGCATCTCTATCATATCACAACGGCAAATCTTGTCAACCCCGAAAGCCCCTGGAAAACGGATCGGAAGGCCCCTGGAGGCCTCCCGAAGCGGGATATATTATGTTTGAGTTTTTATCTGTTTCTTTTATTTGATCAGCTGCTGGGGCTTGGGCTCCTCGCCGGCGGGGGTGGCGCCCTTGCGGACGATCAGGTTGGTAACGATGCCCAGGATCAGGGCGCAGGCCACGGTGGTGATGGTGATGTTGCCCATCTTGGTGGCGAAGGTCAGGGACAGGCCGCCCACACCGGAGATCAGGATGACGGAGGCCACGAACAGGTTCCGGTTGTCATTGAGGTCCACAGGCTGGAGCATCTTGAGACCGGACACGGCGATGAAGCCGTAGAGGGTCATGCACACGCCGCCCATGACGCAGGGGGGGATGGTGTCCAGGAAGGCCACCAGGGGCGCGATGAAGGCCACCAGGATGGACAGGAAAGCGGCGTAGGTCACGGTGATGACGGAGGCGTTCTGGGTGATGGCCACGCAGCCGATGGACTCACCGTAGGTGGTGTTGGGGCAGCCGCCGAAGAAGGCGCCCGCCATGGAGCCGATGCCGTCGCCCAGCAGGGTCTTGTCCAGGCCCGGGTCCTTGGTGAGGTCACGCTCGATGATGGTGGACAGGTTCTTATGGTCGGCCAGGTGCTCGGCGAAGACCACCGCGGCCACGGGCACGTAGGCGAAGAAGATGCTGAGCACGTAGGTGCCGTTGAGCTCAGCAAAGCCGTCCTTGGCGATGAGGAAGGCGAAC
>CACWJZ010000066.1 GCA_902761365.1 uncultured Eubacteriales bacterium | reverse complement strand
AGACCTTCGGACACGATGTAGTCCACCTTGGCCCGCTCGTTCAGGGAGGCCATGGGGTCCTGGAAGATCATCTGCATGGAGCGGATCACCTTGGTGTCCATCTCCCGACTGATCTTTCCGCTGATCCGCTGGCCCTTGAGCAGCACCTCGCCGCTGGTGATGGGGTTGATGCGCACGATGGCCCGGCCAATAGTGGTCTTGCCGCTGCCGCTTTCACCCACCAGGGAGAAGGTCTCGCCCTTGTAGATCTTGAAGTTCACGTCGTCCACGGCCACGAACTTCTTGCGGCCCGTGCCGAAGGTGACCTGCATGTTCTTGACCTCGATCAGCGTCTCCCGATTGGGGTCCAGATGGGGATGATAGGCATTGGGGTCCGTGCCATTGCTCTTCAGGCTGATCTCGGAGAGCCGCCCGATGGAGTCGGGCTGCTCCACCTTGGGCGCGCGGTGGTCGCGGAGCCAGGATTTCACGGTGTGGGTGCCCGTCACCTCGTACATGGGGGGCTCTTCCAGGAAATCGATGTTCAGCGCATGCTTGTTGCGGGGCGCGAACGCGTCGCCCTGGATCTTGTTGAACAGGCTGGGCGGCGTACCGTCGATGGCCGGGAGCTTTTCGCCCTTCACGCCCAGCTGCGGCAGCGCGGACAGCAGCGCCCAGGTATAGGGGTGCTGGGGATCGAAGAATACTTCGTTGGCCATGCCGATCTCGATGATCTGGCCGCCGTACATCACCGCTACCCGGTCGGCCACGTTGGCCACCACGCCCAGGTCGTGGGTGATGTAGATGATGGTCATGTTCTGTTCTTTCTGCAGGCGGCGGATCAGGTCCAGTATCTGGGCCTGAATGGTCACGTCGAGGGCGGTGGTGGGCTCGTCGCAGATCAAGATCTGGGGACGGCACGCCACGGCGATGGCGATGACCACGCGCTGCCGCATGCCGCCGGAGAACTCATGGGGATACTGCTTGTAGCGGCGCTCCGGTTCAGGGATGCCCACCGCTTTCAGGATGCGATAGACCTCCTCCTTGGCGGCCCAGCCCTTGAGGCCCTGGTGCAGTTCCACGCTCTCCTGGATCTGATACCCGATGGTCTTCAGCGGGTTCAGACTGGTCATGGGGTCCTGGGTGACCATGGCGATCTTGCTGCCGCGGATGCGCAGCCAGTCCTTCTCGGAGAACTTGGTCAGATCCTCCCCCTGATACATGATGGAGCCGTTGGTGATGCTTCCGTTTTTGTCCAGCATACCCACGAAGCACTTGGTGAACACGCTCTTGCCGCTGCCGGATTCACCCACGATGGCCAGGGTCTCGCCTTCATAGAGATCCAGGGAGGTGCGCCGGATGGCTGTCAGCTTTTTGCCGCGCAGGGAAAAGGTCACTTCCACATCACGGGCGGAAAGGATGGGCTCTTGAGCCAATATCTTCTTGGCGCGCTCATTGAAATCGATGGTGTTCTGCTTCACAGCTTCACTCATTTTCTGCGCCCTCCTTTACACGTGGTTCCGGGGGTCACAGGCGTCAGAGAACGCATTACCCACCAGGTAGAAGGTGATGGTGATGATGGAAACGATGGCCGCCGGGAACCACAGCGTATAGGTGGCGCGGGGGAACACGGCCCGGGCGGCGGACAGCAGATTGCCCAGGGAGGGCACCATGATGTCCATGAGACCCAGGTAGGTGAGGGTGACCTCGTACGCGATGGTGGTGGGAATGGCCAGGGCAAGGCGCAGGATGATGACGCTGACCAGGTAGGGGAAGATGTTCCTGAAGAGGATCCGCCCCAGCCTGGTGCCCAGGCATCGGGAGGCCAGGTTGTATTCCCTGTCGCGGTACATGAACACCAGGTTGCGCACGTTTCGGGCCGTGGCCAGCCATCCGAAGGCTACCATGGCGATGCCCATGGTCAGCATGGTCTTGCCCACCATGAGGGCGATGAGGGTCATATAGATGATGGTCGGCACGTTGTCGATCAGGTTATAGAGCTCAGTGAAGAACCGGTCGAGCTTGCGCACATAGCCCCAGATGAGGCCGATGATCACGCCCAGGCTGATCTGGCCCAGGGACACCAGCACAGCCAGCAGGATGGAGGCGCGGGTGGCGTACCACACCTGGGCCCAGTAGTCCTGACCGATGGCGTTGGTGCCGAACCAGTACTCGCTGTTGGGGCTGATGTACATGCGGTTGATGGGGTCGGGCGCCATGTGGATGTCGTACTTGCCGATGGCGCTGGCCACGAAGGTGAAGATGAACAGCAGCAGGAACATGATGGACATGATCACGGCGGGCTTCTTCTTGAGGAAGTTGGCCCACACGCTCTTCCAGTAGGAATAGTTGGAATAGCCGATCTTTTCCGCTTCCTGGGCGTTGTACTCCGCGAAGGAGAACAGCTGCTCCTCCGGCATCTGGCTGCGGGCCTTCAGATATTCCCGGCCCCGGGGCCGCTCCCGCTTGGGATTGGGGTCCACCTTATCGTAATCGACCGCGGTGTTGACCACAGGCGCTTCCGCTTCCTGTACGGTTTTCTTTTCCTGTGTATCCATTAGCGCACATCCCCCTTTCCGGTCAGTTTGATCCTGGGATCGATCAGCGTCATGAGCAAATCGCCCAGAAACACGCCGAAGATGCCCATGGTGGCGTACAGCAGCACGATGCCCTGCACCAGGTTCAGGTCGTAGCGGCTGATGGCCGTGGTCAGCTCCGGGCCCATGCCGGGCACGGCGAAGAAGGTCTCCACCAGCAATGAGCCGCCCACGGTGAGGAGGATGGAATAGGGCAAATACTGGGCCAGAGGCACGAAGGCGTTCTTCAACACGTGGCGGAACATGACCTTCCGATCGCTCAGGCCCTTGAGCTTCGCCAGGCGGATGTAGTCCTTGTTCAGCTCGTCCACCATGTACCGGCGGGTCCAGATCATGTAATTGGCGGTGGAGGCCACGGACAGGCAGATCGCCGGCAGCACCATGGTGAGCCAGGGCTTGGGCGCCGTGGCGTCGTACCGCATGGGGAGCCCAAAGAACGTCGCGCCGGCGATCATGATGATGGTGTAGATGACCAGCCGGGGCACGGCGTTGGCGATGACGGTGTAGGCGGTGCCGATGTGGTCGAAGAGCTTATCCTTGTAGATGGCCTGGAGCACGCCCAGCACCACGCCCAGCACCAGGGAGATGGCCAGGGAGAGGAGACCGATCTTCATGGAAACGGTCATCTTTTTGGCGATCACTTCCGTGACGTACTGGTTCTTCTCGAGGCGGATGCTCTTGCCCAGGTTGAACTTCACCTTGGTGTGATAGCCCTCCTTCAGCTGGCCGAAGGGGCTTTCACCGGTCTTGAGCTTCTGCGATAGATAGGAGAACAGGTTGATGGGTTCGATGGACTTCACTTCCTTGCCCTTGTCGTTGAACACCCGCATCTGCAGCATATCGCGGAAGAAATCGCCCAGCTGGGCCAGCACGGAGCGGTTCACGTAGCCTGTGCCCTTGACCGCCAGCTCGTTTTCCCGGCACGCCCTACAGGCCTCTCCGTTCACCAGTCCAGTGCCCTCGCAGGTGGGACAGATCTGCATCAGGCCCAATCGCTCCAGCTTGGCGTACTTTTGCGTCTCGGTGAATTTTATCAATTCATCCTCGGTAAAGAAATAGTCGCTTGGCATGAGTCGCAGCAGACCGAATACCACGCAAACGACCAGCAAAATCACCAGAACGGATTGAAATATCCGTTTTATGATGTATTTTACCATGCACTCCCCTCCATCTCTTCAAGATTTCGTCCACGGGTCCCTTTTCGGAGTCCCGATGAAAATCGCGACGGGCCATCCTCGCGGCTTTCATCGGGATTCACATTCCTTCTAACAGAAACTTCCGGGGCAGTCCTATGGGGCCGCCCCGGAAGTGTCGTTCAGGTCTGATATGATTCAGTTAAAAACCGTATCAGTCTTGCCCGGCCATTACCGGAAGCAAGGTGTTTACTGAGCGTTGTACGCGGCGGCGTTGGCGTTCATCTGCTCGGTGGTGTAGGGAGTCGTGCTGGTCTCCCAATCCACGTAGCGATACGCCTGCATGCCGTACATGCTGTACACCTTGGTGTAGTTGTTGACCTTGGTCAGCTCCCAGCCTACCTCGTAGGAGCAGGGGATCACCAGCGCGTGGTTGAGCATGCAAGCCTCAGCCTTGGCGAAGGCGGCATAGCGCTCATCCATGTTGTTGGTGATGGCCTTGGCCTTGACCACCAGGTCGGTGAACTCCTTGTACGCAGCGATCAGATCGGGATCGTCGTTATCGTTGCAGTTGCTGTAAGCATTGGAGTAGTACGCCTGAGGATCGAAGATGGAAGCCTTGCGGGGCTTGCGGACTTCGTTGGCCAGAGAGGAGATGTAGGTGTTGGTCTTGAGCACCACGTAGTCGCTGCCCAGGCCCTCGGCAAAGACGTTCTCCAGAACCTTGGCGGTCTGCGCGGCCACGTCGGAGTCGCCCTTGATGTAGTAGTCCACAGTCACGGGGAAGGTGACGCCCTTGGCGGTCAGCTCTTCGATAGCCTTGGCCTTGTACTCAGCAGCCTTTTCTTTGTTAGCGCGGACATACTTGGTGTAGTCATACTCGAGGCCCAGTTCGTTGCGGACCAGCTGCGTGTAATCCGTGCCGTCAGAGGTGAAGGCCACGCCGTTGCCGGTGTAGACGAAGTTCTGGCAGGACAGGGGGTTGATGGCGTTGGTACGAGCGAAGTACGGGGTCAGGTCGAGACCGTAGTACAGGCTCTTACGGAAGTTCTCGTTGGCGATGGCGGTGTTCCAGTTGGTATCAGGAGTCTCGCCATCCTCCAGGTTCTTGCTGTACACCAGGTGGATCTGGTAGGAGTACTTGGTGGGACGGGCTTCCACCAGATTGGCCTTCAGCTCAGCATCGCTGGTGCCTTCGTAGATGCCCTGCAGGGTGGCCTGGTCCAGGGACACGTGATCGATCTCGCCGTTCTTGAACAGCTGGAAGGCCACGGAGGCGGACTCGACCATCTTGACGGTGACGGTGTTGAAGCGCTTGCAGTTGGCGTCGTTCCAGTAGTTGGGGCTCTTGGTGAGCACCTTCTGGTTCTGAGCCACGAAGTAGGTCACGGTGTAGGCACCGCTGTACCACATGTTCTCCCAGGTCACGTCACGGTAACCATCCACGCCCAGCTCCTCGATCATGCTGGCAGACAGGGGGTAGAGGCAGTTGTAGGTGGCCACGGAGGGGAAGTAGGGCAGCTGGTCGACCAGGGTGTAGGTGATGGTGCCAGCAGCGTCGTCCACGGCGATGCCGACCATCTCGGCGAACTTGCTGCCCGCCTCGGCGGTCAGGGCCTTGGCGGCATCCGCACCGTCGGACTCGGTCAGGGCCTTGGTGTACTCATAGTAGTCGTTGGCACCGGCGATCATCTCGGCGGGCATGGACACGTTGTAGGAATCGTTCTTGGCGTAGTTCAGCACCCACTCCAGGCCGGTGGCCCAGTCGGAAGCCTTCACGTCAGCCTGCTTCTCGCCGTCCTTGTTGAACCAGGTCATGCCCTCGTTCAGGGTGAAGACCCAGGTCTTGCCGCCGTCGGGAGACTCATAGCTCTTGGCAGCGTTCAGCTTCAGGTTGCCGTGGTTGTCGTTGGTCAGAAGGCCATCGATCAGGTTGCACAGCACGTTCAGGTCAGCGGCGGCCTGGGAATAATGGATATTCCAGGTCTCCAGCTCACGGGCTTTGGTCTCATAGGTGTTCAGGTCCGTCAACCCCTTGGGGGCCTCCGGCTGGGGCTCGGCAGTGGCTTCCGGCTGGGGCTCAGCAGTGGCCTCAGGCTTGGTTTCCGTCTGGGGCTGCTCGGTCGGCTGCTTCGAGCAGGCGACGGCCATGCCAAGGACCATGAGCAAAGCCAGCAGGATCGCTATCGTCTTTTTCATCATTGTTCCTCCTGTGTTATTTTTTCTCTTTTTTGAGAAATTGAGTGCTTACATTCCATTTGAGAACGACAACCTTCATTCGGCCTGTCCCGCTCCAGGCTCAGGATCAAGCAAAGCGAAAACATGGCCTTGTAATGAATTGTGAGTCATTATACCATCAGTTTATCTCCATGTCAAATTTTTTGCATCAGAGAAGCCGCATGTATTTGCGATTCTTCGGCATTCTTCGGCTGTTTTCAGAAAAAAATGCGGTCGTCTCCAAATATATATCGTTCCAAAGCGGAACGGATCATATATGTAACAGGTCATCGCTGCAGCGCCTTGTCGGATCAGCAGGAACGTGGTATACTTTTTTCAGATTCACGCTGGAGGGAAGACGCATGATCCGTTGGCTGAAAACACATGTGACCCGGGAGATGATCCGCCCGCTGATCTACAAGGTGTTCACCCGGGGCGTGCTGGCTCTGTTCGCAGCCCAGCTCGTCCGCTTTTTCGCCCCCGCCCATTGGGCCATAGCCCAGTCCTCCAATCAGGCGCTGATCCTGGCCGGGCTGTTCCTGCTGGGCGCCGTCATCGCCTGGCTCCGGCTGGATGGTATGCACATCCCGCAGTTCAAGCTGCCCCGGTGGAAGCGGACGGACCCCGCCTTCCTGACCGGCGACATGGCCGACCATATCGATGACGACATCGTGAAATTTGACGATTTGGACAAGGAGGAGCAGGACGTGTGCGTCCTGTTGACCGATCTGATACTGGCCGTGGTCTGCCTGGTGCTTGCCCTCTTCCTCTGATCCCTCCGCACGCTTCGATCCGGGCCCGAACGAGGTTTGGATATGACAAAACGCAGTGAAACAGGAGCCACATGAAAAAAGCGGACGCTCCCGAATTGACACCTCTCCCCTATTGTGCTATACTGCCCCACGAAGCGAATAGACAGTCTTTGGGGCAGGGTGCAACTCCCGACCGATGGTGAAAGTCCATGAACCTCCTTGTGAGGCCGACCCGGTGCGATTCCGGGACCGACGGTACAGTCCGGATGGGAAAAGACGTTCGCGCGCATGAGGAAAGATCATGACGCTCCACGGATTCCTGAGGCTGCACGGCTTCGGGAATTTTTGTTTGGAGGTCCTTTCATGGAAAACGTCAAGTTCATCCTGGTGTGTCTCGCCATCTTCGCGGGCCTGTTCCTGCTGGCTCTGTGGTTCGAAAAGCTGCTGGTCAAGAACCGAAAGAAACTGGCCGACACCCACTATATCACCTACACCGCCATCCTCTCCGCCATGGCCGGAGTGCTGATGCTGTTGGAGATCCCTCTGTTCTTTGCGCCAAGCTTCTATAAGCTGGACCTGTCGGAGCTGCCGGTGCTGATCTGCACCTTCTATCTCGGGCCTGTGGCCGGGGTGGTGAGCGAGCTTCTCAAGGTGGCGCTGAAGCTGATCCTCAAGGGCACCACCACCGCCTTCGTGGGCGATTTCGCCAATTTCGCCGTGGGCTGCTCCTTCGTGCTCCCCGCCAGCGTCCTCTATCACAGCCGTCCCAGCCGCAAGCGGGCCCTCCTGGGCCTTCTGCTGGGAACAATGGTCATGACCGTCTTCGGCAGCGCCTTCAATGCCATCTATCTGCTTCCCAAGTTCAGCGCCCTGTTCGGCATGCCTCTGGACGTGATCGTGGGCATGGGCACCAAGGTGAACGGCGCTATCACCAGCGTGTCCACCCTGGTCCTCTTCGCGGTGGTCCCCTTCAACCTTCTCAAGGGCGTGGTGGTCTCCCTCCTCACCATGCTTCTCTACAAGCGCGTCTCCCCCCTCCTCCATTTGGGCGACGACAAAAAGAAGGAGCGGAAGGCCGCCCATACTGCTCGCTGACATTCGCCCCACGCAAAAAGGAACGGCCACAGCCGTTCCTTTTTCATGCGCGATTATAGTTTATTGCTCCATGACCACCGGGGATTCGGGGGCATTGTTGCGGATGCTCTCGATGCCCTTGAGGCAACCGGCCTTGGCCTTGTAGCTCTCGCCGGTGAGGAGGATTTCGCCGTTGGTGGCCTTCAGACGGAAGCGGAACTCGCCCGCCTTATCCTTATAGACCTCAAACTTGGGGTTCTTGCACTTGGAGCCCTCCACCGTCTGATCCTCCAGCCCAGCGGCCACGGCGTTTTTGCGGACGCTCTCGATGCCGTTCTTGCAGGCGGATTCAGAGGAATAGGTCTCGCTGACGCCGATGATCTCCCCGTTGCCGGCCTTCAGCACGAAGCGGGAGCCCTTCTCGTTGGTTTTCATTACGAATTTACCCATAGATCATATGCCTCCTTTGAGTTCTATTAGTAGTATAGCTCATTTATATATAAAATGCAACGGGTGAAAAGCGACATTTTTCGGAACAAACTATGCCGGATCAGGCATCTATCCGCCAAATGGCATCCGTCCAGCTACTCTCCGGCTTGAACCAGAACCCCATGCTCTCATACAGGCGAATGGCCGGATCGTTCTCCACATCCACTTGCAGCGTCAGGGGCTTATCTCCTGTCAGCTCGACGGCTTTTTCGAGAAGCTTTCGCCCCCAGGCCTTTCGACGGTGAGCCGGGTCCACATACAGGTCCGCCACGTTGTTGCCCTCATCACTCAGGCCCAAATCAAGATACCCCACCGGCACACCATCCGCCAGGGCCAGCAGCACGAGGAATCCCGCTTCATCCGCTGTCACCATTTCTCCGGTCCAGTAGGTCTCGCCCTCGGGGTCGCTGTCGCGGTGCAGGGCAAGGTAGGGCAGCTCATAGGCTTTTGAATACAGCACGATTGCCGACGTGTCCGCGGGCGACGCGCTGCAGCCCATGCGCTCCATGTTCCGCTGCTCCGGGAACACAGTCGCCCCTGCCTCCAGCAGCAGCCCTTTGAGCAACGTATTCTCCGGCCGGAAGGTGAACTCCACTCCATAGCCGGGGTACTGCTGATGCAGATATGCCAGCATCTCCCGCCCCGCCGCCTCAGACCGGGTGAGCCACCGGCTCATCACGAGGTAGTTTTCTTCGAACCGGCTGAACACAAACAAACCCGTCATCGCCTCCTCCTCGAAGGTGCCGAAGCACAGGGCTCCCTTCCGGGCAAAAGCTTCGGCCAGGCCGACCGCCTCCTGCGGATATGCTGTTAGAAAGGAACCATAGGATTCCCAGGATCGGATGCTGCGGATCATGTTTCTCTCCTTACGCAAAAAGCGCGAGGGTTTCCCTTCGCGCTTTTCGTTTGGTTTTGGCTTAGAACTTCTGGGCGTTGACCTTGACGCCGGGGCCCATGGTGGTGGAAGCCACCAGGCTGCGGATGTAGGTGCCCTTGGCGGCGGCGGGCTTGGCCTTGATGATCGCCTCCATGATTCTCGGGGCCGAAGGAGACCTTGCCGATGGGGCAGTGGCAGATGTTGGTCTTGTCCACACGATACTCCACCTTACCGGCTTTGATGTCCTTGATGGCCTTGGCCACGTCCATGGTCACGGTGCCGGACTTGGGGTTGGGCATCAAGCCCTTGGGGCCCAGGATACGGCCGATGCGGCCGACCACGCCCATCATGTCGGGGGTAGCCACGCACACGTCGAACTCGAACCAGTTCTCCTTCTGGATCTTGGCCACGGTGGCCTCGTCGCCGATGTAATCCGCGCCGGCTTCCTCGGCCTCATGGGCCTTATCGCCCTTGGCGAAGACCAACACGCGGACGGTCTTGCCGGTGCCGTGAGGCAGGACCACGGCGCCACGGACCTGCTGGTCAGCGTGGTGACGGGAGTCGACGCCCAGACGGACGGAGACTTCCACGGTCTCATCGAACTTGGCCTTGGCGGTCTTGCAGACCAGCTCCATGCTCTCCATGGGATCATACTGCTTGAGCCGATCCACGAGGGCAGCGCTTTCAACGTACTTCTTTCCGTGCTTCATGTTGTTGCCCTCCTCTTAGTCCACGATGGTGACGCCCATGCTGCGGGCGGTGCCCTCGACCATGCTCATAGCGGCTTCCAGGGAAGCGGCGTTCAGGTCGGGCATCTTCATCTCGGCGATCTCCTTGACCTGGGCCTTGGTCATGCTGGCGACCTTCTGCTTGTTGGGGACGCCGGAGGCATGCTCCAGGTTGCAGGCCTTCTTGATGAGGACCGCGGCGGGAGGGGTCTTGGTGATGAAGGTGAAGGAACGATCCGCATACACCGTGATGACCACGGGGATGACCAGACCGACCTGGTTCTTCGTGCGCTCATTGAATTCCTTGCAGAAGCCCATGATGTTGACACCCTGGGAACCGAGGGCGGGGCCTACCGGGGGGGCCGGAGTGGCCTTGCCGGCATTGATCTGCAGTTTGACATAACCGGTGATCTTCTTTGCCATT
>CACWJZ010000065.1 GCA_902761365.1 uncultured Eubacteriales bacterium | reverse complement strand
GCCCAGTACGGCATCGACGAGCGGTATCGGGCCATCCGCACGGTCTACACCATCCACAACCTGAAGTTCCAGGGGCTCTTCGACTTCCACTGGCTCAACACCTACCTGGGCCTCAATGACGGCTACTTCTCCAAGGACAACCTGGAGTTCTACGGCCTCCTCTCCTGCATGAAGGGCGGCATCGTGTTCTCCGACCGGGTCACCACCGTGAGCCCCACCTACGCGGAGGAGATCAAGACCGCCTACTACGGGGAGCGGCTGGACGGCCTTATGAAGAAGCGGCAGCACGTGCTCTCGGGCATCCTCAACGGCATCGACACCGACGCCTTCGACCCGGAGAACGATCGGTTCCTCCGCGTCACCTTCAGCGCCAACAACCGGCGGGGCAAGGCCATTTTGAAGGCGGACCTGCAGCAGGAGTGCGGCCTGGAGGTGCGGCCCGAGGCGGCCCTCATCGGCTTCATCGCCCGGCTCACCGCCCAGAAGGGCCTGGACCTCATCGAGCGGGTCCTGGACGACATCATGCGCCAGGACGTGCAGCTGGTGTTCCTGGGCAAGGGCGATCATCACTACGAGGACTTCATCTGCCGCGCCCAGGCCAAGTACCCCGGCCGGGTGGCCGCCCGGGTGGAGATGAACGAGGCCCTGGCCCATCGGGTCTACGCCGGTACGGACATGTTTCTCATGCCCAGCCAGTTCGAGCCCTGCGGCCTGAGCCAGATGATCGCCATGCGCTACGGGTCCATCCCCATCGTCCGGGAGACCGGCGGCCTCAAGGACAGCGTGGAGCCCTTCAACGTGTACACCGACGAGGGCAACGGCTTCTCCTTCAGCAACTACAACGCCCACGACATGCTCTACACCATCGAGCGGGCGGTGGGCTACTTCCACGACGAGGCCCTGTGGGATCGGCTGGTGAAGCGGGCCATGGGCACTGACTTCTCCTGGCACAAATCGGCACTGGTGTACAAGCGGCTCTATGAAGGGCTGATGGAACAATAAATCAAAGAAGAAGGGGACCAAGTCAAACACTCGGCATGGGTAAAACACAATGGATAAGATCGTAAGACGTATCGGTATCTTGACCAGCGGCGGCGACGCGCCCGGCATGAACGCGGCCATCCGCGCCGCGGTCCGCACCTGTCTTCAAAAGGGCATTACCCCCGTGGGTATCCACCGGGGCTACAACGGCCTCATCCAGGGGGACACCTTCGAGATGAACGCCCGTTCCGTCAACGGCCTTTCCGACCGGGGCGGCACCATCCTCTACACCGCCCGCTGCAAGGAGTTCACCACGGACGAGGGCGTCCAGCAGGCGGTCCGCACCTGCAAGTACGCGGGCATCGACGGCGTCATTGCCATCGGCGGCGACGGCACCTTCCGGGGCGCCCAGAAGCTCAGCGCCGCGGGGGTCAACACCGTGGGCGTGCCCGCCACCATCGACAACGACATCGGCTGCTCCCACTACACCATCGGCTTTGACACCGCCGCCAACACGGCCATCCAGTGCATCGACAAGCTGTCCGACACCATGCAGTCCCACGAGCGGGCCAGCGTGGTGGAGGTCATGGGCCGGCACGCGGGGCATCTGGCGGTCTACGTGGGCCTCGCTGTGGGCGCCACGGCTATATTGGTTCCCGAGTTCCCGGTGGACTTCGAGCGGGACGTGATCGAGCGGGTCCGCCAGGGCAAGTACCGGGGCAAGCGCCACTTCGTCATCGTGGTGGCTGAGGGCGTGGGCCGCTGCAACGAGATCGCCAAGCGCATCGAGGACGAGACCGGCATCGACGCCCGGGTATCCATCCTGGGCCACATCCAGCGGGGCGGCGCCCCCACAGGCCGGGATCGGGTCATGGCCGCCCGCATGGGCCACACCGCCGTGGAGGAGCTGGCCGCCGGCCACACCAACCTGGTGGTCTGCTACCGGGACTCCCACATCGTCACCATCCCCATCGATGAGGCCCTGCAGATGAAGAAGGGCATCGATCCCTACATGTACAAGGTGGCGTACGACGTGTCGATCTGATCATCTCTTTTGTTCCTTTTTCTCTTCATGTGAGAAGAGGAAAAAGGAACCGAAAAAGAGAAGCAAAGAAGGCTGGGGGGAATGGCTGCAAAAAGTCATTCCCCCTCAAAGGAGATACAAATGACAATCAGTGATATTGCTAAAAGGTTTGGCTTTAGCGAAAGCGGTTTTACCCAATTCCTTAATCAACAAGATACTATTCCAATTACCAATCGGCTTTTTGCTCCCAGCATTGCTGACGAAGACATCCCCAAAGCTATAAACGAATATAAAGCATTTCTGTATAAGGCGATTGAGGAAAAAACAGTATATAAACAATCTGCATTTATTCAAGATGCGGAAAAACTGCTGGCTATCCAAGATAAGCAGTCGGAACAAGCGCAGAACCAAAGTGAAACAGAAAAACAACAAGCTGAAGAAAACGACAGAGCCGGAGCCGATCTCATACCTAATCACAGCACAACAACTCAGGATAAGGATCAGACCGCTCTCTTGAAGAGCATCCAGAGTCTTTGTCAGGACGTACACACGATTTCGCATGATGTGCATGTATTGTATGTGTTGGTTATCCTCAGCCTTGTACTCTCCATTATCGCCGGCATCGTGTTAGTATTAGCCTTTATCACGTCCTAGCTCGCGGCCTTCGCGCTCCTGCCGTAGGGGACGGGCTTGCCCGTCCCGCTTTTGCCCAACGAAAAAAGCGCCTCCCGGCGCTTTTTTGTTGCACTTTGCTTTACTTCCGGTCCTCGCAATCGGCCTGGTCGCAGTTGGCGCAGTCCTCGTCGCAGAAGGCCTCGTCCAGCATCTTCTCCACGATCTCCGTGAGCTCGTCCATCTTGTCCTCGTCGGCGGGCAGGAAGATCTCGTCCTCGCCCTCCACGGTGACCTTCATGATATAGACCTCGGTCTCGGCGTCCTCGTCCTGCTCGGATTCGAGATCGAAGAGGATCGCGTACTCCTGGCCCTCGTGCTCGAAGTAATCCCAGACCTCCATCTGGAATTCGTTGCCTTCCTCGTCGGAAAACGTGACCAGATCCAGCTCGTCGTTGTTGATGTTTTCCATGGCATTCTCTCCTTTGTCTCTAAGATGGGGATATTCTACCCTATCCGTCCCGGTTTTTCAATAGGCAATTCACTTTTTCTGCCGCCAGGGGGGCTCCGCCTGAAAAAACCTTTTCAAATCTGAAAAAAATAGTTGAAATCCCCAGGAATTTTCTATATCATACCAGTGTACCGAAGGCAAAAACGCCGTATAAGAAAGGAAATTGACTATGGAACTTGATTTTTACAAGCGGTTGGCCAAGGCCCTGGCGGCGGAGTTCGGAGAAAGCTGCGAGGTGCTGGTCCATGATCTTACGGGCGGGGACCCGGAGCACACCATCGTGGCCATCGAAAACGGGCATGTGTCCCAGCGGCAGACGGGCGACGGCCCCTCCCGGGTGGCCCTGGAGGCCATGCAGGAGCCCCACCCGGAGACCCTGCAGGACCGGTCCGGGTACCTGCTGAAGACCCACGACGGGCGGATCGTGAAATCCAGCACCGTCTACATCCGCAACGACCGGGGCGGCATCGACGGCATCTTCTGCGTGAACTACGACATCACCAACCTGCTCATGGCCCAGAAGGCTGTGGGGAGCCTGCTCTCCCACGGGGAGGAGCCGCCCAAGGCCCCCGCCAGCATCCCCCAGAACGTGAACGAGCTGCTGGACGACCTGATCGAGCAGAGCGTGGAGAAGGTGGGCAAGCCCGTGGCCCTCATGAACAAGGACGACAAGATCGCCGCCATTCGCTTCCTGAACGATGCCGGCGCCTTCCTGGTCACCAAAAGCGGCGACAAGGTCAGCAAGTATTTCGGCATCAGCAAGTACACCCTCTACTCTTACATCGACGCCAGCAAGAACCTTTGAAGCTGCCGATATGGGCGCCAGCCCATTTGCGGCAGTATTGATTTGAAAATCATGGATAGGAGGAAACGGTGCTTCGGCACCGTTTCTTTGTGTTCCATGCCGCATAATAACGGCGTTTTCACCCTTTCGCGGCGCATAGTACAGCTTCGGGGTGAAGAACGCCGTTTCTGATACCCGTCTCGACAGCCTGGATTCCGCCATTTATGCCTTGCACCTTGTGACAAATCTGATATAATAAAGTGTTAAAAGAAACGCAGGAGGGCTTTTCATGGACCCCGTATACGTCTTTGGACACAAGAACCCGGACACCGACTCCATCGTGGCCGCCATCGCCTACGCCAGCTTGCGCCACGCCCTGGGGGAAAGGCAGTACGTGGCCTGCCGCCTGGGGGTGCTGAGCGACGAGACCAGCCGCATCTTGCAGCGGTTCGGGTTTGAGTCGCCCATGCGCCTCCACGACGTGCGCACCCAGGTGAAGGATCTGAACTTCGACAGGCCCCCCATCCTCTCCGACGCCGTGACGGTCCACCGGGCCTGGGAGCTCATGAGCGACAGCGATTTGCCCTCGGCGTCGCTCCCCATCGCCAATGAGGAGGGAAAGCTCTTCGGCATGCTCACCTCCGGCGACATCGCCCAATACGACCTTCGGTTCGTGGAGGAGACCATGCTGAGCGACGTGCCCCTGTTCAACCTGCTCTCCTGTCTGGACGGACAGATCTGGGGCGACTACGGCAACGTGACCGACCTCTCCGGCGAGCTCTGCATCGCGGTGCCCGGCATGGAGCAGTCCTTCCCGGAGCACAGCATCGTGATCACTGGCCGGGACAGCGCGGTCCTGAAGGCCGCCTACAGCGCCAAGGCTGCCGCCGTCATCCTCTGCGGGGGCCAGCTCCAGCCGGAGGACATGGCGGACCGGGGCGACACCGTCATCATCACCACCCCCTACGACCCCTACCGGGCCGCCCGGCTCATGATCCAGTCCGTCCCCGTGTCCCGGATCGCCCGTACCCGTGATCTCACCGCCTTCCACGAGGAGGACTACCTGGACGTGGTCCGGGAGGCCACGTTGAAGAGCCGCTATCGGAGCTACCCGGTGTTGGACAGCCAGGAGCAGGTGGTGGGCACCCTGTCCCGGTATCACCTGCTGCGGCCCAACAGGAAGAAGGTGGTCCTGGTGGACCACAGCGAGACGGTCCAGAGCGTGGATGGCCTGGGCGAGGCGCAGATCCTGGCCATCATCGACCATCACCGCCTGGCGGACGTGGAGACCGTGGACCCCATCTATGTGCGGACCGAGGCCGTGGGCGCCAGCACCACCATCATCGCCGCCATGTTCCAGGAGCGGGGCATCATGCCCGGCCAGAAGCTGGCGGGGCTCATGGCGGCGGGCATCCTCTCCGACACCATC
>CACWJZ010000064.1 GCA_902761365.1 uncultured Eubacteriales bacterium | reverse complement strand
TAGCCGAACTTTTCGTGAAGAAACAAAAACTGCGGCTCGCAGCGGGCCGCAGTTTTTGCATGCAATGGTGTGTCGATCAGAACTTGGCGATCTGCTCGGGGGTCATGGAGGTGACGGTGGCTACTGCCAGCTTGACCGTCTCCTCGAAATCATAACCGGAGGTGATGCAGTTCATGGAGTGAATGTAGCGGGTGGGCACACCGGCTACGACCACAGGGGTGCCGTCAAGGGCGGTGTTGATGATGGCGCCATTGTTGCCGCCGCCCTCTCGCACGGAGGCCTGCGCGGCAATGCCCTTCTCAGAGGCCAAGTCCAGCACATAGCGCTGGTAACGGGGGCTGCAGATGACGGACACGTCCATGAAGCGGAGCATGGGGCCCTTCTTCAGCGCGGTCTGGATGGCATAGGGCTCGGTGAAGGTATCGTCGGCGGGGCAGCCCTCAAACACGAAGGCGATGCTGGGGTTGGCATGCTTCACAGACACCTTGCAGCCGCGCTCGCCAACCTCCTCCTGGGAGGACAGCACGCCGATGACGTCGCAGGGCAGATCCATGCCTTCCAGGCGGCGCAGCGTCTCGATCACGGCAGCGCAGCCGATGCGGCAGTCAAAGCCCTTGCCGAACATCACATCGTTTTCGGCGTCGTAGCGGCACTTGGTGGCGGGAACGCCGGGCTCACCGATGCGGATGTGGAACCTGTTCACGGCCTCCTCGGCAGAGGTGGCGCCGATGTCGATCACCATGCTGGAGATCTCCGGCACGCCGCCCTTGGCGCGCTCGGACTCGCTCATGAAGTGAACGGGCTTGGCTGCAATGACGCCGGGAATGTACTCGCCCAGGGCGTTGCGCACCAGCACGTCAGCTGAGGACATGGCGATGTTTGCAAATCGGCCCAGGGTCACGAAGCGCAGGGTTCCGTTGGGTTTGATGGAGTGGATCATGAAGCCGACTTCATCGCTGTGGGCATCCAGCATGATCACAGGTTTGTTGCCGGTGTTCTCCTTGCGGTGGATGTACAGGTTGCGCATGTGGTCCTCTTCGATGGTACCAAGGCCCTCGGCCCACTTGCGGGCGACGGTCAGCACGTCGTCTTCAAAGCCGGAGGGGCCAAAGGCGTCTGCCAGCTCCATAATCATCTGTATGTTTTTCTCGGAAGTTACCATGGTATTGATCCTCCTGTATGATAAAAATGTTGGGAAAACGTGGTTATTCAATCAAATGAGGTTCAACGCAGCGGCGCAGTAGCCTTTTCAAGGGGCTTTTTCGCAAAAACCGGGCGACTGACTTTGAAAATCAGCCTCCCGTTTATGGTGTTTCACTTGATCATGTGGCAGGCCACAAAGTGACCGGGCTCCACCTCGCGCAGCGGCGGCACTTCCTTGCGGCACTGTTCGGTGCAATACTTGCAGCGGGTGCAGAAGCGGCAGTTGTTGGGCAGGTTGATGGGGCTGGACACGCTGCCCTCCAGCACGATACGGCTGCGCTCACGCTCCACTTTGGGGTCCGGGAGAGGGATTGCACTCAGCAGGGCCTGGGTGTAGGGATGCAGCGGCTTATCAAACAGCTCCTGGCTGGTGGCCAGCTCGACCATGTTGCCCAGATACATCACGCCGATGCGGTCGGAAATGTACTTGACCATGGAAAGGTCATGGGCGATGAACAGATAGGTCAGGTTGCGGGTCTTCTGCAGGTTTTTCAGCAGATTGACCACCTGGGCCTGGATGGAAACGTCCAGGGCGGAGATGGGCTCGTCTGCAATCACGAAGTCCGGATTGACGGACAGAGCGCGAGCGATACCCACGCGCTGGCGCTGGCCGCCGGAAAACTCGTGCGGATAGCGGTTGGCATGGCCTTCGTTCAGACCGACGGCTTCAAGCAGCTGGATGACCATCTTCGTGCGCTCGGCGTTGTTCTTGGCCAGGTGATGGTTATCAATACCCTCGGCAACGATGTCCATCACCTTCATTCGGGGGTTCAGGGATGTGTAGGGATCCTGGAAGATCATCTGCATGCGCTGGGACAGCTCGGCACGCTCGGCGGCGGACTTGTAGTCCTTCATATCCTTGCCGTCAAACTCAACGCTGCCCTTGGTGCAGTCGTACAGGCCGATAATGGTGCGGCCCAGCGTGGACTTGCCGCAGCCGGATTCGCCCACCAGGCCAAAGGTCTCGCCGCGGCGGATGGCGAAGGAGACACCGTCCACGGCCTTGAGCACCTGATCCTTGCCCAGCACGAAGTGACGGGCAAGGTCCTTGACAACGACCAGATTATCCTGTTGTGCCATGATTACTTTGCCCCCTTTACGCGTTCGTCATAGAGCCAGCAGGTGGCCATGTGTTTTTCGGAGAAGCTGTGGGTCTTGGGCGGATACAGCTTGCATACCTTCAGGCACTCATTGCAGCGGGGTGCGAAGGGACAGCCGACCGGCGGCTTCACCAGATCCGGCGGAGAGCCGGGAATGGAGTACAGATCCTGATCCTCGGAATGAAGGATGGGAATAGACTCCATCAGACCCTTGGTATAGGGGTGCTTCATGTCGTAGAAAACCTCGTCCAGGTCACCAACCTCGGCGAACTTGCCGCCGTACATGACCAGTACGCGGTCAGCCACGGAGGCCACAACGCCCAGGTTGTGGGTGATGATGATGATGGAGGTGTTGATCTTCTTTTGAAGCTCCTTCATCAGATCCAGAATCTGGGCCTGAATGGTCACGTCCAAAGCGGTCGTGGGCTCATCCGCAATCAGGATCTTGGGTTCGCAGGCCAGGGCGATGGAGATCATCACGCGCTGACGCATGCCGCCGGAAAACTGATGAGGATACTGGTCGAAGCGCTCGGTAGGGTTCGGGATGCCGACCATGCCCAGTAGCTCGATGGCGCGCTCCTTGCGCTGCTCCTTGGTCATGCCGGGCTTGTGCAGCATCAGCATCTCGGTGATCTGCTTGCCGACGGTCATGGTGGGATTCAGCGAGGTCAGCGGATCCTGAAAGATCATGGAGATCTCGGCGCCGCGCACATCGCGCATCTGCTTTTCGGTGTAATGGGTAATGTCCTTGCCGCCGAGCAGTACGGTTCCGCTGTCGATTCGCCCGCCGATGGGCAAAAGCCCCATGATGGCCTTGTTGGTGATGGATTTGCCGGAACCGGACTCGCCCACGATAGCCAGCGTCTCGACCTCGTACAGGTCAAAGCTGACGCCGCGCACTGCCTGGACCACACCGCTGTCGGTGTGGATGGAAACGTACATGTCCTTGACTTCAAGCAGCTTTTTCTTTTCGCTCATGCTCGTTTCCTCCTTTCTTAGTGCTTCATGCGGGGGTCAAGGGCGTCGCGCAGGCCGTCGCCCAGAATGCTGAAGCACACCATAATCAGGATGATGGCCAGAGCCGGATAAATCAGCATGTAGGGCGCCGCACGCAGCATTTTGTAGCCGTCGTTGATCAGCACGCCCAGGGACGCCTTGGGGGCAGCCAAACCCACGCCGATGAAGCTCAGGAAGGCCTCGGTGAATATGGCACTGGGAATGGCGAACATGATCTGAATGACGATGACGCTGACGGTGTTGGGAACCAGGTGCTTCATGATCATCTTCCAACCGCTGGTGCCCAGCAGCTTGGCTGCCATGACAAATTCCTGGTTCTTCAGCTTCAGAATCTGCGCACGCACCAGACGGGCCATGTTAACCCAGCCGGTGATGGACATGGCGATAACGATAGTGCCGACGCCGGGCGGCAGGATCATCATAAACAGAATCACGATGATCAGGTGCGGCACGCCGACCAAAATCTCAATGATGCGCTGCATGATGGCGTCCACGCGGCCGCCGATCATGGCGGACACAGCGCCGTAGATAACGCCGATGAACAGATTCAGCAGGGCGGCGACCAAACCGATCAGCAGCGAGATACGCGTGCCGTACCAGATACGGGCCCACTGGTCACGGCCAAACTGGTCGGTGCCGAAGGGATGCTCGATAGACGGCGGCTTCAGCTTGGCCTTGTAGTTGGTGTCGAAATAGGTGTACTGGCCGAGAATCGGCGCGAAGATGGCAAACAGAGTGATCACGATCAGGATCACCGCGCAGATGACGGCCGCCTTGTTTTTGCGGAGGCGGATCCAGCCGTCATAGAGGGCGGAATGATGCTTGCGGGCGATGTACTCCAGATCGGAACTATTCTGCTCGGCGGCCTCAAACAGATCTGCCGGCAGATCAGCAGGCGCCTCAACGGGTTTGGCAGGGACGAACTTTTCCTTGCGCTTGAACATCATCAGTCACCACCCTTTCCTGCGGCAATGCGGATACGAGGATCAACCAGGCTGTACGCGATGTCTGTAATGAGGATGGCCAGCATGTACATGAAGCTGTACAGGATCGTCAAGCCCATAATAACATTATAGTCGTTGTTCTTTACTGAATCAGTAAACAGACCGCCGATGCCCGGGATGGAAAAAATGCTTTCGATCGCCAGAGAACCGGTGAGCAGATTGACCACCATGGTGCCGATGATGGTGATGACCGGGATGATGGAGTTGCGCAGGGTGTGCTTCAGCAGAAGACGGGCCTGCGTCATGCCCTTGCTGCGGGCGGTGACGATATAGTCCTGCTGAAGCACATCCAGCGTCTCAGCGCGGATGAAGCGGGCAGAGGTGGCCAGCGGCTGCACGCACAGTGCCAACGAGGGCAGAACTGAACAGGCCCAGCTTTCCCAGAAGCCGACCGGCAGCCAGCCAAGCTTCAGACCGATGTAATACTGAAGAAGGGCCGCCGCCACAAAGTTGGGGACAGAAATACCCAGTACGGCAATAATCATCGTGAGGTTATCCACGAAGCCGTTGTGCCTGCACGCGGCAATAATGCCGAGTGACAGGCCGATGGCCAGACCGATCAAAATGGCCTGGGCGCCAACCAGCATGGACGGGCCGATGCGGCTGAAAATGACGCGTGTTACGGGCATCTTGGTGTAATAGAAGGAAGTACCGAAATCGCCCTTGAGCATATCCGTGATGTACTTGAAGAACTGTACATAGATCGGTTTGTCCAAATCATACTTGGCGAGCGCTTCCTGCTGCTGCTGCGGGGTCAGTTTTTCAAAACGCTCCGTATCAAACGGCGATCCGGGCAGGATCTTCATCAGAACAAAGGTCAGTACAGCGATCAGAAACAGCGTGATGATCATGTAGAACACACGCTTGCCAATGTATTTCGCCATACACACTCCTCCTTGGTGAAATTTTGCTTGTATTATGTGTGGGTGAAACGGAGATCAGCGCTTCTCCCGGCACAATACGGGGATCTGAATGACGGCCGCGGATCGTCATGCCGGTCCGCAGCCCATGAGCGGAAAAAGGAGCGACGGTAGCCCCGCCGCCCCTTTTTCCGGGTTTGATTACTTGGTCTTGGTCAGAGTGACGTACTTGAATTCAGTGGTCTGACCGGCGGGATGGTTCAGGATGCCGTTGACATAGGGCTTCTGCAGGAAGGAGTAGCCACGATCATAGATACCGGTGACGACCATATCTTCCTCGATCAGCATCTTTTCGGCGGCCAGCATCAGCTGCAGACGGGCAGCCTCGTCGGGCTCGACCTGAGCGGCGCGAACCAGAGCAACGTACTCATCCTTGGCATAGTAGCCGCGGTAGCCGCTGGTGGAGGTCCACAGATCCAGATAGGTCATGGCATCGTCGTAGTCGGCGCCCCAGGCGGACAGAGCCATATCAAAGTGTTCGGTCTTCATGATTTCGTTGCGGGCCTTCTGGGTCATGGAGTTGATGGCCACTTCGATGCCCAGCACATTGCGGAACTGATCCTGCACAAACACGGCCACATCGTCGAAGTCGGTGCCTTCAGCGGTCAGCAGGACGAGATCTTTGGGAGCGGAGCCCATTTCGGCCACGCCTTCAGCCCACAGCTGACGA
>CACWJZ010000063.1:3683-12551 GCA_902761365.1 uncultured Eubacteriales bacterium | reverse complement strand
ACCTGTTCCCATTCCGAACACAGAAGTTAAGCTCACATACACCGACAATACTTGGCTGGCAACGGCCCGGGAAGATAGGCAGCCGCCGGGACCCCAAAGAGTCACTCCAATCGAGTGACTCTTTTTTGTTTTCATATAAGAAACCCCTCAGAGAGGAGCCGTATAAAAGATGAAACATTATAGAACCTGATCGTTGTCTGATGGCGTATACTGCATAACATCTTGCACGTTACATTTCAAAATGCGACAAAGATCGTTTATCGTCGTTGTGTTAAGCGGCTTGTTCTTCCGAAGCTTATCTATAGTAGAGCTGGACAGATTGTGCTTTGTAATGAGCGTGTATGTGGATTCTCCAGATGCATGAAGTGTTTTCCAAAATGCCTCATATGTAATCACCTATTCTTCCTCCTATGATTTCATAGTAGGGTATGACTTTTTTCTTGACTATAGTCGCTAAGAAGACTATAATCTGATAATAGGAGGTGAGAAAGTTGGGGAAGCATCCTAAGTTGGAACAATTAGACAGCCTCATGGAACAAGGTATAGATTTCTCGTTGACAGATTTGCAGTATGAGAAAAAGGTAGGCATACCGCTTCCAAAAGACATTCGATATCTGTTGAGTCGATCTGCGTTGGCGCGAAAGTGCCGTGAAGCGGGATATTCCATGGCGGTACAGGAAAAGACCGTTTCTTTTAGAAAGGATAGATGATATATGAGGGGAAAAAGACAAACATTTACTAACGTTGTGTTATTTCTATTGATGATTATTCTGTTTTTAACAAGTTGTACTGAAGGGAACAAAAAAGCACCTGCAGCCACGGCTATTCCTTCGCGCGCTACAGCTGCTCCCACAAAAGCGTATTTATCCGAATCAGAAGCAAGGAAAATAGTTGAGCAGAAACATGCTGATACTTATGCTCGCTATTCCGTTGAGGGTGATCCTGATAAGTTTGGATATGATAGTATAAGATCATTTAGTGTGTCTTCAATAAAGTGCACGAAAACTACAGATACGAAATATTATTTTACACTCTATGGGTCCTTTTATGGCGTTGATAGATATGGGAATTCTGTTGGAAAATTTACATTTGATTATGAAGTTTCAGTTGATAAAATAGCAGGCAAATTTGATTGGGGTGTTTGGGCGAGAATCAAGAAGAATTGACAGTTATAGTATGATGTCAGGGACGCATGAGATGCTTTCAAAGGCGTCTCTTTTCTTTTTCTCTTCCATATTGTATACTATACTTAATGACGGAGGAGGTACCATGTGCGGACGGTATAAGCTGGAAGACAAGATAGATGAAGAACGCCTGGCGGAGCAGGTCCGGCAGGCCATCCGCATCGCGGCGAAGCTGGATGCCAAGATGAAGACCTGGGGCGACATCCGACCCACGGACATCGCGCCGGTGATCGCGCCCTCCAGCCGGGACCGGAGCCTGGGCTCGTTCCCCATGCAGTGGGGGTTCACCCACCCCAAGCGGGGCATGCTGGTGTTCAACACCCGCATGGAGACCGCCCAGGAGCGAGAGTTGTTCGCGGGCAGCGTCAACGACCGCCGATGCCTCGTCCCCGCGTCCCTGTACTATGAATGGAAGAAGATCGACCCCAAGAGGAAGGAGCGGTATGCCTTCCGGGCCGAGGACGGGTCGCCCCTCTACATGGCGGGCCTGTACATCCGCACCTCGGACCAGCATCGGCTGCCCTGCTTCACCATCCTCACCCAGGACGCGGAGAAGGCCATCCGTGACCTTCATCCCCGCATGCCCGTCCTGGTGCCCTATTCCCGGGCGGAGGAGTGGCTTTCCCCGGACACGGACTTCCTGGGCATGATCCAGAACCTCAGGGTACCCGTGGTGCCGGAGCTGTCTCAGGGATAGATAAGAGGGACAGGCTGCTAAGATGGGTAGCAAAAGCCGCGTTCTTCACCCCGAAGCTGTAAAAAGGTACCGCAAGAGGGTGAAAACGCGGCTGATTTGCTGCATATAATGAAAAAGAAATGGCGCTATATAGCGCCATTTCTACTTAATCAGAATTATGTGCTATTGTTCGCAGCAAATGATCTGCTGCCCATATCAGCAGCTTATCTCAGGCGAAAAAAGCCTTTAGAAGATTTCCCACCGCCGGGATCAGCTGGCCCAAAGCGTCGGTGAGCAGCCGGCCGTTCTTGACCATGGCCACGATCAAAAGGGCCAGCAGCACGATCCAGAAGACCAGCCGCAGGACCAGCATGGCTGCGGAGAACCGCTTCAGGCTGGGATTCTTGGGATGGCCCGCCCCGAAGATGAACAGGAAGATGAGGCCGATCACCGGCAGCCCGTACAGCAGGCTCAGCAGGATGTACTGGAAGGTGGACAGCATCTGCTTCCGGGAGGGGATCTGGGTAATGACGGGCGCGTTGTCAGCCACCGCCGAAGGGGGTTCCGGCGCCGCCACTGCCACGATGGGCTCCGCGGGCGCGACGGGCGCTTCGGCTACGATCTGCTCAGGCGCTTCCGCCGGGGCTGCTTCCACAGCAGGCGCGTCCTCCACCAGGGACTTGCCGCATTCCACACAGAACTTGGCGTCGTCCAGAATGGAGTTGCCGCAATAGGGACACTGCTTCATGGCCCGGCTCCTTATTTGATGATGACGGGCAGGCCCTTGACGAAGGGCAGATACTTGCCGCTGCCGTTGAGAGCCCGGACGATGCCGATGATCTCACAGACGAACAGGAAGATGCCGCCGACGCCGGCCACGATCCAGCCCAGGATGGGGACGATGCATACCAGCCCGCAGAGCAGGGACCCGATGAAGATCCACAGGGCCTGGTTGGTGTGGTGCATGGCATAGGCGGAATTCCGGGCGCCCAGCATGGGCAGCACGCCCATGGTGAGATAGCCCAGCATGGCCAGCATCTTGTTGTCGGCCACGTCCTGAGGATCGAACTGGGGATTGGTATCGGCTACCACGACCACGGTCTCCTTGCCGCAGGTGGGGCAGAAACGAACATCATCGGCGATCTCAGCGCCGCAATGAGGACAATACTTCATATGGGTAACCTCCTATATAGTCTTCCTACAGTATACAACGGTATTTTGGCGAAAACCAGCTTTTTTTTGTGAAATTATTGCCGCAGAGGCGCGCCGTTTTCCCCAAGGACCCGGATGATGGTCTCGAAAGCCTTCTTGATCTCCTCGTCGGTCAGGGTGTGGTCCTCCGCCCGAAGATTGAAGGTGATGGCCAGGCTCTTCTTGCCCAGGCCCACCGCAGGCCCCCGATACACGTCGAACAGCCTGCCCTTCTCCACGATCACGTCCACGGGCGCGGTCTCGATGAGCTCGATCCAGTGGGCGCTCTCGCTGCCCTCCGGCACCACGATGGCCAAGTCGCGGCTCACCACGGGGAACCGGGGCAGGGGCTGGAAGGCCGGGGTGTCCACGGCCAGGGCCAGTATATCGGCGAAGGACAGCTCCGCCATGTAGAGGGGACCGGGCACGTCCCAGGCGCCCAGTACGTCGGGGTGCACCTGGCCCAGCTCGCCCAGCTTCCGACCGTCCACCAGCACGTCCGCCCGGCGGCCCGGCTGGAAGCAGGCCACGTCGTTCTTCACATACCTGGCGCCCTGTATGCCTAAGCGGTTCAGGAGGGTCTCCACCACGCCCTTGAGGGTGTAGAAGCTCTCCTGCTCGCCGAAGAAGATGAGGCCCACCTTCTTCTCCTCCCGGGGAAGCCGGTCGCCGCCCAAATCGAAGTGGACGTTGCCCACCTCCATGAATCGGCCGTAGCCGGTCTTGCGGCGGATGTTCCGGGCGGCGGAGTCCAGCATGCCCATGTACAGGGTGGTGCGCATGAGGCTCTGGTCCTCACCGAAGGGGTTCAGCAGCTTCACGGCATGGTTGCGCTCGTCGTCCGCGGCGAAGGCCAGGGCCTTCAGCGCGCTCGGTCCGGTGAAGTTGTAGTTGTACATCTCCAGGCACCCGCAGGCCACCAACACGTCCTTCACCTTGTCCTCGGCCTGGAACTCCCGCGCCAGGCACCCCTGGAAGGTGTCGCCGTTCATAAGCACGGCGGGGATGTTGTCGAAGCCGTAGATGCGGCCCACCTCCTCGGCAATGTCCGCGTCCGCCTCGATGCCGCTTTCGATGTCCGTGCGGAAGTGGGGGATGCTCACGTGCAGATCGTTGCCGTCGGCCTTGGCGGGCACCTCGATGGTGGCCAAAAGCTCCGCCATCTTCTCCCCGCTCAGGTTCGTGTTCAGGATGCGGTTCACATGGTCCACGTCCACGTGGATCTCCCGGTCGGCAAGGTCCGCGGCGCACACGTCCACGGTGCCGCCCACGATCCTGCCGGCGTGCAGCTCGCTCACCAGCTCGATGCACCGTTCCAGTGCCAAATAGGCGTTGACGGGCTCCACGCCCTTGATGAACCGGGCGGCCGCGTCGGTCACGTGCCGGAGCTTGCGGGCGGTGCGGCGGATATTGCTGGCCTTGAAGGCGGCGGACTCGAAGAACACCGCTTTGGTCTCCTCGGTGATCTCGCTGTTGAGGCCGCCCATGACGCCGGCCACGCCTACGCCGCCCTGGGGGTCGCTGATGAGGAGCATGTCCTTATCCATGACCCGCTCCTTCTTATCCAGGGTGACCACCTTTTCGCCCTCCTGGGCGTTCCGGACGATGATATGCCCGTCCCGGATGCACGCCAGGTCGAAGGCGTGGGTGGGATGGCCGTACTCCACCAGCACGTAGTTGGTGATGTCTACGATGTTGCTGATGGGCCGCATGCCCATCTCCTTGAGCCGCCGCTGCATCCAGGCGGGGGAGGGGCCGATCTTCAGATCCACCGCCGCCCGGCCCGTATACCGGGGGCACAGGTCCCCGTTCTCCACGGTGACCTTCACGAGATCGTTCACGTCCCCCTCGCCCTCGATGTGGGGGATGATGGGAGTCTTCATCTTTTGACCCAGGGCCGCCGCCGCCTCTCGCACGAGACCGATGATGCTGTTGCAGTCGGGCCGGTTGGGGAGCACGGAGAAGTCGAAGATCACGTCGTTGCGGTCGATGGCCTCCTCGATAGGGATGCCCAGAGGGGTGTCCTCCCGGAGGATCAGGATGCCGTCCACCTCCGCGCCGGGGTACTCCACGTCGCTCAGGTTGAACTCCTCCCCGGAGCAGAACATGCCCTGGCTCTCCACCCCGCGGATGTTGGCCACGGTGAAGTCATGGTTGCCGATCCTCGCCCCGGCATAGGCCACGGGCACGATGGCGCCCACGAACACGTTCTTGGCGTTGGTGAGGATCTGGGCCTGCTTGTCGCCCAGGTCCACCTGGCACACGCTCAGCTTGTCGGCGTTGGGGTGCTTCTCCATGGAGAGGATCTTGCCGGTGATGACGCCGGACACGTCCTTGAGCTCCTTCTCCACGCCTTCCAGCTCAAAGCCGCGCCACATCATGCGCTCGATGAATTCCTCATCGGTCACGTTGAAATCCACATAGTCCTGCAGCCAGGATTTAGGAAGTCTCATACTCTCATCCTCCTTTTCTTAGAACTGGGTCAGGAAGCGGGCGTCGTTCTCGTATTCATAGCGAATGTCCGAGATGCCGTACTTCAGGCTGGTCACCCGATCCACGCCCACGCCGAAGGCGAAGGCGGACCATTCCTTGGGATCGAGACCGCAGTTTTCCAGCTCGTGGGGGTTGGTCATGCCGCAGCCCAAAATCTCGATCCAGCCCGTGCCCTTGCACACCCGGCAGCCCTTGCCGCCGCAGATGGTGCAGCTCATGTCCAGCTCTGCGGACGGCTCCGTGAAGGGGAAGTAGGAGGGCCTGAGCCGCGTCTTCACGTTCTCGCCGAAGACCGCCCGGATGAAGGTGTCCAGCGTGCCCTTCAAATTGGCCAGGTTCAGGTTCTTGTCCACCACAAAGCCCTCGATCTGCATGAACACGGGGCTGTGGGAGGCGTCCACTTCATCCACCCGGAACACGCGGCCGGGCATGAGCTTGTCGTTGATATAGAAGGTGTCCTGCATGTCCCTGGCCGGATGGTCGAGGGGCAGGTTCAGGAGGGTGAAGTTGTTGTCGTCCAGCTCGATCTCCGGTCCGTCGAAGACCTGGAAGCCCATGCCCACGAGGGCGTCCCGGATGGTCCGGTAGGTCTGGGTCATGGGGTGCAGATGCCCCATGGGGATGGGGCTCACGCCGGCCTCGGTCACGTCCAGGGCCTCCCGCTCAAAGCGCAGCTCCTGGGCTTTCTTTTTGAACTCCGCCCGGCGCGCTTCCATGGCGGCCTCCAGCTCCTGCTTGAGCTTGTTCACGTTGGCGCCCAGCTGGGCCCGCTCCTCCTTGCTGAGCTTGCCCATGGTGCGGAGGATGGCGGTGAGCTCGCCGGCCTTGCCGAAGAGCTGCTGCTGCAATGCCACGAGGTCACATTCCTCCTGCATGGCGGCCAGCCGCTTCTGGGCCTCCTCCCGGATTCGTTGCAGATCGTTTTCCATTTCGTATCTCCTTTTGGTTCTTTCCAATATAAACCGCGCCCCGCCCAAAGGGACGAAGCGCGTCGTGGTACCACCCCAAGTTCACTGCCATAGCGGCAGCCTCGAAAAGCTGTATCGGGCTTACCCGTCGCGAACTACTATAAGTTGCGGCGCACGCCGCCATCTTATTTCCCCCGCGCCGCTCCCGGGCGAACCGCATCCCTTTCTCGGCGCTCCGCTTTCACCTGATCGGAGCTCTCTTTGGCCGCCTCTGGGGACCTTTTCCCGTTCATCGCGTCATATCGCGCCTATTCTACCACCCGCACTTCCCTTCCGTCAAGAGTAATTTGCACGGCGGGAGCCTCGTCCGTCCGCAAAATGCGGGCGCCCGCCAGGCTCAGCCGCAGCAGCACCTCCGCAGTCGGGTGGCCGTATTCGTTGTTTCGGCCCACGCTGACGACGGCGAGGGCGGGGGAGACCACCTTCAGAAAGCGGAGGGACGAGGAGGACGAGGAGCCGTGGTGGCCCACCTTCAGCACATTGGCCGCCAGGTCCTCCCGATGGTAGTGGAAGAGCATGTATTCCTCCGCCTGCACGGTGGCGTCGGCCATGAACAGGGCGGCGTTCGCCCCGTAGGTCAGGCGCAGGACGGCGGAGGCGCCGTTGAGATCGTCGTAAGCCCGGTTCTGCAGGGGGCTCAGCACCGTCAGAAGGGCGTCCCCATAGGCGAAGGTGCTGCCGCAGAGGAGCGCCGCGCAGGTCACGCCCCGGCGGTGGACCTTCGTGAGCAGATCGCTATAGTCGCCCTCGTGGCCGCCATAATAGACCCGGGGCACGTCGAACCGGCGCACCAGGGTCATAAGGTTCCCCGTGTGGTCCGCGTGGCCGTGGGTGACGAAGATGGCGTCCAGCTTGTCCACGCCCAGGGCATGCAGCTGGTCCACCAGCTTGTCGCGGGCTTCGAAGGGGCCCGTGTCCACCATGATCCGCTCTCCCGTGGGGAAGGCCAGCAGACAGGCGTCCCCCTGGCCCACGGCCAGGAAGAACAGGTTCACCTTGTCCGGCTCTATGGCGCCGTGATACAGGGCCGCCGGGTCCGTGGCGGTCCGGGGCTGGCGGCAGCCCAGGAGCAGCAGGAGGGCTATGAGGATGAAAGCAAGGAATCGTTTCATGGCTCCACCACGTCGAAGACCTTCACCACGCCGTCCTCCACATAGAACCGCACGTCCTTCCCGGCGAAGGGGAAGCCGTAGGGGTCGCTGCGGCCCATGAGATACCCGGGACGGGGGTCCAGAGCCAGGGAGGATAGAAGGGCGGGCCGCTTCTCCGCGGGGATGCGGGAAAGGAGCTCCGGCGGGAACTCCACCGGCAGCCGCTCCGCCGCGTGATCGGTGGCGAAGCCGTTCCTGGCGTCAGGGTGGCTGTCGGTGAAGGAGAGGTAGGGCTTTATATCGTAGATGGGGGACCCGTCCATCAGGTCCGCCCCGGCCACCACCAGCACCGTGCCCAGGTTCGGCCGCTTCTCCATCCGCACAAGCCGCACGGAGCTGAGGCCGATGGGGTTGGGCCGGAAGGGGGACCGGGTGGCGAACACGCCCATACGCTTGTTGCCTCCCAGCTTGGGCGGCTTTACCATGGGGGACCAGCCCGCCTGGCGCACCTCAGAGAAGCCCCAGAGGAGCCATAGATGGCTGAAGCCCTCCAGGCCCCGCAGGGCGTTTTCATCCCGATACATTGGCTCGAACACGATCACGGCCTCCTGCTCCGGCACCAGATTGCTCTGCCGGGGGATGCCGAATTTGCTGGTGAAGTCGCTGCGGATGCGGGCGATGACTTGTAATTGCAGGCTTTCTTCCATATAAAATAGTATACCTCTGCGCGGTACTGATGTCAAAGGGATGCTTTTTTTCTGTCATCCCGACCGGGCCCTCTTTCTTCTTATCATCCCGGCCGGGCTTTCTTCTTCTTGTCATCCCGATTGAGCCCTTTTTTCTTGTCATCCCGATTGAGCCCTTTTTTCTTGTCATCCCGACTGAGCCCTCTTTCTTCTTGTCATCCCGACCGAGCGAAGCGAGCGGAGGGACCTCTGAACGGAAAGGCTCATGCACGCGCTGGTGATGGGAGTCTCCGCGCAATCTGCGGGCTGCTTGCCCTATGGGCTGCGCAGCCTCTGGCTTGCGCTCCCCAGGGGCGGGAGAAAGCCCCACCGGGGCTTTCTCTGTCCGCCCTCCGACTCCTTTCCACAGCACTCCGTGCTGGTGATGGGAGTCTTTTGCCGCTTGCGCCAACGCCTTGCGCTCTGCGCCGCGTCTTATGGCTGCGCGGCAAAACCATGCCGCGGAAACCTGTCCACTGGACAGGTTTCTATCGCGGCTCCGACTCCCTTCCATTACAATCTATAAAAATAGCCACCCAC
>CACWJZ010000063.1:0-3664 GCA_902761365.1 uncultured Eubacteriales bacterium | reverse complement strand
GGGTGGCTGTTTTTATGGAGCTGGTGATGGGAGTCGGACCCATGAACCTCGTCATTACCAATGACGCGCTCTACCAACTGAGCTACACCAGCGCTGCAAAGCGCATTATAGCAAAGACACACCAGGAATGCAAGCCCTTTTTTTCAAAAACGCTCATTTTTTTGAAGAAAGGGAGAGCCGGACCCGACCGGCTCTCCCGCAGGCTCAATATTCCGTAGCCGCGCCCATGGCTGTCATAAACCCGGCTTTCTCCGGGATGATGAACTTCACCCGATGGAGCTTGGCCACCGTGTCCAGGATTGCGGCGGCGCCAGGGTATTGGGTGATGGTGCCCACCATGACGATCTTTCGGGTGAGCAATCCCTTGGTGGCGAAAGCGGCCATGACGCCCAGGCTCTGGAACACAAGGTTGTAGATGCCCGCGGCGATGTCCTCCTTGGAGGTCTGGGGGTCCAGCTTCGCCAGGTTCGCCACGGTGGTGTCCGGCTGCAGGTTGGAGATGTTGCCCTGGGTCACGTCCTTGAGGACCAGATCCACCCGCGTGAGGTCGCCCTTCTGGGCCAGGGCGTAGAATTCCTGCATGTTCTCCGTGCCGCACAGGGCCCGGCACATGCCCTTAAGCATGCCGCCGCCCATGCCGGAGCCGCCCAGATGGGCCGTGTGCACCGGGGAGACCCGCACGAAGGCGGTGCCCGTGCCCACGCTCACCAGCAGGCAGTTATGGACCCGGGCGTTCTGCTTGGCGCCCCGGGCCAGGGCCGTGAACTCCTCCACCTTCACGGTGGGCAGGCCCATCACGTTCCCTTCGATATAGGAGGCGCCTACACCCGTGAGGGCGATCCGGTCCACATGGCCGGGGTTCATCCGGCGGATGGCGTCCTCCAAAGGCTCGTCCTTCTCCGCCAGCAGGGTCTTGATGCACTTGCGGCCCTTCATCAGGGCCAGCTTGGTGGCGGAAGCGCCCAGATCCACGCCCAGCACCGCGTCCCGGGGCTGGAGGGCGAAGTAGACCGCGGGCACGATGATGACCGCTGCCAGCAGCTCCACGATGCCGTTGAGGGCGGCAAGGCTGGCCACGATGCTCTGCAGCACGGTGTACACGCCCGCCGTTTCATAGCCCTCAACGCCATGGACCTTGCAGTAGATTGTCATGGCGGAGAGCACCAGCACGGTGTTGGTCAGCGTCCCGCCGATGGCCGAGATCATGATGGAGGGGGTGGGGGCCACACGGGTCCGTTTCAGCCAGCCGAACAGGAGCCCGGCCACAGCGCCCACGCACACCCGGGGCAGAAGGGCCACGAACACGTTGGCGAAGCCGAAGGGCTTATAAATGGGCAGGGCGATCAGGCAGCGCAGGATGCAGGTCAGGCCCCACACGCCGCCCACCAGGGCGCCGTATTTCCAGCCCAGCAGCACGCCGGCCAGGATGGTGACGATGTGCAATGTGGTGATCTCCAGCACGCCGCCGATGCTGATATAGCCGGTGTACGGCACTACCGTCATGACCACCACCAGAGCGCAGAGAATGGATGCCAGGATCATGTTCCGCAAAGAAGAACGAGTACGCATGATAAACAGACACTCTCCTTTTTCAAAAATACATCTCATTATAACAAATCGGCGCAAGATTGCAACCTATACCGTAAAAAATAAGGGGGAGCGTCGCCTGCGGAGCGGTTCGGGGCTTCGGCTCTTGACAGAGGCGGCTTTGCCCCCTATGCTAAAAGGAAAGAAAACGGCAAGGATCGGAGCAAGCGTATGCACACAAGCGAGATCGAGGAACTGAACAAAACGAAGCCCTGCTCAGAGGCCCTGGCCCATCCCGGCTGGGCGGAGCTGCTGACCCTGCTGGGGCGGTACGGCGTGGACCGGATGGAGACCGTGGGGCTCATCGATACCTCCTACGACGAAGCAGACATCCGCTGGAACTACATCATCGATAAAAAGTATGTGTTGCGGTTCACCAACGCCCCGGAGATGACGGAGGAACGGTTCGCCGATCTCAACCGGCTCATCGGCCGCTATGGGGCATTCGGCCTGCGCTGCCCTGCCTTCATCCAAAGCACAGACGGCCTGTTTTTCCATAGCTGGGGGCAGCTGCAGGTCTATCTTTCCGAATACATAGACCTGCCCACGGCGGACAAAGCGGGCCTCTCCCAGGAGGAGAAGGACGCCCTGCGCGGGGAGGTGGTCCTGTCCATCGCCCGGTTCATGGAGCGGTACAAGGGCATGGACCTGAGCCCCACCATGGGCATGTACAGCCTCTTCGACCTCTGCCCCTACGACGTGCCCCTGGGCATGGACGAGAAGCAGCAGAACCTCAACGACCTGTGCGCCGCCCTGCATAAGGCGGGGGAGGAGGGTCTGGCCCAGAAACTGACGGTAAAGAATGAAAGCGTCCGCGCTCAGCTCCTGTCGGTATACAGGGATCTGCCTCGCTGCGTGACCCAGGCGGACGAAGGCTTCACCAACGTGCTCCTGGACGGGGAGAGGCACCTGGCGGGCCTCATCGACTTCAACCTTTCCGGCACAGACGTGTGCGTGAACCTGATCGCCAACAACGCCATTCTGGACTTGGACGATCTGGGCGACAAGCCGTTCGACCCTGCGGACGCGTTGGAGCAGCTGCTCGCAGGCTTCCGCAGGAATGCCGCCCGGATGCTGGAGGCGTATCACGCTTCCGAAACGGAGCGGGATGCCCTGGCGGGATACGCATGGATCGCGCTCGTGTCCCAATACCCCAACGCCAGAGCCTGCGCAAAACGGATCGAGAAGGACGAGACCCGGGCCTGCACCCTGGCCTATTTGGAGCAGGTCGCAAGCCTGGACATGAATAGATTGGCTGTATAACCCGCATATTCATAAAACAGCTGCATACAGAGCACCGACAAAAGGAATAGGACCCCGACGACCGTGGCAGAATAGGCAAAAAGATCGGTCCACGGAGGTCCTTTTTCCATGCAGCTATCGCGCAAGCAAGTCATATTGATCTCAGTCATCAGCGGCGTCGTCCTGTTGCTGACGCTGGCGATCGCCCTGATCTACACTCCCGGGGCGGAGGACCTGTTCCCGGAGCCCACACCGTCCCCAGCCCAAACCGCTTGCCCCACGTCCACGCCCTCGCCCGCGCCCACCCCGACGCCCACGGCCTTCCGGCTGCCCCTGGTGCCCCAGTGGGACACGCCTCGGCCCACAGCGGACCCTTGGGGGACCTTGGACGCTCTGGTGCCCCGGGGCTCCGCTCCTCCCAGCATCGCTTTCCCCATGGGGACGGCGGGGCCCTGGGTGCAGGCCTGGTGACGAATATAATATGGTTAGACTGGCGGCCGGCCTTCGAGAGGGAAGGGCGGCCCCTTTGCGTATGGGGCGGCTGGGCGAAAGCGGGCTCCCGGCGGCGGCCCTGCTCCCCCGGCAAATTTTTTTTGCAGAAAGCAGTTGACAGAAGCCGACAACTCATATATAATAACTCCCGCATGAAAAATCGTGTGGGGGAGCATAGCTCAGCTGGGAGAGCACTTGCCTTACAAGCAAGGGGTCACAGGTTCGAGCCCTGTTGTTCCCACCAAGATATTCGGCCCGGTAGTACAGTTGGTTAGTACGCCAGCCTGTCACGCTGGAGGTCAGGGGTTCGAGCCCCCTCCGGGTCGCCAATGTGCCTCGGTAG
>CACWJZ010000062.1 GCA_902761365.1 uncultured Eubacteriales bacterium | reverse complement strand
GTCGATAAGGCAGCTGCCAAGGGCGTCATCCATAAGAATGCCGCCAACCACAAGAAGGCTCAGCTGGCCGGCAAGCGCGCGTCCGCCAATTAACCCCAACCGTATAGATTCTGTGCGGCCCCTTTCCTGTTGAAAGAGGGCCGTTTTTTGTAGAGTAAGGAGTAAACGACTATGGCTATGGACGGGCTTTCCCTCCACGCCATGCTGTGGGAGGCCCGAGGCCTCATGGGCGCTCGGGTGGACAAGGTGCAGCAGCCGGACAAGGACACGCTGCTCCTCTCCTGCCACGGCACCGGCTGCGGGCGGGTGAAGCTGCTCATCAACATCCATAACGAGAACGGACGCATCGCCCTCACAAAGGACACGGCGGAGAACCCCGCCGCCGCGCCTGCCTTTTGCATGCTCCTAAGAAAGCGGCTGATCGGGAGCCGCATCACCGGGATGGAGCAGGCGGTCCTCGATCGGACCGTGCGCTTCTCCTTCTCCGGCCGGGACGAGCTCATGGACGAAGCCACCTGTTCCCTGGTGGTGGAGCTCATGGGCAAGCACGGCAACGCCTTTATGCTGGACGAAGACGACGTGATCCTGGATTGCCTGCGCCACATCGGCGTGGGGGCCGAAGCCCTGCGGGTGTGTCTGCCCAACGTAAAGTACGAGGCCCTGCCGCCCCAGGATAAGGGTAACCCTCTGGCCGCCTCCCTGGAGGAGCTTGCCAAGGTGGATTCGCCCCGGGCCTTGATGAACGGGTATATGGGTATCTCCCGGCAGATCGCATCCCTCCTGATGCCCGAAAGCCTGCCTGAGAGCCAGCGGGTCCAATACCTTTTCGACACCCTGCAAGGGTTGAACGTCGGGGCGCTCTCCCCCTGCCTGGTGCCGGGGGTAGGTCCAGCTCCCTTCCGGCCTCTGGGGCGCAACGATGCCGTCCCCTTCCCCACCCTGTCCGAAGCCTACGACGCCTGGTATCGGGCGCGGGACGTGCGCATCCGGATGCTGCGGGAAACCGGGTCCCTCCGGGCCACCCTGGAGCATGCTCTGAAGCGGTGCGAAAACAAGATCGGCGCCTTCTCCAACGACCTGTTGAGCGAGGCGGAGGAAAACCGACTCCGGCTCTGCGGCGAGCTCCTGCTTGGGTTCCATGGGGAGCGGCCCAAGGGAGCGGACGCTGTGGCCGTCGAAAACTATTATGAGTACCCTCCTGTGAAGGTCACGGTGAAGCTGGACCCCTCCCTGTCCGTGGCGGAGAACGCCGCCCGGTACTTCAAGCGGTATCAGAAGCTGAAAGCCGCCCGAGCCTACGCCGAGGGTGAGATGGGCAAGCTCCGGGAGGAGCAGCTCTACCTGCAAGGCCAGCTGCTAGCCCTCAACAACTGTGAGAACGGGGACGACATCGCCGAGATACGGCAGGAGCTGATCCGGGAGCGGTACATCCGCCCCTCCCCCGTGAAAGGCGCGTCGAGGCCCAAAGCGATGAAATCCCTGCCCATGGTGTTCCTGTCGTCCGTGGGCCTTAGCATCTACGTGGGCAAGAACAACGAGCAGAACGACCGGCTCACCCGGAACGCCCCGGCCGACGCTCTGTGGCTCCACGTGAAGGATGCCGCTGGGTCACACGTGATCGTGGACAGCAAGGGCATGCCGGACAAGCAGACCCTGTTGGAGGCGGCCATGCTGGCGGTTCACTTCAGTAGCCAGCGGAGCGGCGTCAGCGTGCCCGTGGACTATGTGCCCCGGCGGTACGTGAAGAAACCATCGGGGTCGAAGCCCGGGTTCGTGATCTTCACCAACCAGCGGACCATCCTCGTCACCCCCGATCCCAACATCATCAACACCCTGAAGAAGGGGGTCAAGGAGAAATAATATGAAGCTTTTGATCGCGTCCAACAACGCCCACAAGGTCCGGGAGATCGAGGAGATCCTCACCGGCTACTTCGACGAGATGGTGACCATGCGGGAAGCCGGTCTCGACATCGACGTGGTGGAGGACGGCAAGACCTTCCGGGAGAACGCCGTGAAGAAGGCCACGGAGATCCTAGAAAAGAGCGGCTTCGACGCCACGCTGGCAGACGACACGGGCCTGTGCGTGGACGCTCTGGGCGGCGCGCCGGGGGTCTACTCCGCCCGCTACGCCGGGGAAGCCCACGACACCGCGGCCAACAACGCCCTGCTCATGGAGAACATGAAGGATGTGCCCGATGGGGAGCGCACCTGCCGCTTCACCTGCTGCGTGGCCCTGGCCCGCCGGGGACGGCCCGTGCTGGTGGTCGAAGGCAAGGCGGAGGGCCTGCTCCTGCGGGCGCCTGTCGGGGAGAACGGTTTCGGCTATGATCCCTACTTCTTCTATCCGCCTCTTGGGAAGTCCTTTGCGGAGCTCACGGCCCAGGAGAAGAACAACGTCAGCCATCGCCGGGCGGCGCTGGACGCCCTGCGGAAGGCCCTGGACGCGGAGAATGCAGCTCGATGAGGATCGGCGTCTTTTCCGACACCCACGGGGACATCTCCGCGGCCAAGCGGTTCTTCCACAGTATTGCCCCTCTGGACTATCTTTTCCACCTGGGGGACTACGCCGCCGACGGAGATAAGCTTGCAAAGCTCTTCGTCTGCCCCGTCTACGCCGTGCGCGGGAACTGCGACTATCGAAGCGACGCGCCTTTGGAGCGGCAAGTGGACCTGGGTGGGAAGCGGTTCCTGCTGCTGCACGGTCATCAATACTACGCCATGAGCTCGCTCCTCTATCGAGCTGAGGAGGCCCACGCGGACATGGTGCTCTACGGTCACACCCACATGCCCGACCTCAGCGCCGACGGGCCGCGGCTCCTTCTCAACCCCGGTTCCCTCTCCCGTCCCCGGGGCGGCTCCGTGGAGAGCTGCGCTCTGATCCTTCTTGAAGGGAACGATCTCAACGTCCGGTTCATCAACGCCGACAACGCTATCGGCGGCTGGTAATAAAATGTTCATCTTTCCGGCACAAAAGATTGTCATCTGTGCCATTGACAGGCGCCAAGTCCCGGGGTAAACTTAAACCATGCTTTTTCCCTTTGAGGTGTATATATATGCGGAATAAAGTCGTCGCCGTTCTTCTGTCCGTTCTTTTTCTCATCCTGCTGCTGCCCGCCCCCTCCACGAGAGCAGACGGCTTTGACGTGGGCACGCTGCGAGAGCGGTATGCCATTTTGGTGGACGCTAACGACCCCACCACCGCCCTTTACGGCATCGAGAAGAACGCCGACGCGAAGTGTTCCACGGGAAGCACCATCAAGATCCTCACCTGCATGCTGGCCATCGAGTCCGATCGATTGGACGAGGAGGCTACCGTTTCCGACAACGCGGTCAATTTCAACAAGAAGTATAACTCCCTCATGGGCATCGAAGCCGGCGAAAAGTGGGCCATCCAGGACTTGCTGTATGGTCTCATGCTCCCCTCCGGCAACGACGCCGCTATCGCCATCGCCGAACATCTGGCCGGGTCCACCAAGGCCTTTGCCAATAAGATGAACGAGAAGGCCCAGGAGCTGGGCATGACCCACTCCCATTTCACCACCGTCCATGGCAAGGACGACGGCAAAGCTGACAATCCAAAGAACTACTCCACCGCCCGGGACATGGCTATCCTCACAGCCTGGGCGCTGCAGAACGAGACCTTCCGTAAGATCGTCAGTACCAAAACCTATACCTGTGCCGACAGCAAAGGACGCCATACCATCACTCTCCAAAACACCAATCGGCTGCTGATCGATGCCGTGGACGACTCCTATGAGCCCATCAGCTGTCTCTACAAGGATGCCATCGGTGTGAAGACCGGCGACACCAACTCCGCCGGCAAGTGCTTCATCGCAGCGGCTGCTCGAGGCGGCGTCACCCTGATCGCCGTGCTGCTGGGCGGCACCTTGGACGATCCCGATTATCTGGCCCGGTCCGCTAACATGAACGCCAAGACAAAGGACCCCTACAACGCCCAGCGATTCGAGGACGCCATCGCCATGTTCGACTATGGCTTCAAGCAGATGTCCCAACTGCTCACCGTCCAGGACCTTATCGATATGGGCATGCCCGTGTCCTTCCCCGTGCAGGTACAGAACGCGGCGAAAAACGACCCGCAGGATGGCCTTCTGACCGTCTCCCCCCGTCTGGATGTCAGCCAGCAGCTCCAACTCATGAAGCCCTATATGGACCAGCTCGTTGGAAACATCCATTCCATGGCGGAGACCAAGATCGGCACCTTGGTGGCCCCCATCAACGAAGGGGACGTGGTGGGCACCGTAGAGTACAAGGTGGGAGCTTCTACCCTTTTCTCATCGAATCTCTACGCTGACCGGGATGTTAAGGAAGGCATCCTCAGCAACGAGCAAAGCACCACTCCCACGATCAGCACGCAGGAGCTGCCCCAAGTGTCCGCCGGAGCGCCACTCATGGGCACTGCCTCCACCCTGACCGGGGAGCCTGTTAAGGAAACCAACGCGAAGAAGTTCATCCTCGTCGTCTTGATCGTGCTGTTCGTGCTGGTTCTGATCGTCTTTGCGGTGTTTATGGTCATCGTCCGCATTCGTCGAGAGCGCCATCGCAAAGCGAAGGCAGCCGCTCGCCGTCGGAAGCGAATGCAGCAGGAGCGGATCGCCCGCCAGCGCGCTGCTGAAACGGATCGGATGAAATGATGCTGATCGAAAGAAGAACTTATTTACGCCGTCTCGCGGCCCTGCTTGCCGCGGTGACGGCGTTTGTCGTTTTGCTGCCGATAAGTTTCGCCGTGGACAAGCCGAACCTGTCGAAGTTTCCCGAGGAAAATGTGATCCTGGCCACGGGCGACGCCCCCACCGTGAGCCTGAACGGTCTCGAAAAGAACGCTGACGAGCGGGCGTACCCCGCCAGCATCACCAAGATTCTCACCGCCCTGGTGGCCCTGGAGCAGGGGAAGATGGACGATCTCGTGACCATCTCTGCCCACGCGGTGAAGCTCTCCAGTGCCAACGCCAAGATCGGCGTGAAGGAGGGCGAGGTCTACAAGCTCCTGGACCTGATGTACGGCATGCTCCTCCCCTCCGGGTGCGATGCGGCCCGTGCGGTGGCGGAGCAGGTGGGCGGATCGGAGGAAGGCTTTGCCTCGCTGATGAACGCCAAGGCTCAGGAGCTTGGCATGACCCACAGCCACTTCACCAACGCCTCGGGGCTCCATGACGATGATATGTACACCACCGCCCGGGATTTGGCTATCCTGGGCGCGGCGGCGGCCCGGAACGAAACCCTCTGCGATATGCTGACCACCAAGAACTACACCATCCGGGAGCACACCAAAGGCCGCGTCATCAGTGTGCGGAACATCGACCGGCTGGTGAACGAGCCGCGGCCCGGGGACTATGAGAAGGTATCCGCCCTGTACTCCTGGTGCATCGGCGGCAAGACGGGCAGCACCATTGCCGCCGGGCGTACCTATATGGCCATGGCCCGGTATAGTGGCATCACCCTGGTCTGCGTGCTCCTGGGTGACAAGGTGCCCACCACCAACACAAAGGGCACGAAATACGACAAGATCATCGCCAACCGCTTCCTGGAGGCTCGGAGCCTCTTTGAATACGGCTACAGCTACCTCTTCCCCCTGGTGAACGTACGCACCCTGAAAGCCGAGGGGCTCACCGTGAAGTTCCCGGCCGTGGTCCATAAGGGGGGCGAAACGTTCTCTGTGCCCGCCGTGGTGGAGGACGTGGACGCCGTGGTGTCCATGTACCTGCCCGCCCGGGAGTCCCTCAAGGAGCAGGGCAAGATCCGTGCCCAGGTGTCTCTGACGGAGGCCTATGTGCCCGTCCAGGCCGGGGCCCCGGCGGGCGAGGTGTCCTACTACTATGAGGATCGGCTTCTGTTCACCCTGCCGCTGGTATTTGAATACGGTCTTGAGCCAGATCCCACCCCCACCCCCGCGGCGGTCCTGACGGTGGAGGAGCGGCCCCTGCCCTCCCCTGGCGAAACAGCCGCCCCTGTCCAGGAGCTCCGTCCGGAGGCCAAAACATCGTCCACCCCCGGAAAGGCCCTTGCAGGGTGGGCCTTGGCGCCGTTAGCTCTGTTCGGGGTCGTGTTCGTGGTGTTCCTGCTCGTCAGGCGGAAAAAAAGATAAACACAAAACAAAGCATACAAAAATCGGAGACCTTGCGGCCTCCGATTCTTTGTTGTTTATGCGATGTGATTACAGCTCCGCGAAGTACTTGATGGTGCGGACCATCTGGCTGGTGTAGCTGTTCTCGTTGTCGTACCAGGACACGACCTGGACCTGATAGGTGTCC
>CACWJZ010000061.1 GCA_902761365.1 uncultured Eubacteriales bacterium | reverse complement strand
CGTATAGGGCTGGATAATATGGACACATCAAATAATCAAAAAAATGAGGTATCAAATTTATGAAGCAAAATCCGTTAAATATGATGCCCAACAACGAGTACGAATAAACGGCAGAAACCAAGGAGGCTCCCTATGAATTACGATGTCGGCGCATGCAAAAGCTGCGGGAATATCGCAGCGATCACCAAGGACCACAAATGCTCGGTCTGCGGTGCTGAACGGGAAACTGTCCCCCTGTATACCTGGTTCCATCAGGAGTACGACCTGATCGAGGATGCGAAAACCATCGACCGGATGGACGAGATGGACAACATCGAGGTGAAAGCCGCCGTCGTCGGCGGTGCGGAGCTGAAAGCCGGCCTGCGGGATCTGTTTATCTGTTTGGGGATAGCGGTCGCGCTGCTGCTCTTCGGCCTGCTCTGCGTGAAAGGCGCCAGCGGTTCCGTGAAGGGCCGGATGTCCTTCATGGGGCTCCTGTTTTTGATCGGTTCCCCCATCATGCTGATCGCGGGGATCCTCCTGTTCTTCAAGCGGGTCTTTGCCCGTGTGCGTGCGAAGACGCCTGAAAAGGCCTTCGAACTGTTCTGGAAGGCCGTGTTTGAAACCAAGACCTTCTCCGAAAAGTATGAAACGGAGGAGATCGCGCTGGACAAGATCAACCGCTCCCTGCCGGGCGCCGTCCGCCAGACCCTGGATGCGGATGAAACCATGTCCTGGATCAGCAATCTGCGCAGCATGATCGCCAGGAGCAACGGTGAGCTGGCGGAGGACACCTTCAGAGCCTACAAGGACCAGATGCTTGGCGCCAAAGGCGATGGGGATTCCTTGACGATCCAGAACATCAGCACAGAGACCGTGGACGATCACAAGGCGATCATTTCCGCCGATCTGGTGGTTGCGCGCAAATGGAGCCGTTCCATTCAAAAGCGAAACGACTCCGATACCTTCAACTACATGGTGTCGGCCGCTGTGCTGCACGCCAAAACCACCCTGCTGCGGGCGGGCGAATACTGGTATGTGCCTGATTGGATGCCCAAAGCGGAGAAGGGGGCGTTGAAAAACGCCTGGAAGGAAGCCAACCCGTAAAAGCCGGGGGAACTGTTTTGAAAGTCTCAGGGTGAAAGGGCCCTGAGACTTTTTCGTTTTGGAGATAACTATCCACCGGCCAAGCCGGCGGTTTTTCCTATGCAGGCAAAGCCCTCTGTTTCTCGCGCACGCGTCAAACGCGTGAGCAGTGCTTCCCATGCGTTATGGTATAACCTTGTCGGAGCGAGCAGCAACACGATCCCCCCTTAATCCCCTTGCCCATGGGCTTCGCCCGATCTCGCTGAAAAAGCTCCACCAGAGCTTTTTCCTGGCGCTCGATCCCCTACGCAAGGGGGGCTCACACCCCATAAGCAACTCTCGTGGATAGTTGCGTCCCTCGTGAGAAGCCGCTCACCCTATCGAAGCCCCCCGTGCGTAACGGGGGGTGGTGAGCGCAGCGAACCGGGGGGATCGTCTCCATTCCATGTTTCCTGCTCATCGTCAACAGGCTCTTTTTGAACCACTCGTCTAACGAGTGGTTTTACTATACAAAAAGGCCTGCAAAACGCAGGCCCTGCAAGTCGGTTGGGTCACGGCAGGATCAGCTTCAGGCTGTCGCCGTCCGCCACGGCGTCGAAGGTGACGCCCTCCTCAAGCCTCACCGTGCGGGTGTTGCCGCTCCCGTCCTTCAGGATCAGATTGACCGGATCGGCAAAGCGCATCCCGCCGTTGGAGGTGCCCGTCATCTTCACGTTCGAAGGATCGTCGAAGGACAGCTCCACGGGGGTGTACCCCTCGAAGCAGCTCAGCGAAAGCTTGTATGTCTTTTTGTCGCAGGTGCCCTGGATATACTTGGAGCCGCCCGTCAGGGACGTGACGCCCACAAAGCTGACCTTGAACGTCTTTTTTGAATTGCCGCAGCCCGCCAGGAGCGTGCACAGCAGCGCCGCAAGCAGCAGGAGCGCCGCAGCCTTTCGCATGGTTTTCATAGATGCCTCCTTGAAAATGTCTGGTTTTATGATAGCATCCGCCCCACACCCTGTCAACCGACAGAAGCGGACCGCCTGCGTCCAGGGGTGACAGCACCCGGGGATAGCGCATTACCTCAGAGCCACCACAGCAGCACGGCGATGATGACAGTGCCCAGGAGCATGAGGGCGAAGCTCTGACGCCATTTGCCGCTTTTGTTGAAACCGTACATATCCTCCCAGGTGCGGGCGACGACCACCCGGTTGAAGTAGAGCAGGCCGTAGAGGAGCACGGGCAGGACGCCCAGGGGGATGATCCAGGCGCTCAGGCCCTCGTTCTCGAAGAAGAGGAAGGAGAGGATGGCGAGCAGCGGGGTGATGAGGTGCATGATCAGCTCCGGCCAGCTGTCCAGCAATCCCTTCAGGTTCCCGGTGGCGGGCAGCAGGTAGACGAACACCGTCACCAGGGTCACCGTCACGGCGGCGGTGCCCATGTACTTGAGGGTGGCCGCCCCGGCGGGCATGGTCCCGAAGAGCTCACAGAGGAGCATGAGCAGAGCCGTGAAGGCGCAGAACAGGTTGGAGAGCACGGTGAAGTAGCGGAAGGACTCCGGGAGCTTCTCCCGGGGCGTGCGCTGCACGAGGGTGCGAAAGGCTAATACGGTGAGAAACACGATGGCTTCATTCATGACGGCGGACGGGACCATGGCTTGCCTCCTACCAAATGCTGTTATGCGCAGTATACCACCTGCCGCCTTTTCTGACAAGAAAGGCAACTGTGATAAAAACGTGAAAGGCACCCGCGCCGGGCGGATGCCTTTTTCGTCGGTGATGGCGTCTCAGAAGCTGAAGTAGGCCTTGGCGTTCCTATAGCAGATGCCTTCGACGATGGTCCGCAGGGCCTTCTCGTCGTTGGGGAATTTGCCCTTCTCCACCCAGGTGCCGATCAGGTTGCAGAGGAGCCGGCGGAAATACTCGTGGCGGGCGTAGGAGAGAAAGCTGCGGGAGTCGGTGAGCATGCCCACGAAGGTGGCCAAGTGTCCCTCCGCAGCCAGGGTGGTCATCTGGTCCAGCATGCCCTTCTCATGGTCGTTGAACCACCAGGCGCTGCCGTGCTGGAGCTTGCCCCGGGCCTCCGGCCCCTGGAAGCAGCCGATGATGGTGCCGATGGCGGCGTTCTCGGTGGGGTTCAGGGAGTAGAGGATGGTGCGAGGGAGCTCGTTACGCTCCGTCAGGGCGTTGAGGAAGCCCGCCAGCTCCTTGATGGACGAGGGGTCACCGATGGCGTCCACGCCCGTGTCGGGGCCCAGGAGGCGGTAGATGTACCGGTTGTTGTCCCGGATGCAGCCAAAGTGGAGCTGCATGGTGATGCCGTATCTGGTGTAGCAGCGGCCCAGCGCCAGCAGCAGGCCGGTCTTGAACTGCTTCTGCTCATGGACCGTGGGCATCTCGCCCCGGAGGCGCTTTTGGAAGATGGCCTCCAGCTCCGCGTCGCTGGCGGGGGCAAAGGGCACGGACTCGATGCCGTGGTCGCTGACCCGGCAGCCCAGGGACACGAAGAACGCCAGGCGCTCCCGAAGCACCTCCACCAGCTCCGCGTAGCTCTTGGGCCCGCCCAGCTTGTCGAGGTAGTCGAGATACTCCGGCTTCTCCAGGTTCATGGCTTTGTCCGGCCGGAAGCTGGGCAGCACCTTCACGGGGAAGCCGTCCGCGGCAATTTTCTGATGCCATTCCAGGCTGTCCGCCGGGTCGTCCGTGGTGCAGACCACCTTCACGTTGGACTTCACGATCAAGTTCCGGGCGGAGAAATCCTTTTCTCGGAGCTTCTCGTTGCACAGGTTCCAGACGGTCTCGGCGGTGTCGCCGTTGAGGATGCCCTCATAGCCGAAATACCGCTGAAGCTCCAGATGGCTCCAATGGTACAGGGGGTTCCCGATGGCCAGGCCCAACGTCTCCGCCCACTTTTGGAACTTCTCCCGGTCGGAGGCGTCGCCGGTGATGAACCTCTCCTCCACGCCGAAGGAACGCATGAGCCGCCACTTGTAGTGGTCGCCCCCCAGCCAGACCTGAGTGATGTTCTCGAACTGCCGATCCTCATAGATCTCCCGGGGGATCAGGTGGCAGTGGTAGTCGATGATGGGCATGTCCGTCGCGATGTCATGAAAGAGATGCTTGGCGGTGTCCGTTTCCAGCAGAAAATCCTTGTCCATAAAGGGCTTCATAGGTCAGTTCTCCTTTTCAAAGCGTTCCCGGTCGATCCAGAGGCCCAGGGCGGGATTGGGGATGAAGTAGACCTCTTCGCCATCCACGGTGTTGTAGCCGTACTGGAGTTTGGCGGGGTCGTACTTCTTCACCATCTCGTCGTAGTCCGCGGCCACGAAGCCCACGCCCTCCACCTCCGCTTTGGTAATGTCCTTCACAGCGTAGGTGATGGTGAAGCGACCGTCGGAGGACCCGTGGATCAGGTGGGCCGCCGCGCCCATGTTGTCCCGGAGGTCCTGGTTCTCGGGCTTTTTGAACTGTTCCAAGGTGTTCAGTCGCCCCCGATACCCGTACTTGCGGATGAGCTTGTCCACCTGGTCGTCCTCCCCGAAGCGCTCCACGCCGGGGGCCAGCACGATGAGGTCCCCGCCGTCGGCCATGGCCATGCGGGTCCGGTAGATGGCCTTGTTGCCCAGCCACGTGCTCTTGAACTCCGAGGGGTCCAGGTACACCACGCACTTTTTCAGGCCGTGGGGCACGAAGTCGATGTTCTTTTGCTGGGCCAGCTTCACGGCCTCGGTGAAGCACCGACGCCCCTCGCCCAGGAACAGGCCGTGGGTGTGGATGACGCCGCCGGGCGCCGTGGTGACGGTGAGGGCGAAGAGGATGGGCCGCTCGCTCAGGTAGTGCTCCAGGCCGTAGTCGAACATCCGTCGCACGGGGGTGTTCTCCTTGCCCATCATGCGCTCCATGCCGTAGACCGCGCCCACCATGTGGGACTTGTTGATCATGTCGCTGCCGCCCACGCCTACGAACAGGTTCTTGGCGTGGTTGGCCATGCCCACCACCTCATGGGGCACCACTTGGCCCGGGGAGATGATGAGGTCGTAGCTTTCGTCCATGATCCGCCGATTGATCTCCGCCGTGACGGGATCGGTCCAAAGGCCCTCGGTGATCTCGGAGATGAAGGATGCCGGGATCTCGCCCAGCTGCATCACGTCCGTCCGCCAGTTGTGGATGAGCATCCTGTCGTAGGGGATGTCGCCGAACATCCTCTCCCACTGGTCCCTGGTCACGGGCACGTGGGTGCCCAGGGCGGGCAGGATGTCCACCTGGACGCCGTTTTCCACCAGGGCGTGGTAATAGATGTTGGTGATGCAGCCCGCGTTGGAATGGAAGCGGGTGAAGTCCGGGGGCAGGATCAGGACCTTGCGCAGGGTCCGCCCCTCCAGGCTTTTCAGCAGGGCGACGCGGATCTCCTCCCAAGAGAGACCCGCGTCGGAGCTCGCGATGCGATAGATGTCCTGCATTTTGGCCGCCTTATGCGTTGTAAGTGGAGGCTGCCGTGTTGCCGCCGTGGCCGGTCCAGTTGGTGTGGAAGAACTGGCCCTTGGGGGCATCCAGCCGCTCGTAGGTGTGGGCGCCGAAGTAGTCCCGCTGGGCCTGAAGCAGGTTCGCCGGCAGCCGCTCGGTGGTGTAGCCGTCGAAGTAGCTGAGGGCGGAGGTCATGGCCGGGGCGGGCACCCCATAGGAGAGGGCGGCGGCGGCCACGGTGCGCCAAGACGGCACCAGCTTCTCGATGGTCTCCTTGAAGTAGGGGTCCAGAAGGAGGTTGCTCAGGTTCGGGTCCTTGTCGTAGGCTTCCTTGATCTTGCCCAGGAAGACGCTGCGGATGATGCAGCCGCCCCGCCACATGAGGGCAATGCCGCCGTAATTGAGATTCCAGCCATAGTGCTCCGCCGCCGTGCGCATAAGGGTATAGCCCTGGGCGTAGGAGATGATCTTGGAGGCGAAGAGGGCCTGCCGAATGGCCTCGATGAAGGCCGCTTTGTCGCCGGTGAAGGCGGGGATCTTCCGATCGAAGACTTTGGCGGCCTCCACCCGCTCCTCCTTCATGGCGGAGAGGCAGCGGGCAAACACGGCTTCGCCGATGAGGGTCAGGGGCACGCCCTCGTCCAGGGCCGCGATGCCGGTCCACTTGCCGGTACCCTTCTGGCCTGCGGTGTCCCGGATGTGCTCCACCAGGGGGGAGCCGTCAGTGTCCTTGAATCCCAGGATGTCCCGGGTGATCTCGATCAGTCTTCACGAAGTGGCCCGCGCCGTTCTCGCCCACCCAGTCGCAGCAGGGGGAGCCGTCCTCCACCTTGGCGCAGATGGCCTGGAAGATGGGCTTCACATGGGGCCAGGCCGCCGGGGAGCCGCCGGGCATCATGGAGGGGCCCTTCAGGGCGCCCTCTTCGCCGCCGGACACGCCGGTGCCCACGTAGAGCTTGCCCTTGCTTTCCACATACTCCGTCCGCCGGATGGTATCGGGGAAGTGGCTGTTGCCGCCGTCGATGAGGATGTCGCCGTCCTCCAGGAGGGGCAGAAGCTGGTCGATCATGCTGTCCACGGCGCTGCCGGCCTTGACCATCATAAAGACTTTCCGGGGCTTTTCCAGGTTGTCCACCAGCTCCTGAAGGCTGTGGCAGCCGATGATGTTCTTGCCCGCCGCCCGACCTTCCACGAAGGCGTCCACCTTGGAGGTGGTGCGGTTGAAGACGGCCACGGTGAAGCCCTTGGACTCCATGTTCATGACCAGGTTCTCGCCCATGACGGCGAGGCCGATGAGACCGATGTCTGCTTTCTTCATAAAACTTTTTCTCCTTTATATGATGCTTTTGGCGTTATCGTTGCACACGGGCGTTGCCCTTATAGACATCCCAAACCTGCTTCTCGTCGGCGGGTTCGGCGTAGTCGTTGAGGCTGGAAGCCGCGAGAACGCCCGAGGCCCAGCCGAACTGGAGCCACTTCTCCGGGGCCCAACCCTGGAGCACGGCGTAGAGGAGGCCGCCGGAGAACCCGTCGCCGCCGCCGATGCGGTCCATGACCTGGATGGGTCGGGGCTCCTCCACGAACCACTGGCCGTCCGCGTAAAGGATGGCGCCCCAAAGGTGCTCGTTGGCGGAGACCACCTGGCGCAATGTGGTGGCGTAGGCCCGGGCGTTGGGGTACTTGGCGTGGACCTGGTTGATCATGCCCTGGAAGCGGTCGATCTTGCCGCCCAGCTCCTTGCCGCCCGCCTCGGGACCGGCAAAGCCCAGGCACAGCTGGAAGTCCTCCTCGTTGCCGATGAGGATGTCCGCCACCGAAGCGATCTCGTGGAAGGCCTCCCGGAGCTCCGCCTCCCGGCCGGCCCAGAAGGTGGCCCGGTAGTTGAGGTCGAAGCTGACCAGGGTGCCGTACTTTTTAGCTACCTTGGCGAGCTCCAGGCAGCACTTGGTGGTCTCGGGGCTCATGGCCGCGATGAGGCCGGACAGGTGCAAAATGCCCACGCCCTCCTGACCAAAGATGCGGTCGAGGTCGAAGTCGCTGGCGGACAAAGTCCGGCCCACCTCACCGGCCCTATCGTTCCACACCCGGGGAGCGCGCAGGCCGAAGCCGGAGTCGGCGATGTTGAACTGGTGCCGATACCCCCAGGGGCCGCCCTGAGGCACGTCCAGGCCCTCATAGCGGATGTTGCGAGCCCGAAGCTGGGCCTTGATGAAGGCAGCCATGGGGCTCCCCTCCACAAACTTGGTGAGGACCAGGCACTCCTTGCCCAGGGACGAGGACACGTTCAGCACGTTGCTCTCCGCGCTGGTGGCCTGCAGATAGAACAGGTTGCTGTTGTGGACCGCCATCCTATCCTGGGGCGTGATCCTGAGGCCCATGCTGGTGGGGCAGGCGATGGCGTACTTGTAATTCTCTCTCATGATGATACACATACCTTTCTACAATATAATAACACTATCATCGCTCAGTGGGCAACACAAGGGCGTTGTAGACGCCCGCAAGAAAGTCGCAAAGGAAGAACGGTTGCTTCCAATCCGTAAAATCCAGCGACATGTGCGGTGGATTTTACACCTTTCGTCGTTGCCGCCCGGAAATGCGCAGCATTTTAGGCAACGGTGCAAAACCCAGCCGCAGCTGATCCCATCGAAAAACGTGTTTTTCGATGGACTTTTAGACGCCGGAATAGGCGGAGAAACCGCCGTCGATGGGGATGGTCACGCCGGTGATGAAGCCCGCCGCCTCGTTGTTGAGGAGAAACAGCAGCGCGCCGTTGAGCTCCTCGGGCTGACCGAAGCGGCCCATGGGCGTGGCGGCCAGGATCTTGCCGGTCCGGGCCGTGGGCGAGCCGTCGGGATTCCACAGAAGGGCCGCGTTCTGCTGGGTGGAGAAGAACCCGGGGGCGATGGCGTTGACCCGGATGCCCACCTTGGAGAAGTGGACGGCCAGCCACTCTGTAAAGTTGCTGATGGCGGCCTTGGCGCCGGAATAGGCGGGGATCTTGGTGAGGGGGGTGTAGGCGTTCATGGAGCTGATGTTCAGGATGCTGCAACCCGCCCGGCCCACCATCTGGCGGGCGAAGGCCTGGGTGGGGATCAGGGTGCCGATGAAGTTCAGGTTGAACACGAATTCCACCCCGGATTTATCGAGATCGAAGAAGCTCTTGGTGTCCGCCTCGATGTCGCCCGGCTCGAAATACTCCTTGTCGGTGGTGGCCCGGGCGTTGTTGCCGCCGGCGCCGTTCAAAAGGATGTCGCAGGGGCCGAAGTCGGAAAGGACCTGGTCGGCCACGGCATAGCAGGCCTCCTTGTCGAGCACGTTGCACTGGTAGGCCTTGGCCACGCCGCCCTCCGCTGCGATCTCCTGAGCGTACCTGTCGGCCGCCTCATAGTTCAGATCCAGCAGCGCCACCTTGGCCCCGGCCCGGGAAAGGACCTTGGAGAAGCCTGAGCAGAGCACGCCGCCCGCGCCCGTGACCACGGCCACCTTGCCGGTCAGATCGGTGTTCAGAACATTGGGCATCATGAAAAAAACCTCCTGTTGGTGTATGACAGTATTGTACCGAAAACTTTTGTCCTGTTCTATTGTTTCTGTTGTTGCATATATTGCAAAAGTTGCTATAATATAGAGAGCAGGCAGTCGAAAAACGCTGTTTTTCAACTGCCTGGGCCGCTGCCGCGGGGCGCTCCGCCTTCGCTTCGCCTCCAGGTCCCGCCTATAGCCCTGACGGGCCACCGGGCGGCGGTCCCTGCAAGGGGTCAAACCCACCGCGCATGTCGCTGGGTTTGACATATTAGAAGCCGCGCGTTCTTCCTTTGTCGGTTGAGCGCGCGCGGCTACACCGCGCTTATGTTGCTTGGTGAACTGAACTGATGTCGCTATTGCTACTACATGCAATAAGAGGGGATGGTGCCCCATGGCAAAACGCAGGAGCAGCCAATTCAATACCCGGCAGTACATGCTGAGCGAAGCGTATGAGGTGTTCTACTACAGCGACACCCATTTTCGCAGCGTGGGCAACCACAGCCACGACTATTACGAGCTGTACTTCTTCGAGGAGGGGGCCGTGACCATGGTGATCGGCGGAAAGCCCTACGCCCTGCAGTCCGGGGACGTGATCGTGATCCCGCCCGGCATCGACCACCGCATCCTGCTCACGGACCCGGAGAAGCCCTACCGCCGGTTCGTCCTCTGGCTGACCCAGGCGTATCTCATGGCCCTGGAGAAGCGGTCACCGGACTACGGGTATCTGCTGCGCCGATCGGCGGACCGGGGCCGGTACGTGTACCGCTTCGATCTGCCCACCTTCAACGCCCTGCGGACCCGGCTGTTCACGCTCCTGGACGAGATCCACGCGGACCGGTTCGCCAGGGAGGCCGCCATCGAGCTCAGCATTTCGGACCTGTTGCTGTATCTCGGGCGGACCGTCTATGAGCAGGAGCAGCGCCGGGACCGGAAGGAGCAGCTGAGCCGCTACGAGGCCATCACCCAGTACGTGGACGAGCACCTGGACGAACACCTGTCCCTCGATACCCTGGCCCGGCAGTTCTACCTCAGCAAGTACTACCTGGTCCACCTGTTCCGGGAGAACACGGGCCTGAGCGTCCACCAGTACATCCTGAAGAAGCGGCTGGCGGCCTGCTGCGACGCCATGCGGGGTGGGGCTGCCGTGGGGGAGGTCTGCCGGCAGTGGGGCTTTGGGGACTACTCCGCCTTCTACCGGGCCTTCCGCAAGGAGTACGGCATGTCGCCGTCAGCATATCTGGAGCTGCACAGTTTGTGAGGGCGGATTTTTTTGCCACTTTTTCTTTTCAGTGAAAAGAAAAATCGGCGGAAAAAGAAAAGCTCAAGAGAAAAATGGGGATCGGATGTTTATCCTTGGGATCAACTCCTGCAGCTCTTTTGCCGCATCAAAGGCCTTTGTCAATGCTGGTATTTGTGAATCGAAAGGCATTGTAAAATCAATCGTATCGATATACTTTCTTATCGCTAGCGATTTTGAAGCTGTTCTTACATAAAGCCGTTTTTCTTCTATCAAACCTCTGTTGTCATTTGAGAACTGCGCAAATTTCTCCGCATAGCCCCCTATTTCCAGGTCAACGCATCCTCGATCACTTTTAATCTGAATACCA
>CACWJZ010000060.1 GCA_902761365.1 uncultured Eubacteriales bacterium | reverse complement strand
GGCGGAGTGCAGCAGGGTCTTGGTGGGGATGCAGCCCCGGTTCAGGCAGGTGCCGCCCACGTCCCGGCGCTCCACCAGGGCGGTCTTGAGACCCAGCTTGGCGGCGTGCAGGGCAGCCTCATAGCCGCCGGGTCCCGCGCCGATGATGATCAGATCAAAGTTGTTCATAGGATGGTCTCCTTTTTGGTTGATAAAATGGGCTTCGGCAAATTGCTCGTAGGGGCGGATGCCCACATCCGCCCTTTATACCCTTTTGCGTCAGGGCCGATGTGGGCATCGGCCCCTACGATCATACAAATCGTGATTTGCCGGATCGATTAAAGGCTCCGTTCCAACAGGGACAGCAGGTTCACTTTCTGCTCCTCCGGCAGGGTCAGGGCCTCCAGCGCGGATCGCTGGGCGGGCAGGCGGAAGACGCAGCCGGTGAGGGCGGCCTCCAGCCGGGGGGCCAGGGTTTCATCCATGGCGTCGGTATAGACCTTCGCGGCCTGGATCACGCCCTCGTTCACGTTGAGCTGCAGCTCCACGCCGCCCCAGGGGAATCGGTCCTCCACGGAGAGGGTGAAGGGGAGCTTCTGGCCATAGAGCCAGGCGTCGGAGGCGTATTTGGCACGCAACCCCCCCAGGTCAAATTCGTCGGGTGTCAGCGTTTGGAGGGAGGACGGGAGAATGGATTGCCGCGACCAGTCAGCGGACTGATCCCGCAATGACAGGTTGGGAAGGTTTTTGCGAATCGGCGGACAAGCAAGGCTTGTCCCTACATCATAGACGGAGGCAAACGCAGAAACCAGCGCGGTTTTCAGGTCGTCAACGGTCAGATCGGGGACAAACTCCCGCAGGTTCACCACCCGGGAGCGGACGGAGTCCACGCCCTTGGCGGCCAGCTTGGCCTTGGAGGGACTCAGATACCGCTGGACCATCTCCATATCCACGTCCACCATCAGGGTGCCGTGGTGGTAGGCCTTGCCCGCGTGCTGATAGAAGGCGTTGCCGGAAAACTTCCGCCCGTCGGCCAGCAGGTCGTTGCGGCCGGAGCGCTCGGCGGGGATGCCCAGGCTTTGACAGGCCCGCTCAATGACCGTGAGCTGACGGGGCAGGTCGTAGTCCGCAGCGGGCATCAGGAAGGTGAAGTTCAGGTTTCCCAGGTCGTGAAAAACAGCGCCGCCGCCGGAGAGGCGGCGGGCCAGATGACCGCCCTCCTCCGTGAGGAGGGCGGTTCTGCATTCCTTCCAGGGGTTTTGATTTCTTCCGATGACCACAGTGCGCTCATTCTGCCAGAGATAGAGGATCAGCTCCCCCTCCCCGACCCGGTTCAGCAAAGCCTCCTCCAGGGCGAGGTTTTCATAGGGGTCCGTTCCCCGAGCCCGGCAGACCAGCAGCCGCTCAATCATGCCTCAGTCCAGCGGACGATGGGGTTCCGGGCGGCCTTGACCTCGTCGGGACGGCCGATCTGCGCATGGTGGGGCGCAGCGTGCATATAGTCGGGATCGCTGTAGGCCTGGGCGTAGAGGGCGCGGAAGATCTCAGCGGCCTCGTCCAGGGTCTCCTTGCTCTCGGTCTCGGTGGGCTCCAGCATCAGAGCCTCGTGGACGATCAGCGGGAAGTACATTGTGGGGGGATGCATGCCGTGGTCGATCAGGGACTTGGCCACATCCAGGGCGGACACGCCGGTCTCCTTCTTGAACTCGGACAGATCCAGCACGAATTCGTGCATGCAGACCCGGTCAAAGGCGGGGGTGAAGGTGCCCTTGATCTTCTGCATCAGGTAGTTGGCGTTAAGCACCGCGTTGGTGGAGGCCTCGGGGATGCCCTCCTTGCCCAGGGTCATCAGATAGGTCAGAGCCCGGACGACAACCAGGAAGTTGCCGGCAAAGCCCCGGACCTGGATGCTGCCCTCGCCCTCCATCAGGACGGACTTGGGCAGGAAGCCCTTGAGGAACTCCTTGCAGCCCACCGCGCCGGCACCGGGACCGCCGCCGCCGTGAGGCGTGGCGAAGGTCTTGTGCAGGTTCATGTGGATGCAGTCGAAGCCCATGTCGCCGGGACGGACGTGGCCCATGACGGCGTTCAGGTTGGCGCCGTCGTAGTAGCACAGGCCGCCGGCCTCATGCACCAGGCGGGTGATCTCCAGGATGTTCTCATCGAAGATGCCCACGGTGTTGGGGTTGGTCAGCATCAGACCCGCGGTATCGGGACCCAGAACGGCCTTCAGAGCCTCCAGGTCCACGCAGCCGTTGGGAGCGGAGGCCACGTTCACCACGTCATAGCCGCACATGGCAGCGGTGGCGGGGTTGGTGCCGTGGGCGGAGTCGGGGACGATGATCTTGGTCCGGGCCTTGTCGCCCCGGGCGTCGTGGTACTGCTTGATCAGCAGCACGCCGGTAAATTCGCCGTGGGCGCCGGCGGCGGGCTGGAAGGTCATGCCGTCCATGCCGGCGATCTCGCAGAGGTACTTGGCGGCCAGCTCCAGGACAGCCTCGGAGCCCTTGACGGAAGCCTTGGGGGCCAGGGGATGCACGTTGGTGAAGCCGGGCAGGGCGGCCATTTCCTCGTCGATGCGGGGATTGTACTTCATGGTGCAGGAGCCCAGGGGATAGAAGCCGCAGTTCACGCCGTGGACCCGCTGGCACAGCTGGGTATAGTGGCGGGAAACGTCGTTCTCGCAGAGCTCGGGCAGGTTCAGGGGCTCTTCGCGCTTGACACCCAGGTCGACCTCGGGAACGTCGCAGGCGGGCAGAATGCTGCTGTGGCGGCCGGGAACGCTCTTCTCAAAAATCAGCTTCATTTCGCCAGCACCTCCTTCACAACAGCGACAGCCTTGTCCAGTTCGGCCTTGGTAACCTTCTCGGTGGCGCACCAGAGGATCTCGTTCTCACCCAGGGGCAGACCGCCGAGGATGCCGGCGTCCTCCAGCGCGGTGAGGATCTCGCAGCGCTTGGGGGAAACGGTGACGAACTCCTGGTAGAAGGCTCCCTTGTATTTCAGCTCCACGCCGGGGAGCTTGCAGAGCTCGGCCTGCAGATAATGGGCCTTGGCAGCGGTCTGCTTTGCGGCCTCCCGCATGCCCTCGGGACCCATGGTGGCCATATACAGGCCGGCGGTCAGGGCGCAGAGAGCCTCGTTGGAGCAGATATTGGAGCTGGCCTTCTCCCGGCGGATGTGCTGCTCACGGGCCTGCAGGGACAGGACGTAAGCCTTGTTGCCCGCATCGTCGGTGGTCTCACCCACGATACGGCCGGGGAGCTTGCGCATGTGCTTGGCGGTGGTGGCCATGATGCCCAGATAGGGGCCGCCCCAGGCAATGGGCAGGCCCAGGCACTGGCCCTCGCCCACCATCACGTCCGCGCCCGCTTCCTTGGGGGTGGGCAGGATGGCCAGGCTCAGAGGATCGCAGGACAGGATGTACATGGCCTTGGCGTTGTGGACCAGCTCGCCGATCTCCTTGGCAGGCTCCAGCTGGCCGAAGAAGTTGGGCTGCTGAACCAGGACGGAGGAGACCTCCGGGGTCAGCATCTGCTGCAGGGCCTCCAGATCGGTGACACCGTCCTTGCAGGGAACGACCCGCAGCTCGGTGTTGGAGCCGTAGCAGTAGGTACGGACGGTATTGATGGTGTCGGGGTGGACAGCACCGGAGACCAGGGTCACGGTGCGCTTCCGGTCCCGGCACATGGCGGCGGCCTCGGCGGCGGCGGTGGCGCCGTCGTAGACGGAGGCGTTGGACACGTCCATGCCGGTGAGCTGGCAGATCATGGTCTGATACTCAAAGATGGACTGCAGCACGCCCTGGCTCATTTCCGCCTGATAGGGGGTGTAGGCCGTCAGGAACTCTTCCTTGGCGGGGATATACTTGACGATGCTGGGGATATAGTGGTCATAGGCGCCGGCGCCGCGGAGCACGGTCTTGAAGACCTTGTTCTGCTCGGCCAGCTCGGTCATGGCGTTTCTGACCTCCAGCTCGCTCATACCGGAGGGGATGTTCAGGGGCTCACGGAGCAGCATCTGCTCAGGCACGTCGGCATAGAGCTGGTCTTCCCGCTCCATGCCGATGGCCCGCAGCATTTGCTCCCGTTCCGCCTGGGTCCCGGGAACGTAACTGCCCATTTAGCCCTCCTCAGCGCAGAAGGCCTCGTAGGCGTCGGCGTCCATGAGCTCTTCCTTGTCGGTGACGTTCTCGACCTTGATGATCCAGGCGCCGTAGGGATCGGAGTTCAGCAGCTCGGGGGAATCCAGCAGCTCTTCATTGACCGCGCAGACCGTGCCGGTCACGGGGCTCAGCAGGTCGGAAACCGCCTTGACGGACTCCACGTCGCCGAAAGCGTCGCCGGCCACGACCTCGTCGCCCTCCTGGGGCAGGTTGACGAAAACCACGTCGCCCAGGGCGTCCTGCGCGAATTCGGAGATGCCGATGACGGCCACGCCGTCCTCTTCCTTGAGCCACTCATGGTCCTTGGTGTACATCAGTTCCTTGGGATAATTCATTGTAAATACCTCCGTAAATAGTATTGGTTATTTGAAATCAGTTGTGGGCAATGACGGGGATGACGTAGGGGGGCACATTGTTGGTAACGTGCTTCAGGGGAATGACGGCCTTCAGCCGCTTGCCGCGGACGTCCACCTCCACCTCGCTGTTGGTGAGCACGTCGGCCTTGATGTAGGCGATGCCGATGGCGCGCTTGCCGGTCTCCTCCAGCAGCCTGGCCTCGGCGCCCTCGCCCTCGGTCTTGAAGTAGGGGATCATGGTGGCGCTGGTGATATAGCCGATCTTCTCGCCGTTCTGGTAGACGGCCATGCCGTGGCGCATGACGCCCCGGTCCATCAGAGCAATGGGACGGACCCGCTTGGGCAGGATCTCCAGATCCGCGGCGGTGCCCCGCTTTTCCCGGAAGGCGGTCTGGGCGGCAGCCTGCTTCTCCAGCGCGGCGCGGCCGATGAAGTCGCCCTTGGCCTCGTCGAAGGAGACCGCGAACCGGGCCAGAGCCAGGGCAAAGATGGGCATTTCCGCGCCGTCCTCGTCCACACCCATCTCGTCGCCGTAGAGGGGCAGCATGGCTTCCATGCGGAGGGTGTCCCGGGCGCCCAGGCCGGCGGGCTTGGCGCCCAGCTCAATCAGCCGGTTCCAGGCCCATTCCGCGTCCTCGTTCTTCAGGAAGATCTCATAGCCGATGGGCTCGCCGGTGTAGCCGGTGCGGGAGATCCAGGTCCTGTGGCCTTCAAGATCCAGAATGGACAGATTGTTGCGGGCGGGGACGGTGACCTCCTCCACGCCGGCCAGCTTGGCCAGGAGCTTGCCGCTCTCGGGGCCCTGGACCGCGATGGAGATGGTCTCGCCGGTGATGTTGCGGATCCGGCAGTCGTAGTTCTTGACGATGGGCTCGAACCAGGCCAGGTCCTTGTCGGTGTTGGAGGCGTTGACCACCAGCAGGTAGCTGTCCTCGTCAAACATGTAGAGATAGGCGTCGTCAACGGCGCAGCCCTTTTCGTTGGGGATGATGCAGTACTGGGCCTTGTTCAGGGTCAGGGCAGCGGCATTGCTGGTCAGCACGTGCTGCAGGAACTTGAGCCGGTCCGGGCCCTCAATGATCAGTCTGCCCATGTGGGAGACGTCAAAGATGCCGCAGAACTGACGGGTGTACAGATGCTCGGCCACGATGCCGGTGGGGTACTGGATGGGCATTTCCCAGCCGCCGAAGTCCACCATGGTGGCGCCGGCCGCCACGTGGGCGTTGTACAGCGGGGTGCGTTTGAGTTCGCTCATGGAATTAACCTCCTGTGTATGTGAATTGTGGGGATTACTTTTCTTCGTTTGCGTAGGGCTCCAGGAAGGCGTGGAAGTGACGCATGGGCAGGGTGCGGCCCTTGACGATCCGCATGTTGGGGATGGACTCCCGGTCCTCATAGAGGGCCTTCACAGCGGCGATGACGTAGTCCAGGTGCTCCTGGCTCAGCTGGCTGCGGTTCACGGCGAAGCGGACCACGTTGCACAGCTCCTCCTGCTGCTCGGGGGTCTTCAGGTCGTACTCCATGGAGTAGTCGCCCAGCTCGGAGGTACGGATGCCGTAGCGGCGGATCAGCTCGATGGAGAAGCCCTGGCCGGCAAAGGTCTCATGGCCCCGCTTGCCGTCGAAGAACTCGGTCATGTTGATGTACACGCCGTGGCCGCCGGCGGGCAGGATGACGCCCTTGACGCCGGCCTTGTAGAAGCCCTGGGCCAGGTATTCGCACTGCTGCACACGGGCCTCCTGGTAGTTGAAGTTGCACTCCTCATAGAGGCCGGCAGCCAGCGCCATGATGTCACGGCCGGACATGCCGCCGTAGGAGTCGTTGCCGTAGCAGGAGATCTGCTTGACCTTCACATGGTGAAGCCGTCGCAGTAGGAGAACATCTCGGTGGCGATCTCGGCGATGGACTTGTCGGCGTAGCCCTCCTCGTTGACCTTGATGAAGTAGCAGTTCTCCGCCCAGCGGGCTACGTCGAACATGAAGGGGATGTCGTACTTGGCGGCAACCTTGGCGGTCTCCCGGATGGACTTCATGGAGACGGCCTGGCCGCAGACGGTGTTGTTGGTAATGGTGGTGTAGATCAAGGGGACGTTTTCGGGGCCCACAGCCTCAATGAGCTCCACCAGCTTCTTCACGTCCATGTCGCCCTTGAAGGGATTTTTCTCGTATTTGCCGCCCTCGGGGACCTCGTAGAGGAGCTCCTTGTTGTAGAGGTTGCGGGGAACGGAGCCCATCTGCTTGATGTTGCCCTCGGTGGTGTCGAAGTGGCCATTGGAGGGGATCGTGAAAACCTTGCCGGGATGACGGGCGCTCATGATCTTTTTGACGATCTCAAAGAGCACAGACTCCGCCGCTCTGCCCTGCTGGATCAGGAAGGCGTTGGGACGCTCCAGCTGAGCCGCGCCGCCGTTGAACAGGCCGCCCTCGTACTCGCAGAGGTAGAGCTCGTTCATCATCTTTTCGATGTCGTGGCAGTCGGTGCGGATCAGGTCGATGGACTTTTTCCAGTTCTTCTCGCCGCCCCGCTCAAAGATGTCTCGGAAGGCCTCCAGCAGGACGTAGTAGCCCTTGTTCCGGCCGTAGGACTCGTCGCCCAGGAACATGGAGGACCACTGGACGTCGGTCATGGCGGTGGTGCCGGAGTCGGAGAGCATATCCACGGTCAGCATGCCGGCAGGGAAGGCAAATTCGTTGTAGTGGGTGGC
>CACWJZ010000059.1 GCA_902761365.1 uncultured Eubacteriales bacterium | reverse complement strand
ACCGCGCTGTGGGCGAGCATAATGGCGATGTCCGCGGTGGGCTGCGGCGGCGCGTTGTGGGTCGCCTCCCGCAAGAAAAAGAAGGAAACGGAACAATAACAAATTAACGATAGGGGGTAGCCCCAAGCATACAGAATACTGACAGTCGGCTTTTGGAAAGAACTGGCTGTCAGTTTAATTGGGTTGTGAAGACTTATTATACGAGAACCCCTTTTGAAAACTCTTATACGATACGGGTCTCACTATGTGCCTGCACCGCCTTCCACGGTATGATCCATCAGTCCGGCAAACGGGGATTCAAGTGTCCGATTTCAGAAAGGTATGCAGGAGCCTTTCGATGATCCGTTGGTTGTATGGCAGGAAGACGCCGGCCACCGGGCCGACCAGCGCCGCGCAGATGACGGTGCCGATCCCGAACGTGCCGCCGAGGAGCCATCCGACGGCGATGAAGCAGGCGTCTACGATGATCCGGACCAGGCTGAATTTGGCGTGGAGCTTGTCGCTGATGACGATGGCCACCAGATCGTTGGGTCCGGTCCCCGCATCGGATTTGATCACGATGGTCATGCCGTAGGCCAAAATCACACAGCCCGCCGCCAAAATCGCGATTCGCAGCGGCAGCGCCATGTCCTGCGGGAAAAGCGGCGTCAGCAGCAGCGTGAAGAAATCGATGATCGGGCCGCCGCAAACCATGCAGAGCACGGTCCCGACCTTGATATAGCGCCGGTCCGTGAGAAGAAGGATCAGGATGATCAGGAGGCTGACGGCGATGTGGACGCGCCCGTGGCTGAGGACGCGCCACCCCGTCCAGGCGGACAGCGTGCGGAACAGCCCCTGGATCAGGACGTTAAAGGGGTCGGAGCCAAGCTCTGTCAGCAGAAACAGGGTGACTCCCAGGTGGGCGATGGTCAGCCCGACCATCAAAATCAGGATGCGAATCAGCCATTCGCGGAAAGAACGTCTCATCGTTGAGCACCTCGGCATCCATTCAAATCTCGATTTTCCTCAGCAGTTTTTCGTGCTTCACAGCTCTATAGCATACAGCACTTCCTCCGCGCCGAAGGCGGGCTTTGCCATGTCCGTCAGGGAGAAGCCCTTCGCCTCGTAGAAGGCCCGGGCGCGCAGGTTGTCCCGGAACACCCACAGGACGGCCCGCCCATAGCCCGCGGCCCGCATATCCTTCAGCACCCGGTCCATCATGCAGCTGCCATAGCCCCGGCGCCAGTTGTCGGGCAGGCTGTGGATGCAGATGAGCTCCGCCGCGCCCGCAAGCTCCGCGTCCCGGGCCGCGTCCCAAAACGCGATGCCGTGGGGCCGGTCCGCCACCGAAAGGAGGTAGCCGTTCCCCTTGCCCGCATCCAGGAGCCGCCGGTACATGGCGGTGAGCCTTTCCACGTCGGTATGCTGCGCCAGGGTCTCGGCGCTGATGATGCCGGCAAAGGCCGCCTTCCAGCTTTCCGATTGGATGTGCGCCAGCGTCCCTTCGTCGCCCGGCCGGACCCGTCGTATGGTCGCGTTCATCGTTCGTCCTCCCTGTCGTCTTGCAGGATGTACGGGAAGGTGCCCTTCAAAAAGTGCCGGTAATCCGGGTGATCCAGGTTGGCCTCGTATTCCTCACGAATGGTTTTGCGATTCCATGCCCGCATCCGCTCGGGCATCTGCTCGTACCGCATGATGCGGATGAGCCCCGCCCGCTCCGCCTGCAGGATGGCCTCGTAGGCGTCGGGCACGAACTCCACCGTGTGGACGGGGACGGGGTCGCGGCTGACCGCGGCGTCCGGGATGTGCAGATCGAAGGCCGCCTCCCGGATGCTCTTCGCCCCATAGATGTACCCGGACACGCCCTTATAGGTCTTTATCAGGGCGTCGGGATAGTACTCCTCCAGGCGCTGGATGCCGTCCCTGTCGAAGCCGTAGGGGCCCCATTTCTGCCACGGCCCCTGGTGAACGAAGCCGGTCTCCCGGCAATACTTCTCGATGGCGTTGCTCAGGTACACCAGCACGTTCTCCCGCTTCCGGGAGAAGTAGATCAGGGGGACCCCATGGTTGGAGATCCGGGGCTCCAGCTGCCGTATGCCGCCCACGGGCGAAGCGTGATAGTACATGGCGACCGCCTCCTTCCGCTGCTTTATGATCCAGTATACCACAGAACCGTTCCCGCCGGAAGATGGGAACGACATATTGCCGGGAGACGAAAAAACCGGTTGCATCGGACCCGGTTTTCCCGTACACTATGGGCAGAAACAAGCGGGGAAGGAGCAAGAGCATGCGCAATCACGAAGTGACGGAGCCCAGGGACCTGCTGAACGAGGCGGGGAACCTGACGGAGCCCGGCTGGTCCCGGCATCTTATCCAGCGGTACGACCGGAGCAGGATCAAGGCGCCCGCATGGCGCATCAAGGAGTGGGACTACTATCTGGTCATGGGCCGCGACTTCGCCGGCGCCTTCACCATCTCCGACGACGGGTACATCGGTCTGCAGTCCGTGTCCCTGCTGGGCCTGGGCCAGCGCCCCTGGGAGCACACGGAGACGGTGCTCAACACCTTCCCCCTGGGGAAGCTGAAGCTGCCGGCGGATTCCGCCCGCGGCGAGACCGTCTACGAGGACAAGCGCCTGCAGATGCGGTTCACGGCGGAGCCGAGCCAGCGGCGGATCACCTGCCGCTTCGAGCGGTTCTGGGGGGAGAAGCCCTTCGCCTGCGACATCACCCTCCAGCAGCCGGACATGGAGAGCATGGTCATCGCCACGCCCTGGCCCAAGGACAGGCATTTCTATTACAACCAGAAGATCAACTGCATGCGAGCCTCCGGCTGGATGGAGTTTGACGGCGTCCGCTATACCTTCGACCCCAAGACGGACTTCGGCACGTTGGACTGGGGCCGGGGCGTCTGGACCTACGACAACACCTGGTTCTGGGGCAGCGGCAACGGGGATCTAAACGGCGTGCCCTTCGGGTTCAACATCGGTTACGGTTTCGGCGACACCCGGGCCGCCACGGAGAACGTGCTCTTTTACGACGGGAAGGTCCACAAGCTGGACGACATCACCTTCCACATCCCGGAGGACAGCTATATGAAATCCTGGCGCTTCTCCTCTTCCGACGGTCGGTTTGAGATGGATTTCGTGCCGATCCTCGATCGAGCGGCCAAGATCGACTTCAAAGTTCTCGTTTCCGACCAGCACCAGGTCTTCGGCCGTATGAGCGGTAAGGCCATCCTGGACGACGGCACGGTCCTCCCCGTCCACGACCTCCTCTGCTTCGCGGAGAAGGTGCACAACCGGTATTGAGGGCGAAGGCGGGCGATTCATGAATCGCCCCTACGGAAAGGAAGCGAGGGTTGAGTTCCGGTGCCGTAGGGGCCGCGGCTTGCCCGGCCCGCGGCGGAGCGAAGGTCGGGCGGGAGGGGCAAGTCCCTTCCCTACGGCATATGCAACGAAAGACGCCGCCCGGTCCGGAGCTTCGGCGGGAGCGCCCGCCGCCGCCAAATGAAGGACGTTTTGCAGTCAAGCATGAAAATGAATCAAAAGCTGCATAAAAAGCCCGGTTTCCGGGTGTTTATGAAAAAAACTGCAAAAAAATGAAGGGAATATATTGCAAATGTTTCATGCTTGCTTTACAATATTTCCATATTGTTGCCAACGGATCGACGCAACAAATATAAGAAAAAGGAGAATCGTTATGAAGAAACTGCTCGCCATCCTGCTGGTCCTGTGCATGATCCTTTCTATCGCTGCCTGCGGTAAGAAGGAAGCCGCCACCGAGACCAAGACGGACGCCAAGACCGAAGCCGCTCCCGCCGCGGAGACCCTGAAGGATAAGGCCGCCAAGTTCGACCGGAAGAACCAGTTCCTCACCGTCGGCACCGGCCCCACCTCCGGCATCTACTTCCCCATCGGCGGCGCCTTTGCCACCGCCCTGAAGGACTACGGCTATCAGACCTCCGCGGAGGCCACCAACGCCACCGGACAGAATATCCAGAACATCCTCAAGGGTGACTGCGAGATCGCCATCGCTATGCAGGACGCCGTCATGCAGGCCTACACCGCCACCGGCGCCTATGAGGGCAAGGACAAGGCCAGCGACCTGCGCGCGCTCATGCGCCTCTGGCCCAACTACGTGCAGCTGGTCACCACCGCCAACACCGGCATCAAGAGCGTCTATGACCTCAAGGGCAAGCGCGTGGGCGTGGGCGCCGCCAACTCCGGCGTGGAGATCAACGCCCGCATGATCCTCAACGCCTACGGCATCACCTATGACGACATCACCCCCGACTACCTGGCATACGGCGAGGCCATCGACAACATGAAGAACGGCCAGTGCGACGCCGTGTTCGTGACTTCCGGCCTTCCCAATGCCACGGTCATGGAGCTGGGCGTGAGCTATGACATGGTGGTCGTGCCCATCGACGGCGAAGGCCGCGAGAAGCTGGTCAGCGAGTACCCCTACTATGCTAAGAGCGTCATCCCCGCCAACACCTACAACAACAAGGAGGATGTGGAAGGCGTCTTCGTGTACAACATCATGCTGGTCCGGAAGGATCTGTCCGATGAGATGGTCTACGATCTGCTGACCGGTATCTTCCAGAACATCGCCACCATCAAGGCCTCCCACAACGCCGCCAACAAGAACATCGACATCACCTTCGGCGTCGATGACATCCAGCTGCCCCTGCACCCCGGTGCCGAGCAGTTCTGGAAGGACAACGGCTACATCAAATAAGGTAACATCCGAAGCTGCGCGGGAGGCGTGTATGCCTCCCGCGACTTCGATTATTCATGGAACGTGAGATGAACGGAAAGAAGCGCGGCCGTTGGAGTTTCGCCCTCGCCATCGTGTTGCTGGGCGGTTTTGTATGGTGGGGGTTCTTCGCCCCTGTGGGCAAGGCGTTCCAGCTCTACGACCGCGTGCGGAAAACGGTGGTCTTCTCTGCCCCCATCCATGCCGGCGACAAGCTTAGGCTGGAGATCGAGCACTCCTTCGAGCACATCCCCTGGTACGAGTTCTACACCGTCCGGGAGGACGATTCGTTCAACCTGGACGCCATCGCCGTGGCGGGCTATGGGGCGGGGATCCCGGCGGAGATGGACGTGCCGACCCGTGTCGAAGGGGGCCTCGTGTGGATGGAGGACATCAACAGCGTCTTCCCTGAGTTTTCCTGGATCACGTCCGCGACCTACATGAAGGGCCTCCAGATCAACGGGGCGGAGGTCTTCGACTTCCGGAGCCTGCCGGACGCCAGCAGGATACGGGGAGAAATCATCACAGTAAGGGGGTATCTATCAGGTGTCCGACATTGAAAACAAAACCGTAACGGCACCGGCGGAGGAAGCACAGCCGCTGGACGCCGCCAAGGGCGCGGAGATCATGGAGAAATTCGAGAAGGAATCCCGCACCCGCAATTTCGATAAGCCGTGGCTGAAGAAGGTCATCTACTTCCTTTGCCTGGCCTTCACGCTGTACCATCTGGCCTACGCGTCCGGCATCCGGCTACTGCAGATGGTCAACATCAAGCACCACGCCATCCACGTGGGCCTGATCCTCATCCTGGGCTTCGCCCTCTATCCGGCCTTCAAGAAGTCCAGCCGCAAGAAGATCGCCTGGTACGACTGGATCTTCATCGCCCTGTCGGTGATCATGCCCATCTACGTCTTCATCCGCTACCCGGTGTTCATCTCCACCGGCTTCTCGGGTGAGAACATCGACATCATCCTGGGCACCATCCTGATCGTGCTGGTGCTGGTGGCCTCCCGCCGCCTGAGCGGCTGGGCGCTGCCCATCCTGTCCATCATCTTCCTGCTCTACGCCCTGTTCGGCCGGTCCTTCCCGGGCATCTTCAAGCACCGGGGCTACACCTGGCACAGGATCGTGACCTACCTCACCACCGACATCTACGGCATCTACGGCACGTCCATCAAGGTGTCGGCCACCTATATCGTGCTGTTCATCATCTTCGGCGAGGTCATGAACAAGTGCGGCATGGGCCAGTTCTTCAACGACATCGCCAACGCCATCGCGGGCCACACCAAGGGCGGTCCCGCCAAGGTGGCGGTCCTGGCCTCCGGCTTCTTGGGCTCCATCAACGGCTCTGCGGTGGCCAACGTGGTCACCACCGGCACCTTCACCATCCCGCTCATGAAGAAGACGGGCTATTCCAAGGAGTTCGCCGGATCGGTGGAGGCCACGGCCTCCGTGGGCGGGCAGCTGCTGCCACCCATCATGGGCGCGGCGGCCTTCGTTATGGCGGAGACTTTGGGTGTGAAGTACGGCGCCATCATCAAGGCGGCCGTGATCCCCGCCCTCATCTACTACCTGGGCATCATCATCCAGGTCCAGATGCGGGCCACCAAGGATAACCTGAACGGCCTGCCCAAGGACCAGATGCCCAAGGTGAAGGACGTGATGAAGGAGCGGGGCCACCTGCTGATCCCCATCCTGTTCCTGCTGTACATGCTGATCTTCAGCGGCGTCACCGTCATTCGCGGCGCCTTCTGGACCATCATCGTCACCATCGTGGTGGCGGAGCTTCGGCCCGTCAGCCGCATGAGCCTCAAGGACATCTGCGACGCCTTCGTCCAG
>CACWJZ010000058.1 GCA_902761365.1 uncultured Eubacteriales bacterium | reverse complement strand
TGCGAGAAGCGTTCTTGCGGTTGTTCCTGCACTCCCTGCAGCGGACGGGCTCGTTCTGGAAGCCCTTCTCGGCGTAGAATTCCTGCTCACCGGCGGTGAAGGTGAACTCACGGCCGCAATCCCTGCAGATCAAAACTTTGTCTTCGAACATGGTATTTTCCCCTTTTGGTATTTTGTTGATGCCGGTGTATGGCTGACCTGGTCTTTGCCCCCACACTCGCCAACAGGAGGGTTCGCTCCTAAGCCCTCATGGCTCCCCACTACTGCCTCTCTCGGTCTCCCGGTTGGTCTTACTTCTAAGCAAGCCGCACCATGCTCACGGGGCTTTGCCCGCTTACGTGGATCGTTTCGCCTGCGACTGGCCTCGACTTGCAACCACAGACCCATACAAAAGCACCAAATAGTAGTATACCCGTTTGCTTTGGGAATTGCAAACGATTTGGGGCGGTTTTCTCCCCGTCAGAAAAATATATTTCCCGAAATCGGCGAAAGCCTGCCCCCAGCCGGGGGCTTGCCATCGGGTCCGGGAGCGGGTATACTGTTCCTATAGAAGCCATCGACAGGGGGACAAGGCCATGGTACACATCGGTAACGACTGGGACGAGCATCTCAAGGGCGAATTCGACAAGCCCTACTATCTGGAGCTCAGGCAGTTCCTCATCGAGGAGTACCGCCACCACGTGGTGTACCCGGACATGCACAACATCTTCAACGCCCTCAAGTACACCTCCTTCACGGACACCAAGGTGGTCATCCTGGGCCAGGACCCCTACCACGGCCCCGGCCAGGCCCACGGGCTCTGCTTCTCGGTCCAGAAGGGCGTGGAGCCGCCGCCGTCGCTGCAGAACATCTTCAAGGAGCTCATGCAGGACGTGGGCATCGCCCGGCCGCCCCACGGGGAGCTGACCTGCTGGGCCAGGCAGGGGGTGCTGCTGCTCAACACGGTGCTGACCGTCCGGGAGCACGAGCCCAACAGCCACAAGGGGAAGGGCTGGGAGACGCTGACGGACCGGATCATTTCGGAGCTGAACAACAAGGAGACGCCCGTGGTGTTCCTCCTCTGGGGCGCCAACGCCCGGAGCAAGAAGGCGCTCATCACGAACCCCCTGCACGTGAAGCTGGAGACCGTGCACCCCAGCCCCCTCTCCGCCTACAACGGGTTCTTCGGCTGCCGCCACTTCTCCAAAGCCAACGCCATCCTGGAAGCCTCCGGCCAGGAACCGATAGATTGGAACGTGTATTAGGGAGTTTTCTTTTGCCGCTTTTTTCTCTTAATACAAGGGTGCGGAGCGGCAGATACAGCGAGGCGCAGCACGGGCAAAACAAGGAGAAACCAAACAAAGTGCAGGTTTTGACTATGTTTTGCCCATGGTCAAAGTGGCGGAAAAAGAGAAACTTATTCGGGATAATAGGGCAGTTATGCATGCCGTACATCCCAATCAAAGTTCTTTTTGGTCCTTTTTCTTACAAGAAAAAGGATCAGGCTTCCAATAAATACCTACGAAAGGAATCCATTCCATGAAAAAGATCGAAACGAGCAACGCGCCCGGGGCCATCGGCCCCTACAGCCAGGGCATGATCAGCGGCAAGCTGGTGTTCACCTCCGGCCAGATCCCTCTGGACCCCAAGACCGGCGCCATCGTGGGCGACACCATCGAGGTGCAGAGCGAGCAGGCGCTGCAAAACCTGCAGGCGGTCCTGGAGGCCGGCGGCGCCAGTTTGCAGACCGTCATCAAGACCACCTGCTTCCTCGCCGATATGGGCGACTTCGCCGCCTTCAACGCCGTCTACGCCAAGTACTTCACCGGCGACTGCCCCGCCCGTTCCTGCGTGGCGGTGAAGACCCTGCCCAAGAACGTGCTGGTGGAGGTGGAAGCCATCGCCGAGATGGCCGTCTCCTGACAGACCGCGGTTTCAATGGGCGGAGGCCCGCCTGTTGCCCATGGGCCGGCGGCGTACCGGGCAGCGGGTTTTTGAGGCATGGGATCCGCTGCGTCTGTCGAAACGGATGGCCGCGTACTGGATCGTACTGCTTTCGCTTGCCGCTCCTCCAATGCGGTTTGTGTGCGCGCGGCTGTACCGCGCGGCAGTATCCGTGACCCGCAGGGGCCGATCACGAATCGCCCGCCGCCTCTTGCCTTGGGGCTTCGGGTTTGCTATACTTTTCGCAAAGAGACCAGGAGGGCGGACTATGGAGGCCACAGGCGGGATCATTCTTATTATTGTAATAGTGGGCGGGGCGTTGGTGGCCCTGCGGTACGTGATCCGCGCCGCGCGCAGGGTGGGGAACCTGGCCTCCACCGTGACGGACATCCTGAAGAAGGCGGATTATGAGGTCGAGGCCACGCCCAAGTCCCTGTCCTCGGCGGAGCCTCTGCTCCTGGACCGCATCCGCCGGGACTTTCCTGAGTACAACCCCGAGCTCATCCGCCAGCGGGTGCTGAAGGACGCGAAGACCTTCTACGAGAGCGCCCAGGCGGGCCGGTGCCTCTACACCGACGGCATCTCCGACCAGCTCAAGGAGCGGCTTCCCAGCTTCCTGCCCCCGGACGTGGCGGGGGGCATCCAGGTCCACAAGGCCGCCCTCGCCGCCTATGACGACGCTTCCCACGACCGGGTGCTGACCTTCCAGGCCGCGGCCGCTTTCCAGGACGCCGCCGGCACCACCCGGCAGCGGCGGCTGATCCTCAAGTACCTGGCCGCCTGGTCCACGGACACCCAGACCGGCGTCAAGCACGCCAACTGCCCCAACTGCGGCGCCCCCGTGCCCATCGTGGGCTCCAAAGTCTGCCAGTACTGCGGCTCCGCCCTGAAGGTCTGGGCCGGGACGGGGTGGTTACTGACGGATTTACGGGAGGATTGAGGTTTTTCTTCTGCACTTTTTCTCTTTGTATAAAGAGAAAAAGTGCCAAAAAGAGAAACTTAAGAAGAGATATAGGCAACACGGCGAAAACAGAATATCTTCTTAAAGTTCTTTTGGGCGGCTTTTCTTTCAAGAAAAGCCGCATATTTTTATTCTATTCCTATGAACATTCGGTAAAATCGAAGGGAAAGACACGCGAAGGAGCCACAAGGTGTGGTATACTGGCCTGTAAGATTTGGGAGGAATGCACAAGATATGGAATCCAACTATTCCGTTTCCAACATAACGGTCATGGAGGGCCTGGACGCGGTCAGGATGCGCCCCGGCATGTATATAGGCACCACGGGCCCCAAGGGGCTCCACCATCTGTTGTGGGAGATCGTGGACAACGCCATCGACGAGGCGGCCAACGGCTACGCCAACGAGATCAACGTGTCCCTCAACAAGGACGGCTCCGCCACGGTCTTCGACAACGGCCGGGGCATCCCCGTGGGCATCCACGAGAAGCTGGGCGTGTCCGGCGTGGAGGTGGTCTTCACCCAGCTCCATGCGGGCGGCAAGTTCGGCTACGACTCCTACGGCTACTCCGGCGGCCTTCACGGCGTGGGCGCGTCCGTGGTGAACGCCCTCTCCCGGTGGGTCACCGTGGAGGTGTTCACCCAGAATCGGTCCTACAAGCAGGAGTTCGAGAGCACCGAGGGCCCGGACGGGAAGATCGTCTCCGGGCGGCCCAAGTACCCCCTGACGGAGACCGGCCGCACCCGCAAGCAGGGGTCCCTCATCACCTTTATGCCCGACGATCGGGTGTTCGAGACCGTGGAGTGGAGCTATGACGTGATCATGCGGCGGCTGCGGGAGCTGGCGTACCTCAACCGCGGCGTGAAGCTGACGCTCAGCGACGAGCGCCCCGGCAAGAGGAGCCGGCGGGACGAGTTCTGCTTTGAAGGGGGCCTCTCCGACTTCGTCCGGTACCTGAACAGCGAGAGCACGCCCCTCTACGACACGCCCATCCACATCGGCGGCAAGAGCGGCGACATCTTGGTGGATCTCGCCATCCAGCACAACGACGGCTACAACGAGAACCTGTTCTCCTACGTGAACAACATCCCCACCTCCGAGGGCGGCACCCACGAGACCGGCTTCAAGGCGGCCTTCACCAAGTGCATGAACGACTACTGCCGCCGGACCGGGCTCATCAAGGACAAGGACGCCTCCCTGGCCGGAGAGGACTTCCGGGAGGGCTTGACCGTGGTCCTGTCCGTGAAGATGCGCAACATCCAGTTCGAGGGCCAGACCAAGACGAAGCTGGGCAACACCGAGGCCCGGCCCGCGGTGGAGGCGGTGGTGACCGACAAGGCCATCAAGGCCAGCAAGGCCCGGGCCGCCGCCCGCAAGGCCAAGGAGAACGCCCGGGAGAAGAACAAGCTGGAGAACGCGCCCCTGGTGGGGAAGCTCAGTAGCTGCACCGGCCGGAATTACGCCATCAACGAGCTGTTCATCGTGGAGGGCGACTCCGCCGGCGGCTCCGCCAAGCAGGGCCGGGACCGGCGGTTCCAGGCCATATTGCCCCTCCGCGGCAAGCCCCTGAACGTGGAGAAGAAGCGCCTCGAACAGGTGCTCCAAAACGAGGAGTTCCGCTCCATCATCACGGCCCTCGGCACGGGCATCGGCGAGGATTTCGACATCAAGAACCTGAAGTACGACAAGGTCATCATCCTGGCGGATGCGGACCAGGACGGCGCCCACATCCGGGCGATCCTGCTCACCTTCTTCTACCGGTACATGCGGGAGCTCATCAACCAGGGCCACGTGTACATCGGCATGGCGCCCCTCTACCGGGTCCAGAAGAAGGACGCTAAGCCCATCTACTGTTACGACGACCCGGCCCTGAAGCAGGCCCTCAGGACCGTGGGCAAGAACTACACCCTGCAGCGGTACAAGGGCCTGGGCGAGATGAACCCGGAACAGCTGTGGGAGACCACCATGGACCCAGCGGCCCGGCGGCTGACCCGGGTGCACATCGAGGACGCGGCGGACGTGGAGCACCTGGTGACGGTGCTCATGGGGGACAAGGTCCAGTCCCGGAAGGAGTACATCTTCTCCTACGCCGACTTCAACAAGGACAAGACCGCATTTGAGAAGCTGAGAGAACGGCAATGAAAAAGAATCCCGAAGAACCGAAGAAGGAGGAGATCATCCTCTACCGCAGCATGGACGAGGTCATGCACGACTCCATGATCCCCTACGCGGAGCACGTCATCTTGGAGCGGGCCCTGCCCCGGGTGGAGGACGGCTTGAAGCCCGTCCAGCGGCGCATCCTCTACACCATGCTGGAGCTGGGCTTGTCCCCGGACAAGCCCCACCGCAAGAGCGCCCGCATCGTGGGCGACTGCCTGGGCAAATACCATCCCCACGGAGACAGCTCCGTGTACGAGGCCATGGTCCACATGGCCCAGCCCTTCGCCATGAGTTTGCCGCTCGTCGACGGCCACGGCAACTTCGGCTCCATCGACGGGGACACCGCCGCCGCCATGCGGTACACCGAGGCGCGCATGACCGACGCGGCCATGCAGCTCCTCAGGGACATCGACCTTGACACGGTGGACTACTCGCTGAACTTCGACGACACCCTGAAGGAGCCGGACCTGCTGCCCGGCCGATTCCCGAACCTGCTGATCAACGGGGCCTCGGGCATCGCCGTGGGCCTTGCCACCAACATCCCGCCCCACAACCCGGGCGAGGCCATCGACGCGGCTGTGGCCATGATCGACGATCCCAAGGTGAGCCTGAAGAAGCTCATGGAGATCATGCCCGCCCCGGACTTCCCCACCGGCGGGTATCTCATCGACTCCCCGGAGATCGCCGCGGCCTATGAGACCGGGCGCGGGAAGCTGACCATGCGGGCCAAGACCCACTTCGAGCAGCAGAAGAACGGCAAGACCCTGATCGTCATCACCGAGATCCCCTACGGCATCAACAAGGCCGCGGCCCTGCAGAAGATCTTGACCGTGACCCAGGAGAAGAAGGCCATGTTCGCGGGCGTGGCGGACATTCGGGACGAGAGCGACCGCCAGGGCATGCGGGCGGTGGTGGAGGTGAAGAAGGACGCGGACCCGGAGAAGATCCTCCAGGCCCTGTTCAAGTATTCGGACCTCCAGTGCACCTTCGGCGTGAACATGACCGCCATCGCCGAGGGCAAGCCCCAGCAGCTGGACCTGAGGAGCATCCTCAAATACTTCATCGGCCATCAAAAGAACGTCATCACCCGGCGCACCAGGTGCGAGCTCGAGACGGCGCGCCGCCGGGAGCACATTTTGGAAGGCCTCATGGTGGCGGTGGACCACGTGGACGCGGTCATCAAGCTCATCCGCGGCAGCAAGTCCCCCAAGGAGGCCAAGGAAAAGCTCATGGCCAAATACGGCCTTTCCGAGGTCCAGGCCCAGGCCATCCTGGATCTGCGGCTGCAACGGCTCACCAATCTCGAGTTGGTGGCCATCGAGAAGGAGTATCACGACGTGCAGCGGCGCATCGCGGAGCTGGAAGGGATTTTGGCCTCCGAGCGGAAGCTCATGGCCCTCATCAAGAAGGAGCTGCTGGAGATCAAGAAGCTGTTCCCGGTGCCCCGCCGGACCCAGATCGTCAAGGGCGACACCCGGATCGAGCTCACCGAGGAGAACGCGGCGGTCACCGAGGAGATGGCCGTGGCCTTCTGCGCGGATCTGAAGGTCCGCAAGTGGCCCGCCCGGCTCTTCACCCTGGGGGAGATCAGCGCCGACAAGCCCTGGCAGGTGGTGAAGATCATGGGCGATCAGAAGCTCCGCCTGTTCACGGACCGGGGGGACATGCTGATGCTCAGCGTCAGCGACATCCCCGAGACCCGGCCCACGGCCCGGGCGGTGAGCCTCACGTCCCTTTTGGCCTTCGAGAAGAACGAGCAGATCGTGGCCGTGTTCCCGGAGGATGGGGAGGGGGATTATCTCTTCTATACCGCCGGCGGGGCCGTGAAGCGGACCCCCTGCGCGGAGTACAGCGTGCGGGCCAAGCGCACCGCCGCCCTGAACCTGAAGGACAAGGATAAGCTTCTCGGCGTGGAGCGGGCGAACGGGCTCAGCCTGCTGCTGGTGACGGAGAAGGGCATGAGCATCCGGTTCGCCGCCGAGGAGGTGCCCTCCATGGGCCGGGTGTCCTCTGGCGTCCGCGGCATCAAGCTGGACGAGGGGGATCGGGTGGTCTACGCGGGCCAGACCGACGACGAAGGGGAGCTGGCGCTGGTCACGGACCGGGGCTTCTCCAAGCGGTCCTTCCTATTTGAATACGAGCCCCAGGGCCGGGGCGGCAAGGGGCTCAAGACCTTCGACTTCAACAAGCGGGGCAGCAACGGCACCCGGATCGTCTGGGCCCGGCCCGTGAAGGAGCCCTATGACATCGTCATCGTCCAGCGGCGCAGCCCGGAGACGCCGCTGAACACGGAGCAGCTTCGGCTGGAGGACCGGTTCAGCAAGGGGACCATGGCGGTGACGGTGCTCTTAGACGACGACGTGGTGGGCGTGCGGCCGGCTTTGAACGGAAAAATTTGACGTTCATGCAACCTGGGGCGGGCCTGTCCGGTATTGGTGGTGAAACCAAAAGGGAGGAAACGAACATGAAACGTGATCGAGCGATACTGGCCATCCTGTTGGCCCTCTGTCTGGTGCTTCCGCTGGGGGCTTGCGCCAGCAAAAAGACCGCCGCCGCCCGGGCGTACGACAGCTACGTCGAGCCCGCCGAGGTCGCCTACGATATGGAGGCGCCCGCCGCCGTGGCCGACGAAGCTTACTACGGCAACGCCAAGGCCGCCGGCAAGGTGTCCACCACCACCGCCCAGGAGAACGGGGACAGCGGGAATCTTACCGGGGCTGTGGCGGGCCGGAAGATCATCAAGAACGGGGATTTGTCCGTCCAGACCCGGGAATTCGACGAGTTCATCACCAACCTGAACCAGGCCATCCTGGCCACCGGCGGGTATGTGGAGGCTTCCAGCGTCAACGGCAACAGCTACAACAAGAGCCGCATGCGGTCCGCGGACATCACCGCCCGCATCCCCGCCGAGAACCTGGACGCCTTCTGCGACCAGGTGTCGGACCTGGGCAACGTGACCTACAGGAACCTGTACACCCGAGACGTGACCTTGACCTACGTGGACCTGGAGAGCCACGTGAAGGCCCTGCGCACCGAGCAGCAGACCCTGATGACGCTGTTGGAGAAGGCCGAGACCGTGGAGGACATCATCACCATCCAGAGCCGGCTCTCCGAGGTGCTCTATGAGATCGAGAGCTACGAGTCCACGCTCCGCACCTTCGACGACCAGATCGCCTACTCCTCTGTGCACCTGAACGTGAAGGAGGTCCAGCGGGAGACCGCCGTGGAGAAGGAGACCGCTTCGCAGGAGATCGCCCGCCGGTTCAAGGAGAACTGGGAGGACGTGAAGGAAGGCGCGCAGCGGTTCGGCATCAACTTCGTGTCCGACCTGCCCGTGATCCTGGTGTGGGTGGTGTTCCTGGGGATCATCGTGCTCGTCGTGGTCCGGATCATCAAGGGCGGCGCCAAGCGCAAGGCCCGGCGGGAGCGCCGAAAGGCCCTGAAGCTTCAGAAGAAGTATCAGAAGGAGCAGGCCGCGCTGAAGGCGAAAGAAGAGAAGAAGGAATAAAGAAGATTTCTTTTGCCGCTTTTTTCTCTTCGGTGAAGAGAAAAAAGCGGCGCAAAAAAGAGAAGCTTAAGAAGATAAAATAGGCTTCGCCACGGACCATCCTTCCATTCTTAAAGTTCTTTTGTGCCGCTTTTCTTACAAGAAAAGCGGCATGCTTTAAATAGATACCTATAAAAAAGGAGAAACATATGAAGCGATTGCTGGCGCATGGGGACATGCTCGTTTGGGAGAAGGATGACTTCACCTGCCTGAAGAACGGGTATCTGGGCATCGACGGAGACAGGATCGACTACATCGGGACGGAAGCGCCCCGGGATGCCTACGACGAAACCAAGGACATGACCGGCAAGCTCCTGCTGCCGGGGCTGGTCAACGGCCACACCCACACGGGCATGAGCCTGCTCCGGGGTCTGGGCAGCGACCTGCCGCTGAAGGAATGGCTGTTCGACACGGTGTTCCCCGTGGAGGACCGGCTCACGGACGAGGACCTGCGGATCGGCATGGAGCTCTCTATGCTGGAGATGATCGCCTCCGGCACCACGGCCTTCACGGACATGTACATGGGCGCGGGCTACACCGCCCAAAGTGTCCTCGATTCCGGCATGAAGGCCAACCTCTGCCGCCCCCTGCAGTCCTTCGACCCCGACGAGGCGCCCATGGCCTGCCGCCGGATGCGGGAGATGCTGGCCCTGTACGACCAATGGCACGGGGCGGGCAACGGCCGGATCACGGTGGATTTCTCTATCCACGCGGAGTACACCTGCACGGAAAAGATGGTCCGCGCCGCCGCCGAGGAGGCGCACAAGCGGGGCGCGGGCATGCACATCCACCTGTCGGAAACGGCAGCGGAGCAGCAGGCCTGCGTGGACAAGTACGGTCTGACCCCGGCCCAATGGTTCGATAAGCTGGGCGCCTTCGACGGGCGGGCCTACGCGGCCCACTGCGTCTGGCTCACGCCGGAGGACCGGGCGCTGCTGAAGGACCGAGGCGTGGTCGCGGTCCACTGCCCGGAGAGCAATCTAAAATTGGGCAGCGGCGTGGCGGACGTGCCCGCCATGGTCGCCGAGGGGCTCACCGTGGCGTTGGGCACCGACGGGGCGGCCAGCAACAACAACCTCAATATGCTGGAGGAGATACACCTTGCCGCCCTGCTCCACAAGGGCGTGCAGCATGACCCCACCTTGTTGCCCCTGGGTGAGGTGCTGAAGATGGCTACGGTCCACGGGGCCAGGCTCCAGGGCCGGGCGGACACGGGCGTCCTGGCCGTGGGGAAGAAGGCGGACATCATCGCCGTGGACATGGACCGGCCGCACCTGACGCCCTGCATCGATCCCCTGTCGAACCTGCTCTATGCCGCCCAGGCCGCGGACGTGTGCATGACCATGGCGGACGGGCAGATTTTGTATGAAAACGGGGCTTTTTTGACCCTGGACAGGGATCGCATCCTCTTCGAGGCCCGGCGGGCGGCGGCGCGGCTGCTGGGATAAGATCACTGGCGCAGCAAACATCACTTTTCCCCACGGGGGTTCTCTCCTTCCGTCACGTGCAGTTGCCGCTGCCTGCACCCCCCTTTCCCATGGGCTTCGCCCGATCTCGCTGAGACCCCTTCCGCTCCTTCGGGGCACCTCCCCCATTCCGCACTTGCGGAACAGGGGAGGCTTAGCTGTATCGTGGCCTTTTCCGGGCACTCGATCCCCGTCAGAGGGAGGTGTTCGTTGTTGTGCATGACCTCTCCCTGTCGCGGAAGGGGCAAGCCCCTCCCCTACGGAGGAAAAAACCTGCAGCGATGGCGCTTGCAGGATAAACTGCAGAAATGATACAATTTTGTCAAATATGCAGGAAACGCTGCAAAATGTGGCCCCTGCGCATAATTACACGGGAAACATCGTAAAAAATAGGGGAAACATCTTGAATTTTTTGAGGAGGTGCCTTACAATATAAGGGCCGAATCATCTCCGGCAAAAAAACGAAACAGGAAAAGGAGATCTATCATGAAAAAGTTTCTGGCGATTATCCTGGTAGCGATCATGGTCCTCACCACATCCCCTATGGCTCTGGCCGCTTCGAAAGAGCAGCTGACCATGGGTACCGGCGGTGAAGCGGGCACCTACTTCGCGGTAGGCGGTGTGCTGGCCAACGTGCTCAATGAGAAGAACCCCGACATTATGAGCGTCAACGTGGTGTCCACCGGTGGTTCCGCCGACAACCTGCAGAACATGGCCTTCGGCATCTACCAGCTGGCCACCGTGCAGTCCGACGTTATGACCTACGCCTACAACGGCACCCGCTCC
>CACWJZ010000057.1 GCA_902761365.1 uncultured Eubacteriales bacterium | reverse complement strand
AAAGCGGTGGATCTTGCCCATCCACTGGGCGTCGCGACGGGCCAGATAGTCGTTGACCGTGACGATGTGGACGCCCTTGCCGGTGAGCGCGTTGAGGTAGGCGGGGAGGGTGGCCACCAGGGTCTTGCCCTCGCCGGTCTTCATCTCGGCGATCCGGCCCTGGTGGAGGACCATGCCGCCCAAGAGCTGCACGTCGAAGTGGCGCATGCCCACGGTCCTGACGGCGGCCTCCCGCACCACGGCAAAAGCCTCGGGCAGCAAATCGTCCAAGGTCTCGCCCTTGTTGAGCCGTTCCTTGAAGAGCACCGTCTGCTGCCGCAGCTCCTCGTCGGTCATGGCCTGGTACTTGGGCTCGAGCGCGTTGATCTTCGCCACCACCGGCCGCATCTTCTTCAGCTTGGCTTCGCTGGTGTTGCCCAGCAGCTTATCTAAAAATCCCATTCAATTCCTATACCTTTCGTGACAGTTTTGCCGGTTTCGCTTGCGAAATTGCTGCGTTGGTCCGCAGCAAAGGCACAAACTGCAGGTTGTGTGATACACGGAATGTTCACACAACTCTGCATACTTTTTCAATATGCAAGTGTACCACAAAAAACCGCCCTCGTAAAGGGCGGAAACCCATGCTGACAAAAGATTCACACCGATGACAAACTATTACGCCTCCATTATCTGCGGCCATTATGGCCGCCCCTATTCTTTCAACCGTCGTATGACCTCCCGCATCTTCGCCCGCTGGTGCTCGGTGAGGAAGGGGGAGAGGGTCGAATAGATCTCCTCCATGCGGGTGGGGCTCATCTCGCCGCTTTGCTCCTGTTCCTTGGTCATGCGCTTGAGCTCGTCCATGAGCGCATCCTCGCCGCTGTTCTGCCGTTCGTTCAAAAACCGTTCCATTTCCTCTGGCGTCGTTGGGATCACCCCCTTATGGTATCAGTCTATGCGGCATGGCCCCAAATGTTGCCTTGTGGCAAGGCAGGGGAGAGGCGCATAGGATAAGGGTATGAACGGATTCACGAATCAAAACCGACCCGACTGCCCGCCGGGACCGCCTATGCCGCCACCCCATCCGTTGACCTGCGCCCTGGTCCTGGCTGAGCAGGTCCGGGCCGAGCGGGGCCGTCTGGGCGTGGAGCAGTATGTGCGCTGCGTGGGGCCGCTGCTGCCGCCGACCCTGGCGGAGGAGCTCTCCCGGCGTCTCGGCGTGCCCCTGCCGCCGCCTCCCCCCGGTCCGCCGCCGCCCCCGCCGCCCAACAAAAAGCCCCCCGAAAACGGAGGGCTGGATATGCAGCAATTGCTCAGGATAATGAGCTGTTTGGGGCGGAAATAGAGAATTTTTCGCTTTTCAGGTTGATTTAGGCTTGACAGGGTATCCTGCACCCATAGAAACGAAATGGACAGGAGCGCAAGCCGATGACAATCGAGAAGGCCTTCCCCGCCATGGGGACCGTGCATATCATCACCATCTTCGATGCCGAGGGACCCGGGGCGGCCAACGACGCCCGGGCGTACCTGCTGCGCCTCAACCAGGCCTGGTCCTGCTTCCAGGCGGACAGTCTGATCTCCCGGATCAATCGCGCCGCGGGGGTGGCGCCCGTGGCCGTGGACGAGGACACCTTCGCCGTCCTGCAGCAGGCCCGACGCTATGGGGGTCTGACCGACGGCGCCTTCGATGTGACGGTGGGCCCTCTTGCCCAGCTCTGGCGCGAGGCCATGGAGCGGCGTCAGCTGCCCGCCGACGGGGACGTGTGGCAGGCCCTGCAGCTGGTGGACTGGCGGAGCATCCTTCTGGACGAGAAGGGCCAGACGGCCATGCTCCATCGCCCCGGCCAGCGGATCGATCTGGGCGGCATCGCCAAGGGGTACGCCGCGGATGGGCTCAGAAAGTTTCTTCGGCAGCACGGCGTCCGCCGGGCCCTGCTGGATCTGGGCGGCACGGTCCTTTCCCTGGGCGGCCGATTGCCGGTGGGCATCCGGGACCCCTTCCGTCCCGCCGGGGCGCCCATGGGCACACTGATGCTGGAGGACCGCCTGGCGGTCACCAGCGGGGTTTATGAGCGCTTCGCCTGGCTGGGCGGCCACCGGTACCACCACATCGTAGACCCCCGCACCGGCTACCCGTCTAAAAGTGGCCTCATGTCCGTGACGCTGGTGGGGGAGAACGGTGCCGCCCTGGACGCCCTCGCCACCGCCGCGCTGATCCTGGGCCCGGAGAGGAGCGTGCCGCTGCTGACGGAGCAGGGCATGGACGCCATCTTCGTGACGGATCAGGGTCAGGTGCTCATCACCCGGGGTCTGAAGAACGAATTTCGCCTGACGAACAAAACCAACACCATGAGCGACGGTCAAGTGAGCGTCGCGTAGAGAGGAGCATAGTATGAAACCCATTCTGAACAAAGCTGCCGCCCTCTGGCAGAAAACCGACAAGACCCAGCTGCTGCGCCACGGGGTGCAGCTCCTGTCCTTCCTGCTGTTCCCCGGCCTGTTTTTGACCGTGTTCAACGCCCTTAGGGACGTGGTCGTGGCCCTCATCTCCGGCACCTTCGTCTTCTCCGCCCTCAGCGGCAGCCTCATCACCCTGGCGGTGGTCCTGGGCGTGACGATCCTGTGGGGCCGGTTCTTCTGCGGGTATATGTGCACCTTCGGGGCGCTGCAGGAGCTGCTGTCCTTCGCCGGTCGGAAGCTTTTGCCCGGCATGCGCAAGGTGCCCGCAAGGGTGGACAAGCTGTTGAAATACGTGAAGTACGCCGTGCTGCTGGCCGTGGCTCTCTTCGTTTGGGCCCTGCAGCTCCCCGTGGACAGCTCCCTGAGCCCCTGGGGCGTGTTCGGCGCCCTGCTCTCCGGGAACCTGAGCCTCATGGCGGAGGCCGTCCCCACCCTGGGCTTCGGGCTGCTGCTGGCTATCCTCGTCCTGTCCCTCTTTGTGGAGCGGGTTTTCTGCCGGTATCTGTGCCCCCTGGGCGCCCTGTTCACGCCCCTGTCCGCGGCCCGGCTGTTCCGCATCCGCCGCCAGGAGAGCGCCTGCACCGGCTGCCAGCGCTGCACCCATGAGTGCGCCATGGGCGTGACCGTCCATGAGGACCTCTTCGTCCGCTCCGGGGAGTGCATCGACTGCATGAAATGTGTGGCCGCCTGCCATCCCCAGGCTCTGAAGACCCTGCCCCATCCCGCCGTGGCGGGCACGACCTCGGCCCTCGCCCTGTGTGGCCTCATCCAGGTGGGCAAGATCGCGGTGCCCCAGCAGACCGCCGCCACCGCCACCGCCTATACCGGCGATTTCTCCGCGGGCCAGGTGGCCTCCGCCGAGTCCGCCTCCCCCAGCACCCGGTATGTGGACGGCGTCTATACCGGCACCGGCACCGGCTTCCGCGGCACCATCTCCGCCCAGGTCACCGTGTCCGGCGGCCGCATCACGGACGTGACCATCCTTTCGAGCCCCGACGACAGCGACTTCTTCCAGCGGGCCCAATCCGGCGTCATCCCGGCCATCCTCCAGGAGCAGAGCGTGAACGTGTCCGCCGTCACCGGCGCCACCTACTCCTGCCGGGGCATCCTGGAGGCGGTGGCCAACGCCCTCCAGCTCGACACCTCCGGCCTGCCGGCGGTGGCTGAGACCCATACCCATGGCCAGGGCAGGGGCGGCCGCAAGCAGGCGGAGGGCGGCAGCGGCTTCTTTGGCATGACCCCGTCCACCGGTGAAGCGGGGGAAGGGACCCATCCGCGCAGGGGCCAGCGCTCCAATGCGGACCAGGGCGCTGCCTCCGGTCAGGACCGTCAGCCGGGCCAGGGCTTCGGTAACGGCCAGGGCTCCGGCAATGGCCAGGACTTCGGTAACGGCCAGGGCTTCGGTAACGGCCAGGGCTTCGGCAACAGCCAGGGTCAAGGCCGCCGTCAGGGCGGCAGGGGCAGGGGGCAGGGTCAGTTTGGCCAGGATAAAACCCAGTCCAACGGGGCCGATCCCGCCCAGCCGCAGCAGCAGACGCCCGCCGCTCAGGAGACCCAGCCCGCCGTCACCGCGCCCGAGGGCCAGTCCTCTGCCGCCCGCACCTACGCGGACGGCGTCTATACCGGCAGCGGCAGCGGCTACCGGGGCGCCACCCAGGTCCAGGTCACCGTGGCGGGCGGGAGGATCACGGACGTGACCGTCCTCTCCTCCGAGGACGATCGGCAGTACTTCAGCCGGGCCCAGTCCTCCCTGATCGCCGCCATCCTCAACGCCCAGGGGGTGGACGTGTCCACCGTCAGCGGCGCCACCTTCTCCTCCAACGGCATCCTGGAGGCCGTGGCGGACGCCCTAAACATCGACTTCACCAACCCCAACGCTACCCTGTCCCGGGGCAGGGGCGGCCGGGGCAGAAAGTAAGCAAACAACAAACAGCGCCGACGCATCCGCGTCGGCGCTGTGCTTTTGGTCCTTTATCCCAGCACATGCCCCATAAAGTAGGGCAGCTGCTTCTTCCACCAGGGCCAGTCGTGGTTCACGTCGTAGCCCCAGAAGTCGGCCCAGTGGGGCACGCCCTTCTCGTTCAAGATGACGTCCAGGGCGTGGGAATCGACCCGCATCTCGTCCTCCCAGGCGCCCTGACCGCAGCAGAAGATGATGCTGCTCTGGCGGTACAGATCCATCCAGGGATGGTCGGTGGGCATGTTGGGCAGAAAGTGGATGGGGGAGTTGGCGTACACGAGATCGTCCATGTACCCGTGGAAAAAGTGGCTGGCGTCGAAGAGCCCGCTCAGGGAGATCAGCGTGTCGAACCTATCCGGCCGCCGGAAGAAGGCGTTGGCCGCGTGGACCCCGCCCATGCTGCAGCCCGTGGCCATGGCCTTTTGATCCCAGTGCAGGTACTGGGGCAGCAGCTCCTCCATGATGTAGTGGAACCACCGCTCCTGCAGCTCGATCCGGTAGCGGCCGTCGCCGTTGGCATCGGACCAGGTCTCCTCGTCGATGCTGTCCACCAGCAGGATCTTCAGCCGCCCTGCGTCGATCCAGGGCCGCACAGTCTCCACCATGCCGAAGTTGCGAAAGTCCCAGGTGTGCCCGTTCTGGGGCGCGAAGGCAAGGCACAGCTTCCCATCGTGGCCGATGAGGGCGTGCTCCATGTCCCGGTTCAAAATGGGGCTGTATTGACGCTCATACCATTCCTGCATAGCTCTATCCTCTCAGGCCCATTCCTGGACGAATTGGATGAACTCCTGGACCTCCTGCTCGCTGTAGGCGTGGGCCATGTACATCATGCAACCCATGGTGGCCCACATGATCTCGGGCATCCGCTCGCACATGGTGATCCGATCGCCGTACTTCGCCAGGATCTCCTCGTGGGTGTGCTTATAGGTGCGGGAGTCCTTGCGGCTGGCGTAGACGCACCAGTGGTCCTGGCCGCTGGGGGGCAGCAGGCGCTTGTCGGCGGTGATCATGTCCGCCCAGATTCTATACACGTCCGTGGCGTGGCCGTAGTCCATCATGTCCGGGGTGTACCCGCCGGCGGGCCGCATGTTCACCTCCAGGGCCACGAAGTCGCCCACCTCGCCCAGACCCTTGCGGGCGCGGGTCAGTCGGAAGAACTCGAAGTGCACGAACCGGCTCTTGACCTTAAAGGCCTTCACCGTCCGGCGGCCCAGCTCCTGGAGGGCCGGGGGCACCTCCTTCAGGGTGTAGTAGGCGAGCTCCAGATCGTTGTTCACCAGATCCGCGATGGAGGGCGGGAACACGGCGGAGTTCTCGAACAGCACCTCGCTCTTTGAATCCACCACGGCGTCGTAGGAGTAGATGTCACCGTAGATGAACTCCTCCATGACGTAGGGCACGTCGGGCTTGTTCTCAAAGAAGTCGCGCAGGTCTTCGTCATTTTCCAGCTTCCAGGTGTCCGCGGCGCCCACGCCCACGTCGGGCTTGACGATAACGGGATAGCCGCCGATGTCGCTGAGGAAGGCTTTGGCTGCCGCCTCGTTCGTGACCAGGTGGGACCGGGCGGTGGGGATGTTGGCGGAGGCGTAGACGGGCTTCATGCCGTATTTGTGCTTCCAGGAGCCGATCTCCTCATACTTCACGCCGGTGGTGATGTTGAAGTCCGTGCGCAGCCTGGCGTCCTGGATGAGCCAGTACTCGTTGTTGGACTCCAGCCAGTCGATCTTGCCGTACTTGAAGGAGAAGAAGGCCACGGCCCGAAAGACCTGCTCGTAGCTCTCCAGGGTGTCCACCCGATAGTACTCCGTCAGCGCGTTCTTGAGATTCCCCTCCAGACTGTCGTAGGGTGCGTCTCCGATGCCCAGCACGTTAACCCCGTTCTTCTTCAGCCGGTCGCAGAAGTTCCAGTAGGTGTGGGGGAAGTAGGGGGATATAAATACGAAATTCATGGAATTACCTCTTTTCATGCCGCCCCGAAGGGCTTGAAAAATAATTGGTATATAGTATACGACAGAATGGCCCAAGAATCAAGGCCGACCCGACATTTTTTGGCGAAAAGAAAAACAATTGAAACAAGCAGAAAAATTTTCAAAAAGGCAAGGACAAAAGAGCGATTCTGTGGTAATATACTAATAGGCGCGAGGAAACGATATGATCGCGTCAGAGGGAGTGAAAGATATGCGTATTTCCATTTCCGGAAAAAACCTTGAAGTCTCCGACTACATGCGGGAGACCGCGGAGAAG
>CACWJZ010000056.1 GCA_902761365.1 uncultured Eubacteriales bacterium | reverse complement strand
GGAGCTTTCCCGGCAGCTGGGCTGCCGGATCGTGGAGATCTCCGCCCTCAAGGGCGACGGCATCAAGGATGCGGCCCTGGCGGCCATCGAGACCGCGAAGAACGGCAAGACCATCCCCCAGCACAGCTTCTCCGGCCCGGTGGAGCACGCCCTCGCCCACATCGAGGAGGTCACGGTCCACAACCTGCCCGAGGAGCAGCAGCGCTGGTACGCCATCAAGATCTTCGAGCGGGATGAGAAGGTCATGGAACAGCTCAAGATCCCTTCCAGCGTCCGCGCCCATATCGAGCAGGACATCGTCGCCGCCGAGAAGGAGCTGGACGACGACGCGGAGAGCATCATCACCAACGAGCGGTACGTGTACATCGGCCAGATGCTCAAGGGTATCTATAAGAAGAAGGGGAAGGGGCAGCTGTCCGTCTCCGACAAGATCGACAAGATCGTGACCAACCGCGTCCTGGCCCTGCCCATCTTCGCCCTGGTCATGTTCCTGGTGTACGCCCTCGCCATGGGCAAGTCCGTGGCGGACGGCGGCGTCGCCATCGGTACCTGGCTGACGGACCTCGCTAACGACGTGCTGGGCGAAGCCTGGTTGAAGGAGGGCTCCCGGGCCATCCTGGAGGGCTGGGGCGCGGCACCCTGGCTCATCGGCCTCATCTCCGACGGCATCCTGGCCGGTGTCGGCGCGGTGCTGGGCTTCGTGCCCCAGATGCTGGTCCTGTTCCTGATGCTGTGCCTCCTCGAGGACTGCGGCTACATGGCCCGTATCGCCTTCATCATGGACCGTATCTTCCGCCGCTTCGGCCTCTCCGGCAAGAGCTTCATCCCCATGCTGGTGGGTACCGGCTGCGGCATCCCCGGCGTCATGGCCTCGAGGACCATCGAGAACGAGCGTGACCGCCGCATGACCATTATGACCACCACCTTCATGCCCTGCGGCGCCAAGATGCCCATCATCGGCCTCATCGCCGGCGCCCTCTTCGGCGGCAGCACCTGGATCGCGGTCTCCGCGTACTTCATCGGCGTGGCGGCCATCGTCATCTCCGGCATCATGCTGAAGAAGACCAAAATGTTCGCCGGCGACCCGGCCCCCTTCGTCATGGAGCTCCCGGCCTACCATCTGCCCGCCTGGGGCAACGTCCTTCGGGGCACCTGGGAGCGGGGCTGGTCCTTCATCAAGCGGGCCGGCACGGTCATCGTGATCTCCTCCATCGTCATCTGGTTCCTGACCAGCTTCGGCACCGTCAACGGCAACTTCGGCATGGTGGAGGACCTCTATGAGGACGACAGCGTGGTCACCGACGAGTACGTGGCTCAGGTGGCCGACCGCATGGGCATCCCCGAGGACGAGGTGGAGCCCATGGACGATTCCATCCTGGCCCGGGTCGCGCAGCCTGTGTCCGTGATCTTCAAGCCCCTTGGGTTCGGCGACTGGAAGCCCACCGCCGCCACGGTCACCGGCCTCGTAGCCAAGGAGGAGGTCGTGGCCAACTTCGGCATCATGTACGCCTACGACGATCAGGAGGGCGAAGAGGAGCTGGAGGAGAACGGCGACCAGATCTGGGACAAGGTGGCCGAGGACTTCAACGCCTTCTCCGGCGGCCATGGGAAGCTGGCGGCCTTCGCCTTCATGATCTTCAACCTCCTGTGCGCCCCCTGCTTCGCGGCCATGGGCGCCATCAAGCGGGAGATGAACAGCCCCAAGTGGACCCTGTTCGCCATCGCCTACCAGTGCGGCTTTGCCTGGGTCATGGCCTTCATCGTCTGGCAGGTGGGCCGGCTCTTCGCGGGCGGCATGAACATCGTGGGCCTGATCCTCGCCCTCGTCATGCTGGGCCTCCTCTGCTGGCAGCTCTTCAAGCCCTATACCGAAGCGCAGAAGCTGACCGTGAAGTAATACCTCTCTTACTTCTCCCTCCATACGGCAGCGCGGTGAGGCCCGCAACCCTCTGCCCCGCCGCGCTGCCCTCTCCAAAAGGATGTGATATGATGCTGTCCTGGCTTTCGGACAATCTTGTGAATATCGCCCTCATCGCCGCCATCGTGGTGATCGTCGCCCTGCTGATCCGCGTCATGGTCTGCGACCGGCGGGCGGGCAAGGCCCCCTGCGGCGGCAACTGCGCCTCCTGCGGCGCCTGCCACGGCTGCCAGGGCTGCAGCCAATGCGGCCCGGCCAAGGGGGCCATCCGGACCGAACACACAAAGGGCATCTGACACGAAGCGGAGGAGGCAACTCCTCCGTTTTGCTGCCCCTGGATTGACAGGGGCCGCTGCGCTCCGGTATACTTTTTAGAACAGCAGGAAAAGGGAGGAAGGATCATGCGGATTCTTGTCTACGGCGCCGGGGTGATCGGCGCCAATCTGGCGGCGGACCTGGTTGCCTCCGGGAGGGATGTGACCCTTTTAGCGAGAGGGGCGTGGGCGGACACGTTGGCGCAAAACGGGCTGACCATCCGGCCGGTATTCTCCCTGCGGAAAAGGACCTGGCGCATCCCCGTCATCCGTGAGCTGAAAAGCGACGACGCCTACGACGTGATTTTCGTGGTCATGCGATACACTCAGCTGGACAGCGTCATCCCGGTCCTGCAAAACAACGTGTCAAAGAACATCGCCCTCATCGGCAACGACCCCTGCGCCCCGGCCTATCGGGAAAAGCTCAAGGGCAAGAACGTGCTGTTCGGGTTCTATATGGCCGCCGGTCACCGGGAACCGGACCGGGTCGTGTCCATCTCCCTGAAGAAGATCACCATCGGCCAGCTCAGGGACGACCCCGCCAACGAGGATTTGATCCGCAGAATATTCGACGGCACGAAGATCAAGGCCATCTATGAGCCCAACATGGAGGATTATCTCCTCTGCCACGCCGCCTTCGTGATGCCCATCGGCTTCGCCTGCTACCACTCGGACGGGGATCTAAAGAAGATCAGCCGGGACAAGGTTTATCTTCACCGGATCATCGACGCGAACATCGAGGGGTATCAGGCCATCGAAAGCGCCGGCCATGAGATCCTGCCCGCATCCGATAAGGACTATCACAGCGAAAAGTACAGGAAGCTGTGCTATCGGGTCTACCGGATCATGTGCTCCACCGTCATCGGGAAGATCTGCGCCTCCGACCACGCCATGAACGCCGTGGAGGAGATGGCGGCGGTGAACGAAGGGCTGAAGCGGTTTTTCGACGCCCACCAGGCCAGCTATCCCACCTACCGGGAGTTGGAAGCGGACGCCCGGAAGCATCTGGAAGGCTGAACAGGAAGGAGAAAGATCATGCGAGGCATTGCATACGGCGTGGGCGTGGGCCCGGGCGACCCTGAACTGATGACGCAGAAGGCCATCCGCCTTATCCGGGAGAACGACGTGATCGCCGTTCCGGGCAAGGTGGCCCAGGAGGCCATCGCCTATAGGATCGCCGCGGCCATGGTGCCGGAGCTGGCGAAGAAGGAGCTGGTGCCGATCCATATGCCCATGGTGCGGGATCGGGCGCTGCTCCACACGGAGCATGTCAAGGGCGCCCGACGCATAGAAAGCTATCTCGATCAGGGCAAAAACGTGGTCTACATCACCCTGGGCGACCCGTCCATCTACTGCTCCTTCAGCTATCTGCAGTCGATCCTGCTGTCGGACGGGTATGCCGTGGAGATGGTTCCGGGCGTCCCCTCCTTCTGCGCGGCGGCCGCGAGGCTGAACCTGCCCCTGGTGGAGTGGGACGAGCCCCTCCATGTGGTGCCCGCGGCGCAGGAAGCGGGCGAGGTGCTCCGGGGGCCCGGCACCTGTGTCCTGATGAAATCCTCCCGCCAGATGGCCGACATAAAAGTGCTGCTTCGAGGCAGCGAAAAGGAGGTCTTCGCCGTGGAGAACTGCGGCATGGAAGCGGAGAAGCTGTACCGGGGCGTGGAGACGCTTCCGGACGATGCCGGCTATCTCTCCTTGATCATCGCCAAAACGTCCCGTGATTGAGGATCAAGGCGTTTTTTGTGTTGCTTGATACGAACAAAGGCGCAACGGATGTGCTGTTTTTGACAGCGCCTTCATCGAACCGGATAGCCCGGGTCGTTCTGACCGCAGAACGCTATACTTCGATGATGGAGCCGGTTGTCTTTTCAGCTCGACTTCGGTATACTGGGAGAAAACCAAAAAAGGGAGGGGTATATAACGGCTCGAAAAAAGAGGTGGCTGCGCGTGGTGCTCTGGGTGCTGGTGGTGACCTGGATGAGCGTCATCTTCATGTTTTCCGCGGAGGCAGCGACGGATTCCGAGCAGACCTCCGGCCGGATCGTTGGCTGGCTGATCGATCATTTTGACAAAAGCTTTCCTGCCTTGCCCCTGGAGGAGCAGCTGCTGCGCAAGGAAGCGTGGTCCTTCGTGGTGCGCAAGCTCGCTCATTTTTCTTTGTTCGCCGGGATGGGGGTTCTGGCCTTCGCGGCGTTCTCAGTGGATCTGCCGCTCCGGCGGGCGTTCCCCGCGGCCTTAGGCCTGGGCACTGCACGGGGCGTTCTCGACGAGGTCCAGCAGGCCTTCGTGCCCGGCCGCTCCTGCGAGTTTCGGGATATGTGCATCGACGCCGCGGGGGTACTCCTGGGCGCGGCGTTCCTATTGCTGATACTGCATTTGATACAACGAAAAAAGCTTAAGCGGTAATCAGGATTACCATTCTTAAGCTTCTCTTCTTTCCGCCGCTTTCTTATCTTCACTGAAGAGAAGAAAGCGGCATAAATATATGTCCTTATTTCCTTTCGTTCACATACCGGCACGCGGCCAGGGCGGCCACGGCGCCGTCGGCGCAGGCGGTGGTAAGCTGGCGGATGGACTTGGACCGGCAGTCGCCGGCCACGTACACGCCCGGGGTCCGGGTCAGGCAGTCCTCGCCGGAGGCGAAGTAGCCGTACTGGTTCAGGTCCGCCAGGGATGCAAAGGGGCCGTTTTCGGGGATGAGGCCGATGGCGATGAACAGGCCCTCGGCGGGGATGGTCCGTTCCGCGCCCGTGATTCGGTCGGCCACGGTGACGCCCGTGAGGCCGTGGTTGCCGGCCTGGACGCCCACGATCTTGCGGTTGGTCTCGATCGTCACGTTGCTGCGGCTGCGGAGGATGGTTTGCAGGGTCGCTTCGCCCGTGAGCTCGGGCAGGTCCTGGAGGATGATGACCTGCTTGCATTTCTCCGCCAGCAGGATGGCCTCCTGGAGCGCGGAGTTGCCGCCGCCCGCCACGCAGACGGTCTGGCCCGAGAAGAAGTCGCCGTCGCACACGGCGCAGAAGGAGATGCCGTTGCCCACCAGCTCGTTTTCGCCGGGGAGGCCCAGCATCCGATGCTTCACGCCTGTGGCGATGACCACGGCCATGCTCTCGAAGGCGTTTCCTTCCTCGGTCTTCACCAGCTTGTGGCCGTTCGCCTCCTCCACGGACACGGCCTTCTCCAGCTCCACCTCGGCGCCCAGGGCCAGGATCTGCTCCAGGAGCTTGTCGGCGAACTCGTTGCCGCTCATCTGGATCGTGCCGGGGTAGTTCTCCACCTTGGGGGAGTAGGTGATTTGTCCGCCGAAGCCGTGTTTTTCCAGCACCAGCACGGATTTGCCGTTCCGCAGGGCGTAGAGCGCCGCAGTCATGCCCGCCGGCCCGCCGCCGATGACGATGATGTCGTACATAGCATTTACCTCATTATTTTTTGTCCCTTTTTCTTTTCGGAAGAAAAGAAAAAGGGACCGAAAAAGAAAAGTCAGGAAATATTGTTAGCTTAGGTTGGTATACAGCTTTTGCCAAATAAAGTTCTTTTGGTCACCTTTTCTTTCAAGAAAGGGTGCGAAGCTGAGCGCTGCCTGTGGCAGATATAGCGAAGCGTAGCACGGGCAAAACAACGAGAAACCAAACGTAGTGAAGGTTTCGACTATGTTTTGCACCCGGTCAGAGGCTTTCGATCAATACCTCTATTTCTTCCCCATGAGCCAGCCCTTGATGTCGCTGACGCCGCGGAAGGAGGCGAACCCGTCCTTTTCGAGGAGCACCAGCGTGGGCGCCTGCTTCACGCCGTACTGGTTGACCAGCTCCTTGTTCTCGTTGGCGTTCAGGGCCGTGTAGGCGATGCCCGCCTTATCTAAGAGCGCCATGGCCAGCTTGCAGTTGGGGCAGGTGGGCGTCTTGAACAGCAGGATGCTGGCGCTGCCGGCCTTCACCTCTTCCTTCACCTCGGCCACCGGTTCCGCCTTGGCTTCCTCCACGGGCGCCGTGAACACGGGCTTTTCGTCCGCGGCGGGCTTGGGCCCCACATGGGTCAGCACGGACCGGCCGATGTTGTAGACCTTCCTGTCCTTGAACTCCTGGGCCTTGCCGTCGTTCCAGTTCTGCACGGGCCGGTAGTAGCCGGTGATGCGGCTGTACACCTCGGTCTTCTGTCCGCAGATGGGGCAGGTGAAGTGCTCGCCCGTGATGTAGCCGTGGTCCTTGCACACCGAGTAGGTGGGCGACATGGTGTAGTAGGGGAGCTTGTAGTTCTCGGCGATCTTCCGGACCAGGTTGGCCGCGGCCTTCCAGTCGGGCAACTTCTCGCCCAGGAAGGCGTGGAACACGGTGCCGGAGGTGTACAGGGTCTGCAGATCGTCCTGGATGTCCAGGGCGGAGAACACGTCCTCCGTGTACCCCACGGGCAGGTGGGAG
>CACWJZ010000055.1 GCA_902761365.1 uncultured Eubacteriales bacterium | reverse complement strand
CGAGCCCCGTTTCCCGCTCCATATGGCGCCATAGCCAAGCGGTAAGGCACGGGTCTGCAAAACCCTCATCCCCGGTTCGATTCCGGGTGGCGCCTCCAACAGTAAACAGCACCCCATGCGGGTGCTGTTTGCTTTGGAGAAGTCATTTCCCACATCGATCAGCGCGTCAGCCCGGTTCGTTCCGGGCAGTGCGAAGCACTGCGGTTTGGTGGTGAATCAGGCCCCAGTGGGGCCTGAGAGCCAAACCGTGACCGAGCCCGCAGGCGAGAAGTGCGAAGCTGCGGTCCGGTGGTGAATGACGGTCCAGTGGACCGTCAGAGCCGGACCGTGACCGAGCCGTGAGGCGAGAGCGCCTCCCAAGAAAGCGTCCAGCGCCACCCCGAAGCGGGTGGTTTTGTTTTTGGAGCCGTTACTCCCCCCATCGATCAGCGCGCCAGCGCCGATTCGTTCCGGGCAGCGTTACGATACGCCGCCTTTCCTATCGATAAATCGCTGCATCTGTTCAAGAGCTTCCGAGCTGATGGCGTGCTCCAGCGCGCAAGCGTCGCGTTCGGCGACGATGGGGTCTATACCCATGGAAAGCAAACAGGATGTCAGGACGCGGTGTTTCTCCGTGGCTTGTTCTGCTATCTCACGCCCTACTTCCGTCAGGTTGATCCATTTGGCCGCATCCATGGTCAGGTAGCCGCCTTCACGCAGACGTTTCATGGCTTTGCTGACACTGGGCTTGGTCACGTGGAGCGCTCTTGCCACATCCAGCGAGCGCACGGCGTCGCTGTTCTGCTCCAAAAGCAGGATCGTTTTGAGATACTCTTTGCCCGCTCTGAGCAGCTCCATGGGCGAGGACCTCCTTTTCTTTTATCGTGGATATGCGCAATGCCCCACAGATTAGATATATCTAACTATGATTACACATATTTTCCCGAGGCTGTCAACGGCATCCTATGACACGGGTTTCCAAAAATCCTTCGTAAACAGAGAATAAAGGTATTTTCAAAATTGAAATACTATGCTATACTCCGTGGTTAGAGAATACTAACTATGTTTTACAAAAATGAGGACCTGACTATGAAATACCTGGGGATGCCCGCGGGGATGTGGGCGCTGTTCGCTGGAAGCTTTCGCCGGAAGCTGAGGGCGGTGTTGGGCTATGACCGCCCCGCGGCGGCTGAGATCGCGAAAAAAGCCCACCGGGAATACCGGGCGCTGATCGGAAGGCTGCCGACCTTCGAGAAGGGCGACCGGTTCCAGATGAACATCGTGAGCTGCGCCATGCTGAGCGCCTTCGTGCTGAGCATGCCGAAGCGGCCCACCGTGGACGAGCTGACGCGGTATTACGCCGCGGCCATGATGATCGGGCCCATGAAATGGTTTTGCCGCCTGAGCGGCAAGAGGAAGTTCAGCCCCAAGGATATAGCGGGCATGAAGGCCACGGCCGCCCTGAACGCCGCGGACAGGAACCCCTATTCCTGGAACATGGCGTTTTTGCCCTACGCGGACGGCAGCGGCTATGAGGCCCGGTTCAGCCGCTGCGGCATCTGCACCCTGATGGGGGAGCTGGGGCTCTTCGATCTGGTCCCCGCCATGTGCAACCTGGATTACACCATGAGCGAGGCCGGCGGCCACGATTTCGTGCGGGCCTACACCCTGGCCTCCGGCGGCCCCTACTGCGACTGCGGCTATAAGATGAAAGAGAGGAATGGGAAATGATCAAAACGGTATTGAAGATCGACGGCATGATGTGCGGCATGTGCGAGGCCCACGTGGCGGACGCCATTCGCAAGGCGGTCCCCGCCGCCAAGAAGGTCGCTGCCTCCCGGAGCAAGGGTGAGGCCTCCTTCCTGACGGAGGAAGCCGTGGACGAGGTCAGCCTGAAAGCGGCTATCGACGCCACAGGGTACACCTGTTTGGGCATGGAATCCGCGCCCTGTGAGAAGAAGGGCTGGTTCGGGTGGAGATAAGGACGGTCCTGTGGGGGCTGCTGATCCCCTTTTTGGGCACGGCGGCGGGCGCCGGGTGCGTGTTCTTCCTGCAGAAGGATCTGAAGCTCAGCGTGCAGCGGGCCCTCACGGGCTTTGCGGCGGGGGTCATGGTGGCGGCGTCCATCTGGAGTCTGATCATCCCGGCCATCGATCAAAGCGCGGTTATGGGCCGCTGGGCGTTCCTGCCGGCCTTCATCGGCTTCTGGCTGGGCATCGGGTTTTTGCTGCTGCTCGATCATGTGATCCCCCATTTGCATCGGCGCATCGACCAGGCGGAGGGCCCCAAAAGCCGGCTCGAACGCACCACCATGATGGTCCTGGCCGTGACGCTCCACAACATCCCCGAGGGCATGGCGGTGGGCGTGGTCTACGCAGGGCTCCGCACGGGGTCCGCCAACATCACCGCGGGCGGGGCTTTGGCCCTGGCCCTGGGCATCGCCATCCAGAACTTCCCGGAGGGGGCCATCATCTCCATGCCCCTCTATGCGGAGGGCAAGAGCAAGCCCAAATCCTTCTGGTTGGGCGTCCTCTCCGGGGCGGTGGAGCCCCTCTTCGGCGGGCTGACCGTGATCGTGGCGGGGCTGGTGGCCCCGGCCATGCCCTATCTGCTGGCCTTCGCCGCAGGGGCCATGCTGTACGTGGTGGTGGAGGAGCTGATCCCGGAGATGTCGGCAGGGGCGCATTCCAACATCGGCGTCCTGTCCTTCGCCGTAGGCTTCAGTTTGATGATGGCCCTGGACGTGGCGCTGGGGTAGAAGGGAGACGAGATGAAGTATCATATTGAGAAGAACACCGTCCAGGAGACGCTGATCATCCCCCTGTTCGGGCGGCTGGTGTGCTCGGAGCGGTTCCCGGAGCTGTTTTCGGACCCCGCGGCCAGGCGCATCTGCGATGCCCTGGACTACGATTTTGCCGAGAAGCGGAGGAAGATGGAATCCCCGGCGGGGCTCTTTGGGGCGTTGGAGGTGGCCCAGCGGCAGTACGACCTGCGCTGCGAGGTGGAGGCGTATCTCAAGGCCCATCCCCGGGCCGCCGTGGTCAACCTGGGCTGCGGCCTGGACGACACCTTCACGAAATGCGACAACGGCCTCTGTCGGGGCTACAACATCGACTTCCCGGACGTGATCCAGGTGCGGAACGAGCTGCTGCCGCCGGGCGAGCGGGAGACGAACCTGGCCTGTGACCTGAACGATTATAGCTGGATGGAGCGGATCGACGCACAGGACGGGGCCATCCTCTTTGCGGCGGGGGTGTTCTACTATTTCAAGATCGAGGACGTGCGGCGGCTCTTCGACGCCATGGCCTATCGCTTCCCCGGCGGGGTGTTGGCCTTCGACGCCTGCAACGAGCGCGGGGCGAAGCACATACGCAAGACCTGGCTCAAGGAGGCCGGGATCACCGACGTGAGCGCCTTCTTCTCCCTGGAGGACGAGGGGGCGCTGCGGGGCTGGAGCTATGGGTTCGCCGCAATCACCGCCAAGAGCTACATGCGGGGTTACCGGGACATCTACGGGGACGTGAGCCTGTTCCACAAGCTGATGATCCGCTTCTGCGACAGCCTGGTGAATATGAAGATCGTGAAGATCGAATTTAAGGAGAGAATATGACACGGCATGACGAGATCCAGCGCTCCTACAAGGCGCTGGGCGACATGGGGACCCTGTACGACGGGATCATCACCCGGTCCACGCTCCTGGGCAAGGTGATGGACAGCCTCGTCTGGGGCTTAGACAAGGAGCTGGCGGCCCAATGGGTGGAGGACGCCCTGTCGCCCATCCCGGCGGATTTTGCCGGGCGCCTGCTGGAGGTGCCGGTGGGCACGGGCGTGCTGACCATGCCCGTCTACGCCGCCCTGCCCCAGGCCGCGGTGACCTGCCTCGATTACTCCGCGGACATGATGGCGCACGCCCAAAAGCGCGCGGCGGCCCTGGGCCTTGCCAACGTACAGTTCGTCCAGGGGGACGTGGGCGCGCTGCCCTTCCCAGATGAGAGCTTCGATCTGGTCCTGTCCCTCAACGGCTTCCACGCCTTCCCGGACAAGGACAAGGCCTTTGCGGAGACCTGCCGGGTCCTGAAGAGAGGCGGCGTCTTCTGCGGCTGCTTCTACATCTCCGGCGAGTTCCCGCGCACCGACTGGTTCGTCCAGCATATGTATGTGCCCAAGGGCTTCTTCACGCCGCCCTTCGAGACGAAGGAGAGCTTGACGAAACGGCTGCAGGCCCTCTACACTCAGGTGGAGGTCCATACGGTCCACGCCGAGGGCATCTTCCGCTGCGTAAAGTAAAACAGGAGGCTGAAACCATGGCGAACAGCAAGGTGAACATGATTAAAAAGGGATTCGTCCGGTATGCCCATGAGCGGTACCCGGAGGAGGCGGAGGCCATCGTCCGGCGGGCGGAGGAGCTGTACCCCGTCCTCCATGCCAAGGCCCCGGACATCGGCGGGGCGGAGAATCTCATGGCCTACAACCTGGACATGCTGATCCTGGCGGTCTCCTTCTACGAGGCGTCGGACCACCGCATGGACGGGGCGGCCTTTCAGGAGATCGCCCGGGATATGGCCCGCCGGTACGGCATCGTGAAGAAGCTGGTGAACCTGAACCGGCCCTGGCAGATGAAGCTCTTTCGGTCCGTCCTCTACAAGCGCTACACCCCCTATTCGAAGCTGGTGGAGGAGAAGCTGGCGAACGGCGCATGGGGCAACACCTGGCGGGTGAAGATCAACCCCCGCCACACCGACGAGGGCCTGTGCTTCGAGCTGGTGGGCTGCCCCCTGGCGGACTACGCCAAGGCGAACGGCTATGAGGACCTGCTCCCCTACATGTGCGCTTCGGACCATATGCTGGCGGAGCTGATGCACGCCAAGCTCATCCGGACCCACACCTGCGCCACGGGCGGCGAGAGCTGCGATTACTGGTATGTGGCGGACGAGAGCGACACGGCCAAAGCCTACGCCAATGTGAAGATGGTGTAGGGCCTTCCGGCTGCCGGATGGCCCGCAAGAGAGGAAAAAGCGTCTTTTCAGCTTTTCCGAGGTTTTTGTACGATTTACTTGTCATCCCGACCGAGGGAGCGAAAACCAAGAAATACATCCAAATACTGGCACGAGCGACCAAGTGGAGGGATCTCTGAACGATGCCGGGTGTGGCGAGCTGCTTATCCCAGCCACAGGCTTTTACGTTCAGAGATCCTTCCGCTCAGTCGCTCATGTGTGTATTCGAGCATGCTTCTTGCGTTTTCGCTCCTTCGGTCAGGATGACAAGAGTAGCATGCTCAGATGTATTGAACAGGAAAACAGTTTAATAGAGAATCACTTCTTCTTCACGGGATAGCAGATCTCCGTCACGAATTCCTCCGGGTTCTGCGTTTCGTGGGGGCTCACGTGGTAGATGTTGAACATGGGCCCGGCGGGCTCGTACCCGTTGGCCTCCAACCAGGCGATGACCGCGGCGTATACGTCCACGATCTGGGTATAGCTGCCCTGGTAGGTGCAGCTGGCCACGGTGACCTCGGGCAGGGTCTGGAACTTCACGTGCTCCGTGTCCGGGTAGCGGCCCTTTACGGTCTTCCAGGCCATCATCTCCACATTCTCTTCCTTATACTCCCCGTCGAGATAGGTCACCGCGCACAGGCAGGGGTCCGCCTCCACCAGCTTCAGGGGCGCGGTCTCCGACACCAGCGTGCTCCAGATCATCCCCTCGTCCTCATAGCGGGGCAGGGTCATCTGCACGGTGGCGGCGTAGCGGGCGGGGATCGTTTTGACAGTCACGTTGTACCTCATGTTTTCTTCCTTCCTCAGCCTTCTTCGGGCTGCGTCCAGAAGCGTCAGCCTGTGCGCCGTTTCCTGGGACAGGGCCTCCAGCTCCTTCCGCCGGGCGGAAAAGAACCCATCCAGCTTCTCCCGGTCGTCGTAGATTTCAAGGATCTTGACGATGTCCGCCAGGGAAAAGCCCATATCCTTCAGCGCGGCGATGCGGCCTGCGGTGGGGAGCTGATCCTCTCGGTAGTATCGGTAATCCGTGAAGCGATCGACCTGGGCTGGTTTCAAAAGCCCGATCTCATCATAGTGGCGGAGCATCCTGACGCTGATCCTGGACAGCTTTGAAAATTCTCCGATCTTCAACATGGGGGTACCTCCTGTTGCCGGGTTTTGTTTGAGCTCAGCTCGATCATACTGCCTGCCACAATGTGAGAGTCAATAGGGCTGTGACGATTTTTTTGATCCTGTTTTGTTGATGGAAAAAGCTTGCCCGCAGGTCGGGCAAGCTTTCCCAAAAGATGCGTTGTGAACGCTCAGCGATACTGCCGGGCGTGCTTGCGGATGGCGTCGAAGGTCTCCTCGCTGAGGTCGTGCTCGATCTCGCAGGCGTCCCTGCGGGCGGTGTCGGGGCTGACGCCCAGGCCCATGAGGAGCTCACTGAGGAGCTTGTGGCGCTCGTACATGCGCTCCGCAATCTCCAGGCCGGGCGGGAGCAGCACGATCATGCCCGCTGGGTCCAGGGTGATATAGCCGCTCTCCCGCAGGCGCTTGGTGGCATAGCTGACGCTGGGCTTGGTCACCCCCAGCTTCTCCGCCACGTCGATGGAACGGATATAGCCTCGCTCTTCCTTCAGCATGAGCATGGCTTCCAGATAATCTTCTGCTGATTTATGTATGGTCATAATCGTCACCCCATGTAAGAATACCATCCCCGGGAGAAAAAAGCAAGGGAAACAGAATAAACGCAGGTTAGAGGTTGACAACCATGATTAAAGGTGTTAAACTACCCGCAGGTTAGCAATCTCTAACCCTTTTTGTGGGCCATGGGTTAGAGACATTTAACGACCGGGAACGGCCCACGAGAGAGGGGGAAAAGGCATGATGCCACTGATTCTGGCAGACACAGGGGAGGAAGCCGTCATCAAGCATATCGGCGGCAGTCCCGAGATGAAGAAGCACCTGGAGGATATGGGCTTCGTGGCGGGTGGCGCAGTCACCGTTTTGAACACCATCGGCGGGAACCTGATCGTCAAGATCAAGGAATCCCGGGTGGCCATCAGCAAGGAGATGGCCGGCAAAATAATGATTTGAATAGCGAAGCAAAGGAGAAACAAGGATGAAAACACTGAGAGATGTAAAGGTCGGCGACACCGTACAGGTCGTCAAGCTCCATGGGGAAGGCGCCGTCAAGCGCCGGATCATGGACATGGGCATCACCAAGGGCGTGGAGATCTACGTGCGCAAGCTCGCCCCCCTGGGGGACCCGGTGGAGGTCAACGTCCGGGGCTATGAGCTTTCGATTCGTAAAGCCGATGCCGAAATGATAGAAGTGGAATAAAGGAGCATTCATATGGATAAACAGATTCGCATCGCCCTGGCGGGCAACCCCAACAGCGGCAAAACCACCCTGTTCAACAAGCTGACCGGTTCCAACCAGTTCGTAGGCAACTGGCCCGGCGTCACCGTGGAGAAGAAGGAGGGCAAGCTCATCGTCAACAAG
>CACWJZ010000054.1 GCA_902761365.1 uncultured Eubacteriales bacterium | reverse complement strand
GCGACAAATAGCTGATCTTCACGCACAGTGAGCGCCAGCACAGCCTCGCGATTCGTATCGTTAATCGGTTCCAGTTTGATTTTCATATCCATATTGCATTACCTCTGCAAATATCAATTTGTCTATTTGCTACCGCCTGCTCCACAGCAAGCAGTCGATTTTCTTTGTGTCGCTGACCCATGCATATTCCGGAAGCGGCCGGAATTTGCAGAAATCCATGTCAAAGCGACTTCTGCATGCAATACATGACATGCCCTCTCGGATAATCTTCAAGCATGCCGGTCACTCTCTCATAGCCGTTCTTTTTGAAAAATCCCACATTCCAATCAAATGCTTCGATAAACATAACATCAGCACCGTTCTCCTTTACCTCCCGCTCCAACTCGACGAGGAGCTGAGAGCCGATCCCTCGATTCCGGTATTTTCCTTCCACCCACAGCGCATCGATATCTGTGCCATTCCAACCATCAACACCACCGACAAATCCGGCAATGATCCTTCCGTTCTCGTCCACGATTTTTTTACTCAGAGGGATGTATTCATGTTCACGAGGCGCAATGGTACTGTCGAATCCGTGCAATTTACCGGAAAGGATCTCCGCGTCCTTTTCATCACCGCGCTTGATCTCATATTGCCGGCAATTTGACGGCATATATCCTGCGGAAGGGCAATCAAGTCGTTTTGTGAGAAAATAGTGTTCATGTCCCTTGGGCACGTCTGTCATCGTGTCGCTGAGCATATAACCGTGTTTGTCGTAAAACGACCTTGCCTGCCAGTCAAAGGTTCCGACCATTGCGAGATAGCAACCATGTTCCCTTGCTTTTCGCTCAGCCTCCCGGATGAGTGCAGAGGCCATACCCTGTCTGCGAAACGCTTCTTCCACCCACAGGTCATAGATCGAAGCCGTCTTCAGACCGTCTACAGACAAAATGCATCCACCGAGGAGGTTCCCACTTTCATCGGTGACAATATAAACATATTCTTCCTCTGCGTCTTCTTCCGGTTGTGCGATCGCGTTGAAAGCATTGTCCGCCTGTTCTTCGATAAACTCCGTGTCGTCTTCTGAACAAGGTATCATTTCGTATTTCATCTCTGTTTCCTCCGCAAATCCCGATTTGTGTTTGTTACCGCTTGCTCCGCAGCAACTGGTCACAGCTTCATAAGGATCAACACATCCCCCGCCTGGACCTTGACGTTGTCCTCCGGGACCACCACCAGGTCGCCGCGGATCAGGGCGGTCACCGAGACCTGATGCATGGTCTCCACCTCCTTGATGCTCCGCTCAGCATAGTCCGATTCCGGCTCCACCAGGATGGCGGCGGTGCTCTTTTTGTACGCTTCCGCATCCTGCATGCGCTGCAGGCGGGTGTAATGCTCCACGAAGCCGGCGGAGAGGATGCCGGTGGGGATCGCCACGACGCCCACGCCCAGGAAGGTGATGATCACCCCCATGATCCGCCCGAGCAGCGTCACCGGGTAAATATCCCCGTAGCCGACCGTAAACACGGTGGAAACGCTCCACCAGATGCCGGACAGGGCGTTTTGGAACACCTCCGGCTGGGCCGCGTGCTCCGCGCTGTACATGCTGAGTGAAGCGGCCAGGATCAGCACCAGGATGATGAAGACCGAGTACAGGATGGCGTTCTTCTTTTCCTTGATGACGGAGGTGATGACCTGGAAGGAATCGTATTGGGTGTTGATGCGAAACAGGTGCAGGATACGCGCCGCGCGGAGGATCCGAAAGGCCCCGAACCCGGACAGGAAGAAGAAGGGCAGGATGGTGAGCAGATCCACGATCCCGTCGAAGGAAAACAGGAAGCGCAGAACCGCCCGGGGCCGGGTATCGTCCGGGTACAGCAGATCCGCCGTCCAGATCCGCAGCGCGTACTCGGCGCAGAAGATCAGCACGGTCACGTCCTCTATCCGTTTGAAGAGAGCCATAAATGCGTTCAGCCCGTCGAACGTTTCCAGGAACAGGACGGCGATATTGCAGAGGATCACCGTCACGATAAAATAATCGAAGATTCGGCTGGGTGCATCCTCCTGATTGCCGATCTGGATGATCTCGAAGATCCGTTTTTTCTTTTCTGTTGAAATACGCCGCATATGCTGTTCCCCCTGCCTGCTATTGTACACAAAAGCACCTGCGGGGGCAAGAACTATTGCGGAAGCTTTTCATTCATAAATCGATTACTCCCTGATGAGAAAAAACAAGACCTGCTGTGAAAATGGACGCAGCAGGTCCTTTCGTTCTCCGTGCTTGGATCAGCTTTGGATCAATTATCGTTCATACCAAACGCAATAGTTTGTAGCTTCTTTTTCCAGAGCGATTCTGTTTGAATGACCTCATCTATAGTGGCTGTCTTTTCTAAAAGCTGTAGTATTGAAAATTGGAAATGAAAATAGCAGCCTGCCGAGTGGCAAACTGCTGGGTCATGAAAGCGGTTATTGGTAGATCAGTTCGTGATCGACCAGCTCCCGCACCCGGGCCCGGATGCTTTTATGCGCTGGACCCGGGAACAGGGCGGCTGTCCGGTTGCCAAGGGGCGGTTTTCGCGATATACTGTATGATACTGAATGACCGCACGCGAACGAATGACGGTCGCCTTTCGGGCGGCGAGGGCGCGGCGGCGTAGTCATCGGCGCCATGCTGCTGGGCGTGCTGAACATGGGCATGTCCATCATGGGCATCACCGACTCCTGGCAGTATGTGGTCAAGGGCGGCGTGCTGCTGGTCGCCGTCATCTTCGACGTGGTGTCCAGCCGCAAATCCGGCAAATAACATCGGCTTTGCAACCAAAGGCGTGGTCCTTCGGAGGGCTGCGCCTTATTTTTTTCAGAACATAGGGAAAGGCAGGAAATTATGATGGAAGACGAACGCGCCACGCCATACACCCAAAAACTGCGCGATCTGTTAGACGAATATGAGGCGGCCGTCCGCGCGGCGAAAGCCCGCAGAACGGCGGCCAGCGGCCTGCTGGGCCGGGGAGCGACGATCCCTGTCACGAGGCGTTCGACGGCAAGCTCGCGGCCCTGTTCGCGGCCATGGCGGCCGGGGACGCGTCCCCGGCGGACGCGGCGGAGGCGACCGGGTTGCTCCTGCGAGCGGAGGATGACCGGCCCTGGCCGATGGACGCCCGATGGATGCTCGTCGCCGCTCAGCGCCATGCCTTGCCGCTGATCCCCCTTTTGCCCGCGCCCGAGAGGCAGGGCTTACTGCTCGAATACAGGAAGCGCTACCCCCGTTTCCGCCGCCTGCCCGTCCAGAATGAGATCCTGCAGGCGCTGTCCCGCGAGCCAAGGGGTTGATGAATAGAGGTATGGTTTTGTTTTTGCCGCTTTTTTCTCTTCGGTGAGGAAAAGAAAAGCGGCGCAAAGAAGAGAAGCACAAGGGGATTTCTTGAGCTTCTCCATATAGCTTCTTCTCTTCTAAAAGTTCTTTGGTACGACCTTTCTTTCAAGAAAGATCGTCCGCTTAAATTCTTTCCTTTAACAATTCAAACAGGGTCTGATACTTGCGCACGCAGCGCAGGCGCGGGGCGGTGACGGCGTAATCGGCGTCAGCGGTGGAGAAGACCATGCCCTGGCGCTGGATGAGGCCGATGCCGCGCAGGTCCCGGAGGGGGAAGACGCGATCGCCGATGGTCAGCCTATCCCGGTAGAGGACCATGAGGCCGGTGGAGAGGGGCGTCAGGCTGTGGTCGTCCTCCCTCCGGTTCAGGGTCTGGTCCTCGTCGGAGAAGGCGGGGCCGTCGCCCAGCGTTTCGGCCAGGCGCGCTATCTCCCGGGTCTGCCAGCGGTCCCAGTCGAGCGGCGTGGCAAAGGGCCGATCCTCACCCTGGAAGAAGCCGTACTCGTCGATGGTCATGGTGAGCCCGCAGTCGCAGCTGAACCGGTCCCCCCGGCTGTGGAGGGTGTCGATCCGGCGGCACCTGGGGCAGAGATACAGGGCGGTCTCCAGCGTCTCGGCCAAAGCCTTGCCCCGGAAGGGCACGGGCTCCTTCGCCTGGGCTTCGTAAGCGTTCTCGTACAGGTCCCGACGAAGCAGGTCGGCGATCTCCGCCTCGCTCATGGCTTTGATCTGCTCCGGCGGATAGACGCCCACCACCGCGCCGGTCATGCGCCCCTTGCGCCGGTGGGTGCTCCAGCGGGGCGTGGAAAGGTACCCGCCCGTGAGCCGGTAGGTGACGAGGGTGCTCCTGGTCAGCTTCACCAGCTTGGCGGTGGCGGGGGCGATGGGCAGCGTCTCGCCCGTGAAGGTCCGATTCCCCTCGGCGAACATGCACACGTTCCGGCCCTTCTTCAAGGTCCGCAGGATCTGCAGAGCCGCCTCCGCGTCGGTGGTGCCCTTGATCCGCTGGATGATGGAGGCGTAGCGGGTGACGAGCTTGGAGAGGAACCCCATGCGCAGCACGTTCTCCCCGGCCACATAGTACATGTGCTCGGGGAAGCTGAGCCCTACCAAAATGGGGTCGAAGTCGGTCACGTGGTTGCTCAGGATGAGGCAGGGGCCTTCCACCTTCGGCGCCGGCTCCGCCCGATAGTTCAGCATCCCCTTCATGAGCGCACCCGCCGCCGGGTACAGCGCCCTGTACGTCCGCCGTTGCCGCCGGTATGCCCGTTCGTCCTCCGCCATAGCTCTGACCTCCTGGTTCGTTCCCTCTTACTATACTCTTTTTTCCCGCCCCCGCGCAAGGGCGGAAAAGCGAACGAACGGTAAACATCCGTCATCAGGCTGTCGTAGAAGGCGGCAGACCATTTGCGGCATGTATATGTATTGGGAAAGGGCGCAAATCCCCTTTCTTTTGAACATATCGCCGCAAATTAGCCGCGTTTTCGATCTCTCGCGGTACCTTGGTACAGCTTCGGAGCGAAGAACGTGGCTTCTGCCATCCTTCCCAACAGCCTGCGTCAGCTTGTCAAGAGGTTTTTGACAAACTGACGGGACGGGCTACTGCCCGTCCCGTATGTACATGCAAACGGCCCTACTTGCCCAGGATCATCCCTTCGATCTTCTCCACGGCCCAGGCGGTCTGGGCGGCCCGGGAGACGGTGGGAAGGCCGTCGCCCCGTTGGGGACCGTAGTCGCCGAACTGGGCGTGGTTGCCGCCAGGGAACTCGAAGGCGCGGGCGGAGGCGGGCAGGTACTGCTTTCCCTTCTCCAGGGAGGCCCAGTTCAGGACCCCGTCCTCGCTGCCGTGGAGCTCCAGCACGGCCAGGCGGTCGCTGAGGGGATGGGTGGCGTAGGCAGCCAGGAGGATGAGGCCCTCGAGGTCGTCCCCGTGGCGGGCGGCATAGTAGGCGGCAATGGCCCCGCCCAGGGAGTGGCCTCCGACGTACCAGCGATCGTAGGTATAGGCGGCCTGGACCTTCGCCGCGGCGTCGGTGTCCAGGAAGGCCATGTTGAGGGGCATCCGCACCAGGAAGCAGTCGATGCCGTCCTCCGCCAGGGCCGTGAGCAAGGGCAGGTAGGCCGTGGGCTCCACCTTCCCGCCGGGGTAAAAGACGAGGGCGTCCCGGATGCCCGGCCCGTCCAGCAGCCAGCCCCGGTCTATGGCCTTCACCTGCACGGTGTCGCTGCCCTGCAGCAGGGCCGTCGCCGCGGGCGAGGCGTGGGCATAGGTGCCGAAGTAGGCCCCGCAGGCTGCGCCCAGCAGGATCAGGGCCAGGCCCGCGATCAGCAGGGCTCGCTTTTTCGTTCGGTGCATAAGTGTTTTCCTTTCGTTCGCTCAGTTGGCCCGATGGTCGTAGTCGCTGTCGATGACGCGGACGGCCCGGGTCATGATAGGGCTGTGGCGGAAGTAGAGATACACGGCCATGTCCGTCACCACCCAGGAGAGGGGGTAGCAGACGCAGAGGGTCAGCAGGGTCGGCGAGAGCTGGAAGGCCGTGAACAGCCAGAGGATGCGGAAGCCGCAGATGCCGCCCGCCAGGATCAGGGAGGGGGTCAGCACGTCGCCCACGCCCCGCAGGATGCTGGGGAAGACCTCGATGGGCACCCAGATGAGGTAGAAGGGCACGAACAGGGTGATGATGAACCAAGTGGTGTCGATGACGGCACCGTCGTCGGTCAGCAGGTGCAGCAGCGGCCGGGCGCAGAGGAGCAGCACGCCGCTGACGGCCAACGTCAGGCCGCACATGAGCAGGAAGCTCTTCCGGGCGCAGTCCCGGATGCGGTCCAGCTTGCCGGCTCCGTAGTTCTGGCCCACGAAGGTGGTGAGGGCGGTGCCGAAGGCGCTGGTGATGGCCCAATAGGCTCCGTCCACCTTGCCGCTCATGGCCCAGGAGGCCACCACCACCGTGCCCAGGGTGTTGATGCCCACCTGCAGCAGCACGTTCGACAGCCCGTACATGGAGCTCTGCACCCCGGAGGGGATGCCGATGCGCAGCATCTTTTTGAGCAGGGACCTGTCCCCCTTCTCCCCCAGCCGCAGCCGGAAGGGGCCCTTCAGGGTCAGGAGCTTGACGGTCACCAGCCCCGTCGCCACGGCCTGGGAGACCAGGGTGGCCACGGCCACGCCCACCACGCCCCAGGAGAAGGCGATGACGAAGAGCACGTCCAGGACCATGTTGAGCCCGCAGCTCACCACCAGGCAGAGGAAGGGAAAGCGGGCGTCGCCGATGGCGCGAAGTATCCCGGAGCCCATGTTGAACAGGAGCAGGAAGACGGCGCCCAGAAAGAAGATGCGCTGATAGACCAACGCAAGATCGAAGGTGTCCGCCGGGGTCTTCAGCAGCGTCAGCAGCTGGGGCGAGAACAGGCACACCAGGACGCCCATGCCCAGGCCCAACAGGGCGCACATCCGGTAGGACACGGCCATGGCCGTGGAGACCCGGTCGTACTCCTGGGCCCCGTAGAGCTGGGCGATGACTACCGACGCGCCGCCGGTCAGGGCCACGAAGAAGCCGATGATCAGGTTGATCAGGATGGCGGGGCTGCCGCCCACCGCGGCGAGGGCCGTAGTGCCCACGAACTTGCCCACCACGAAGGCGTCCACCGCGTTGTAGAGCTGCTGCAGCAGGGTCCCCGCGGCGATGGGCAAAAAGAAGGCCACCAGCTGTTTGATGATGGGCCCTTCGGTGAGTTGGTTGTGGGTGTTCATGGCGATTTCCTCTTCCTGATGCAGTGGCCCTACTCTATCCCCATTGCCTCAGATTGTCAACTGGGTATTCGCAGAAAAACAGGTCCTGCCAACAGACAGCGAAGGCGGAGCATAAAAAAAGGACCTTGCGGTCCTTTTTTCGATTTCGCTTATCTCTGGGCGCGATGCTTGGCGAAGCAGGCGGAGCAGTAGATGGGCTTGTCGTTCCGGGGCAGGAAGGGCACCTTGGTGGGCGCGCCGCAGTCCGCGCAGACGGCGTCGTGCATCTCGCGGTTCTCGCTGCGAGAAGCGTTCTTGCGGTTGTTCCTGCACTCCCTGCAGCGGACGGGCTCGTTCTGGAAGCCCTTCTCGGCGTAGAATTCCTGCTCACCGGCGGTGA
>CACWJZ010000053.1 GCA_902761365.1 uncultured Eubacteriales bacterium | reverse complement strand
GGGGGAGATGTCATTGAAAACCTCGCGAAGGTCCTCTTTCAAAAAGCGGTAGTAGGAATTCTTCTGCACCTCAATGAGATCGGGCATGCTGAGCACTTCATTGACCTTGGAAAAGCTCTTGCGGACCCGCCGTCCCATCTTGACGTCATGCATCATCTCGTTCACTCCTTCTGATGCCGTTGCACCGACTTTGGATTGCATTCTGGCCCCTGTCCGGCCCCCATCGGCGGGATGAATCTCCCAACGAACGGGCATAGATCGACAGTTTAGCTATCATAATGCGACTTAGGATAATATCACTATGTCAACAAGCTGTCAAGAATTATTTTTAACAGATTTGCAATATTTTGAATCCCATGCATACAGTGGTATGGGAAAGGTGTGTTTCTGTCCACACTCGTCACTGAAACCACAGGAAAGGAAGCGATATATCTATGGAACAAGCCATCGTAGCCCGCCAGCGCACCGGCTGGAACAGCGCCGAGGAAGCGTTGCTCCACGAGGCCGTGGACCGCTGCCGCGCCGCCGGAGAGCCCCTCAAGGCCGCCTTCGACGAGGCCGCCGCGCAGACGGGCCGCCGCCCCAACAGCGTCCGCAACCACTACTACTCGAGCAGCAAGTCGACCGGGACCGCCCCCGCCTTCCTGCCCTTCTCGGAGGAGGAGAGCCTGTCCCTTCTAAAGACGGTGCTGCAGGCCCGGTCCGCCGGGGAGTCCGTCCGGGCCTGCACCCTCCGGATCGCGGAGGGGGACACCCGGCGCATGCTCCGGTATCAGAACAAGTACCGGGCCCTGCTCAAGAGCCAACCCGCCCTGGTAGAGCGGGTGCGGCAGGAGCTCCAGGCGGACGGCCGCCAGATCTTCGACCCCTATGCCCCCTCCCCCACCGGCCCGGGCCGCCCCCGGAAGACGGCTGTCGAAAGGGACACGGACGCCCTGATCCGCACCCTCTGCGAGAGCCTTTCGGAGCTGCTGCGGAGGGCGGAGCGAAAGGAATGAAAAAAAACGCCCTCCCGCGCCAGATGCGGGAGGGTGCGTCATCGAAATAAAACGAAACTCTTATTTCTTTACCGGGACTTTAGCGCCAAGAAAAGCCATGAACTCCTGAGGCGTGCCCTGGACAAAGGCGTACTTGGGCAGACGAAAGACGTTCTTGGCTATGCGCAGCAGAACGAAGTCCTTCGTCTCCCCCACACTGGCGATCCGAGAGTAGACCATGGACGTGCTGGTGTCCGCTTGCGAGATGGTGAAGCGATCCGCCCCAAAGCGATACTCTACGGGCCAGGGCTCAGGCCCCAGCTCCTTCTGCATCCGCTTCAGGCTCCTGTTCAGCCGAATGCGGTCGATGAAGAATTCCAGGACCCCCACGACCAAGCAAAGCAGAGGAAGCAGCAATTCCCACCCAAGATAGGAAACCCGATCCAAAAATGAAAACCGAAAATCAAGATACTGCTCTATCGTACAAATCCTTCGGCCCATAAGCCAAAGATTCCATAATCCGACCAGGATCAGAACCACGCCCATGATCGGACGAATGATCCGCACGACCTTCCGGCTGGTCCGCACCGGATGGCGCTGCCAATCCTTCAGCAGATCGGAAGTATAGGCGAAGCGGACCGTGAACCGAGCCTCCTCCGGCGTGACGTTCTGATACTGCGTCATGGGCTTTTTCTTCCTATGCGTCAAAGATGCCCAGGATCACGATGCCCGCCACCGTGAGGGCGATGGCCCCGTAGTGCTTCCAGGACAGCTTCTCCTTCAGGAAGATCCGGCTCCACACCACGGACAAGGCGCAGTAGGAGGCGATGATGGCCGCAGCGAAGCCCGCGTGGGCTGTGTCGCCCAGGGCGTAGATGTAGGCGAACTGGCCCGCCGTTTCAAAGATGCCGCCCAGGAGCTTGGGACCCTCGGCCTTGACGGTCAGCCTGTCCCGCTTGACGCCCAGGACGTAGATGGCGGCCACGATGCCGCAAGCGAGGAAGGTCAGCTCATAGGCCACGTTGGCCGGGCCTTCCTCCAGCACCGTGGGGAAAACGGTATCGAGGAAGGTGCCCGTGGCCTCCTCCCGGAGGATCACGGAGTCGAAAAAGGTGCCCAGGGCGTCGATGATGCAGTATAAGATAGGAAAAAGCAGGGCGATGAAGCTCTTCTCGTACTTCACCTTGCTGTTCTTCTGCCGCAACTCGCGGGCGTCGTCGCTCTCGTTCATTTCCACCACACCCAGGAGCACGACGCCGATGGTCACCGCCGCCACGCCGATCCACTGGACCAGGCCCGGCATCTCCTGCAGGAACAGGAAGCAGAGGACCGCCGCGATGCCGCCGGAGGAGTTGCAGATGGGGCTGGACACGGAAAGCTCGATGTAGCGGAGGCCCACATAGCCCAAGGTCATGGACAGGATGTACATGAAGCTGGCGGGCAGGTAAGCGACGATCGTGTCCCAGGTTATCTCCACCCCGCCGATGAACACCTCATAGGCGGCGTGAATGCCCATGACCAGGCCCACGGCCATGACCATCTTCCAGTGGCTCAGCTTGTCGCTGGGCTTGGAGCCGATCTTGGAGAACATATCGGAGCCGCTCCAGCAGAGCAGCGCGATCAGGGAGAGTACGAACCACATATGTCAATTTCCTCCAAACGCTTTTTTATCCATGAAAAAGCGGCCTCTCCGGGAAGCCGCTGTGTATACGCTCAGCCCTTTTGTCCGCCCGTTCCTCCGGGCGTCTTGGGTCCGAAGGAGCGGCGGCGGTTGCCGGACCGGCGCTTGTGGCTGAAGGGCACCGTGGCCGCCCCGGCTTCGGGGTTGGGGTCCAGCGTCGCCACCGGCACCACGGTCACCGACGCCGGCACCGGGTCCGTTTTGGGCGCGGGGGCTTCCCCCTTGGGCGACGGCTCGGCGGGCTTGGGCTGTTTGTCTCGGCCGCCCTTGCCGCCCCGGTTCTGATTCCGCCTGTCTCCCTTGGGCTGGGGCTTCTGCTCCCCCTTGGGCTGGCCCTTGTCGGCCTTGGGCTGGGGCTTGTCCCCCTTCTGCTGGGGTTTATCGCCCTTGGGCTGGGGCTTCTGCTCGCCCTTGGGTTGCTTATCGTTCCCCTTGGCGGCCGGCTGCTCGGTGCACCGAGGCTGGCGGCTCCTGTCTCGATTCGGCCGGGGCAGGCTGCTTTGCTGCAGGGGGGTGAAGCCCTCCGCTGCCGGCGCCTCCGCCGTGGCCACGGCCTGAGCGGCCCGCTCCAACGCCCGTTCCTTGGCGCCGGGGCCCAGATCCTCGTAGGGGTATTCCTTGATGTCGATGGTGCCGTCCTCCGCCGTGAGCTTCACCTTGGTCTTCTCGGTGATCACGTTGTTCTCCACCACGATGCCCACGCCGTCGGGGGTCTCGATCTCCTTCCCCGTCCGGGGCATGAGCTTGTGCATCTGCTCGTAGCAGCTCTCCTCATACTGGAGGCAGCACATGAGCCGCCCGCAGAGGCCCGAGATCTTGGTGGGGCTCAACGCCAGGTTCTGCTCCTTAGCCATCTTGATGGTCACGGGGCGGAAATCGTCCAAAAACTGCTTGCAGCACACGGGCCGCCCGCAGGGGCCGAGGCCGCCCAGCATCTTCGCCTCGTCCCGGACACCGATCTGCCTTAGCTCGATCCGGGTCTTGAACACGTAGGCGAGGTCCTTCACCAGCTCGCGGAAATCCACCCGGTCGTCCGCCGTGAAGTAGAACACCACCTTGCTGCCGGTAAGGTTGTACTCCACGTTCACCAGCTTCATCTCGAGGCCGTGCTCCTGGATCTTCTGCTCGCAGATGGGAAAGGCTTCCTTCTCCTTGTCCCAATAATACTGGCGCATCCTGAGGTCCTCGTCCGTGGCGATCCGCTGCACGGGCTTGAGGGGGGAGACCACCTTGTCCTCCTCCACCTCCGTGACGCCCATGGACACCTCCGCATACTCCACGCCTCGGGCCGTTTCCACCACGACCCCCTGGCCGACCTGGATATCGAGATCGCCTGGGTCGAAATAGTAGACCCGGCTGCTGTTTCTGAATTTGACTCCGATTACCTTTACCATTGCTTTATTTCTTATCCTGCTTTCTCAATGACACCAGAAGGGCGTCCAGCACCAGGCTGGGGGCGCCGCCGAACTCCGTCAGCACCCGCCGCTTCTCCAGTGTCTCTGCTATCATACATTGAATTGCCGCCGTTGTAAAGTGTTCCGCCATACGGTTTTGGAGGGCTTGGGCATCCAAATTCCGACAGTCGCCCCCGCCCAGCTGCTGCAGCAGGGCGTCCCGGAGCAGGGAGAGCAGCATGTCCATGAAGTCCGCGAGAGCGTCCTTCCCCACCTTCTTCTTGCCGTCCTCCCGCCGTTCGAGGAGGGCGGAGGCCTGGCTGAAGGGGGTCACGCCGAAGAGGGCGTCCGTGATGACGGGCAGGGCCTGGGCGCGGAAGGCCATGTACTCCTCCCCCGCATACCGCTCCGCCAGGGACGGGACCCCGTCGGACAGGGCCGCGGCCAGCCTGGCCCGGTCGGGGGCCACGCCCTTCGCCACCAGATGGGCGGCCATCTTGGCGCGATCCTCCGCCCCCACCCGCACCAGCATGCACCGGGACCGGATGGTGGGCAGCACCGCCTGCTCGTTGCCGGTCAAAATCAGCAGTGCGTCCTCCGGGGGCTCCTCCAGGGTCTTCAAAAGGGCGTTCTGGGTCTGGGGCGTGAGCTTGTGGGCGTCGGGGATCACGAGGCATCGCCGCCCCCGGGCGAAGACCTGGTGGTTCAGCTCCTCACAGCAGGCCCGGACCGTCTTGACCGTATAGTCCGGCAGCTCCTGGAAGAAGGGGCACTCGCTCAGCTTCTCCGGCGCTTCCCGGCCCAGCAGATACAGCGACGCGGCCTGCCGGGCGTATTCCTTTTTGCCGCTGCCGGCGGGGCCCACCAAAAACACCGCGTGGGGCGTGTTCCCCGCCTTGAGGCAGCTCAGCCATTGCAGCAGCTGCATTCCGTAAACTCCAGCACCACCCGGATATATCCCTTCTCCAAGCCGGGCAGGTCCCCCGCCTGGGCAGCGGCCACGATGGCCTTCTGCTGCTCCGCGGTGATCCGCTCCCCCGCCTTTGCCAGCACGCGACCGGACCCGTCCGCCACATCCACCGTGGGGAGGCACCCGGCGCTGCGCTCCGGCAGCACCAGGCAGGTGGTCACGTTGAAAAACTCCGCAGCCGTCATGGGCTTCAACTCTTCCATGGTTCCGTCAGTTTTCCTTTCATTACTTCTCCGGCACTGAGGCACAGGCACTGCAGGGCCCCCTCCTGCCGGTAGATGAGCATGGTGGTCCCTTCGATCTTCCCCACCCGCACGTTGGGCCCCATGCGGCAGCTTAGGGCCTTCAGCTTCGTCCCGTCGTAGGGACCGGCGTACTCGATGGCCTCCAGGGGTATCTCGGCGATCAGCTTCTCCGATTTGCCCGTGAGCCGGGTCACGAAGAAGGCCTTGTCCGTCAGGGTGTACCGGTGGCTGGTGAGCCGAAAGCGCAGCACCCAGTAGCCCAGCAAAAACAGCCCCGCGTACAGCGTCCCCTGGACCAGCACCGGCGGCAGATCCAGCCACGCCTGCAGCCGGTTGCCCAGGCCGATGACGGCCAACGCCCCCAGCACCAGCAAAGTATAGAGTATGCCCTCGCTGCGGATATGCTTTTTTTCCGGCACCGCCACCTGGGTGGCGATCACGTCATAGACCATACCTTCCATGAGAATATTGTATCGCAAATCCTGCCCCGCGTCAACGAAGGTGGGCAAAAGATTGGATCCGTCCCCATAGACGGCTTTGTATCGAGCTCTACACGGTCGAAGCCACCGCTCTGAAGCTCGCTGCATTGGACCGTTGCAATGGGGATGCAGTCTTCCGCAAGACCCCTTTGTCCCGGTGGTCTTATATCAGCAAACGACAACAGGCAGGACCATATTGTTACCTTAATAAAAAATACTTGTCAAAAAGCAGAGCAAAGGGTATGATATATGTATCTATAATCGGGATTTGGTATAACCATGCTGCTCTTGAGAGAAAGGACGCTGACGGCCTGCCGCCTGCACGGGCGGGAGGCTGTGGTGTGCGCTTTCTCCGGCGGCCCCGATTCCACGGCCCTGCTGCTGGAATTGGTGCGGCTTAGGGACGCGGGGAGCCTCGGCCCCCTGTACGCCGGGCACTTCGAGCACGGCATCCGGGGGCAGGAAGCGCTGGACGATCTGGCGTTCTGCCGTGAGCTGTGTCTGCAGCTGGGCGTGCCCCTGTTCAGCGAAAGCGCGGACGTGCCCGCCTACGCCGCGGCACACGGCTTGTCTCAGGAGACGGCGGCCCGGCAGCTGCGGTACGGCTTCCTTCGGCGGCTGAAGAGTGCCTTGGGCGCAGACGTGATCGCCCTCGGCCACCATCGGGACGACCAGGCGGAGACGGTGCTCCTGCACCTGGTCCGCGGCAGCGGCAGGAAGGGCCTCACGGGCATGGCGCCCCGAAGCGGCGACCTGGTCCGCCCCCTGCTGGGCGTGGGCCGGGCGGACATCCTGAGCTACTTGACGGAGCGGCACCAGCCCTACCGGCTGGACAGCACCAACGCCCTGACGGACGCCAGCCGGAACCGGCTCCGGCAGGAAGGCATGGCGGCCCTCGCGGCCATCAACCCCCAGGCGGCGGAGCACATCGCGGCCTGCGCAGATAAGCTGCGGGCGGAGGACGAGTATCTGGACGGCCTGGCCCGGGCGGCCATGGTCAAAGCTAACGGCAGCCGCCGCGCCCTATCGTCGCTCCCGCCCGTGCTGCGGGACCGGACGGCGCTGCTGCTTCTCCGGGAGGTCACGGACGACTTCACCGAGGCGGACGTAGCGCGGCTCACGGACCTCTTCACCCTCCCCTCGGGCCGGACGGTCCCCCTGCGGGGGCACTGGATCGCCCGGGCGGACGGGGATAGGCTCACCATCGGCCCGGCCGCGGCGGAGGAAAGCTTCTGTGCCGCCCTGACCGTGGGCGAACCCCTGGTCACCCCCTGGGGCGTTTTTCGGACGGAGTGGGTGCCAAAGGCCCTCCTCCCCTGCCCCGCCTGCGAGGGGTATCTGGACGGGGACAGGCTCATGGGGCGGCTGACGCTCCGGCAGGCCCAGGTAGGGGACCGGTTCACCCCCCTGGGCATGGAGGGCAGCAAGCTCCTGTCGGACTACTACATCGACCGGAAGATGGCCCGGACCGCCCGGCGGACGCCCATCCTGGCCGACGAAGAGGGGCCGGTGTTCATCCCCGGCGGCACGGTGGCGGACCGGGTGAAGATACGGGACGGAACCAAACGCATTCTACATATCATCTTTGAGAAGGGAGACGAAAACCATGAAGAACTGGGGCACTGAATTCATGAACAAGGACATCGCCGAGGTCCTCATCACCGAGGAGCAGATCCGCCAGCGGGTGAAGGAGCTGGGAGAGCAGATCAGCCGGGAGTACGCGGGCAAGGAAGTGGTCCTGCTGTGCCATCTCAAGATGGACTTCATGAGCATCTCCAGCTACGGCGACGCCCAGAAGACCAGCGGCATCGTCCGCATCAACAAGGACATGGACAGCAGCATCACCGGCAAGCATGTGATCATCGCCGAGGACATCATGGATAGCGGTCTCACCCTCTCCTATCTCACCCGTCTCCTCAGCGAACGGCAGCCGGCGTCCCTGCGGGTCTGCGCCTTGCTCGACAAGCCAGAGCGCCGGGAGTGCGAGATCACGCCCGACTACTGCGGGTTCACCATCCCCAACAAGTTCGTGGTGGGCTACGGCCTCGATTACAAGGGCTACTATCGCAATCTGCCCTACGTGGGCGTGCTGGACCCCAAGGTATACGAACAGCAATAATCTAAGCAGGGGCTGACCCTGCGTAAGGAGAAACAGTCAGTTGAATCCCAAGACGAGAAAAGGCATATCGACCCTGCTGATCTGGGTGCTCATGGGTACCCTGATCCTGTACATGATCAGTGGCGGCTTCACTTCCAAGACGCCGGACGAGATCACGGTCCAGGACTTCGTGAAGCTGGTGGAGGAGAACAAGGTCTCCGCCGTCTACGAGGCCCTGGGCTCCGGCCTGTACACCGGCCTCTACACCGGCTCCGCCTACACTCCCAAGGATCTGCCCAATCGGGCGGACTTCACCTTCTCCTGCTCGGAGGAGGAGTTCAGCAAAAACATGAGCCTGGTGGTCGGGCGGATGCAGAACAAGGACGCCGACAGCGTGTCCTCCGCAGATTATCCCTTCCTCTACACCGTGGCTCAGCCCAAGGGCCAGAGCTGGCTGCTGGTGATACTGCCCTACGTGCTGCTGTTCGGGACCATGGCCCTGTTCATGTGGTTCATCTACCGGCAGCAGAGCGGCGGCAAGCAGATGAGCAACTTCGGCCGCTCCCGGGCCAGGGAGTACGCTCCCGGCCAGAACCCCATCACCTTCAAGGACGTGGCGGGGGCCGACGAGGAGAAGCTGGAGCTGCAGGAGATCGTGGACTTTTTGAAGGAGCCCCAGCGGTTCTCCGAGGTGGGCGCCCGCATACCGAAGGGCGTCCTGCTGGTGGGCCCGCCGGGGACCGGCAAGACCCTCATGGCCAAGGCCGTGGCGGGCGAGGCCAAGGTGCCCTTCTTCTCCATCTCCGGCTCCGACTTTGTGGAGATGTTCGTGGGCGTGGGCGCGTCCCGGGTCAGGGACCTCTTTGCCACCGCCAAGCGGAGCACTCCCGCGGTGATTTTCATCGACGAGATTGACGCCGTGGGCCGGCAGCGGGGCGCCGGATTGGGCGGCGGCCACGACGAGAAGGAGCAGACGCTGAACCAGCTCTTGGTGGAGATGGACGGCTTTGCCCCCAACGAGGGGATCATCGTCATCGCGGCCACCAACCGTCCGGACATCCTGGACCCCGCCCTGCAGCGGCCGGGCCGGTTCGACCGGCAGGTGACCATGAACTATCCCGACGTGAAGGGCCGGGAAGCCATTCTGCACGTCCATGCCCGGAACAAGAAGTTTGAGCCGGATGTGGACTTGGCCGTCCTCGCCCAACGGACCCCGGGCTTCACGGGAGCCGACCTGGAGAACGTGCTCAACGAGGCCGCTATCCTCACCGCCCGGGCCCACAGGAAGCTGATCTCCCAGGCGGATCTGGAGGAGGCCATCACCCGGGTCCAGATGGGGCCCGAGAAGAAGAGCCGGGTGGTCACGGAGGAGGATAAGAAGTACACCGCCTACCACGAGTCCGGCCATGCCATTCTGGCCATCGAGCTCCCCAAGTGCGACAGCCTCCATGAGGTGTCCATCATCTCCCGGGGCATGGCCGCGGGCTACACCATGACCCTGCCCAAGGACGACTGGAACCACGTGACCCGGGCACGCCTCGAGGACCACATCTGCATGACCATGGGCGGCCGAGTGGCCGAGGAGCTGGTCCTGGGCGACATCAGCACCGGCGCCAGCCAGGATCTCAAGCAGAACACCGCCACCGCCCGGAAGATGGTGGAGCAGTACGGCATGAGCGAAAACTTGGGCCCCGTGTTCTACGGCGGGGACCAGGAGGTCTTCATCGGCCGGGACTGGGGCCACAGCAAGGAGCATTCCGAGACCGTGGCCGGCCGCATCGACGGGGAGATACACCACATCCTCAGCGCCCAGTACGGCCGGGCCAAGGACATCCTGTCCCGGAACCTGGACGGTCTTCATCGGACCGCCGCCCTGCTCATGAAGTATGAGCGGGTCACCGGGGACCAGTTCGAGCGGGTCTACCGGGGCGAGGACATGGACGCGGTCATGGCGTCTGAGCCCAAGGCAGCCGCGCCCCAGGCTGCGCCTCAGCCTACAGAGGAAGAAAAGGAAGAAGCGACGAACGAATGAGCCACCGATTTGACCTGCACACCCATAGCGACCATTCCGACGGCACCTTTGCGCCGGCGGAGATCGTACGCTGCGCCGCCCGAGGCCACATCGATCTGCTGGCCCTGACGGACCACGACTGCATCTCCGGGGTCCCGGAGGCTATGGCGGCAGGCAAGGAGGAGGGGGTCCGGGTGATCCCCGGGGTGGAATTCGACAACGAGTATCATCACGAGCTGCACATCCTGGGCCTGGACGTGGACATGGACCATCCCGTGCTCATTCGTGCCATGGAGGTGGCCCGGGAGCGGCGGGATCGGCGCAACGAGATCATCCTCTCCCGGCTGGACGCGGCGGGCATCGAGGTGCGGCCCTTCATGCGCACGGGACAGACCGCCACCACCAAGCTCCACATCGCCCACGCAATCATCGCCGCAGGCTACGCCACGGAGGTCCGGGAAGCGTTCATGAAGTACCTGCGGCCCGGTACCCCCGGCTACTACACCGAGAAGCGGTTCACCCCCGAGCAGGTGCTGGAGATCATCCACCGGAGCGACGGCGTGCCGGTGCTGGCCCACCCCTGCCACATCCGGGAGAACCTGCACGGCCTGGTCCGGGAGCTGGTGAACATGGGCCTGCTGGGCATCGAAGCCTACTACCCGGCCAACACCCCCCGGCAGACGGAGCTCTATATCTCCCTGGCCCACCAGTATCGGCTGCTGGCCACCTGCGGCAGCGACTTCCACGGCAAGAACCGGCCCGGGGTGCCCGTGGGCTGCGCCTGGCGGGAGAGCCGGGAGCTGGATCGGACCTACGAGACCCTGATCCGCAGGATGGAATCCTGAGGCACTGCGCAAAAAACTGGGAGCTGAGTGAAACGCTCAGCTCCCTTTGTTGTTTGGAATACTGTATTACATGCTGCCGAGATACGCTTCCAGCTCGTTGAGGTCACGGAGCACCGGCACGCCCATTTTAAGGAGCCGCGCCCGGCTCTGATGGCCACCCTCCAACAGGACGCAGGGGCAGCCGATGGCGGAGGACACCTCGAAGTCGTGGTCCGTATCGCCGATGAACAGAGCCCGCGCCCGGGGGATGCCTTCGCTTTCGATGAAGGCTTTGGCCAGGGCGGCCTTGGAGAAGGCGTAGTGGTCCGTGAGGCCCAGCTTTTGCTCGAACCGATCGCCTACGTCTCCGAAGGCGGCCACCTGCTCCACCAGCTGATCGCAGCGGGTGGCGGACAGGAGCACCTGCCAATACCCCTCCCCCTTCCGCCGGTCCAGGAAATCCACGATCCCCGGCCGCAGGGTGGCGGTCCGATAGAGCTTGTCGTACCAGAGGACGAACTCGTCGGCCACGGATTCATAGGGCTCGTCCCCGGGGCCGAAGCGGTAGCCCATCTTCTCATAGTAGGCCTTGATGGGGAAGCCGAAAACCGCCCGGTAGGCGTCCATGTCCGGGAGCGTGGGGATGCCCCGCTCCCCCAGCATGATGTCGGCGATCTGACGGCACACGCCCGCGTCGTCCAATATAGTCCCGTTCCAATCCCAGATCAACAGCTCCGGCTTCATAGGCCCCTCCCCATGGATAGTGGTACCAGTATACCCGACCCGGGCCCCCATTGCAAGAGCCGACATTTATTCGGACTGTCGCAAAATGCGGCAGACCATCTCGCGGTACATAGCACAGCTTCGGGGCGAAGAACAGGGCTTCTGTCACACTTCTGGGGTGATTTGGTCGGCTTGTTTGAAAGCTTTTCGACGAACTGAGGCGCTCGGTAAACCGGGCGCCTTTTTATATGGCTGTCAATCATTTTTCCTCATGCAGCAGGTCCACCAGCAGCGCCCAGCGGACCACTTGCCGCCGGTTTTCAGTGGGATAGAAGTAGTAGAGGTTCTCGTGGAAGTAGGTCTCGAACTCCTCGTTGCAGGAGAAGGGCAGGGCCGGGAGCTGGTCGAGGGGCACGGACAGGGATTCCTTGTCTGAACGGAAGCTGAAGGCCTCCCGGGTCAGGGTGCAGATCCCCTGGGAGCGTACCTTCCGGGGCCGCTTCTCCTGGAACATCACGGCCTGGACCGGCGTCTCAAGGTGCAGGGCGTGGAGCTCCGCCCGCTCCATCTCCTTGATCCGGTCGTAGTACTCGCCGATGGTGGCGGGTCCGCTGGTGAAGCGATAGGTTTCGTCCAGGCTGTGGACGCTGCCGCAGGCACGGCAGACCAGGTCGTTGCCCACACCCTCGGTGGTATAGAGGGCGCCGCAGTCCGCACAGCGATACAGCAGGTTTTCCAGACCCTTGGCCTTGTTCGCCTGGGGATAGGTGTTCTGTTGGACGGCCGATTCATCGAAGGACAGGGCTTCAGCAATGAGGGCTTGGAGCTCGTCATCGGTCATGGTCTGGATCTCCGCCTGGGTCAGGACGCGCACCGCGCTCACCCGCACCTGGGAGGGGTAGCTGTGCTGCCGCCACTTGGGCCCGGCGAAGTAGGCGCCGCGGATGTTCCCCAGGACGATGTCCACCCCCAGCCGCCGGAAGAAGGAGGCGCTGTTCTCCACGATGGGGTTGTCCCGCCCGTCCAGGGAGAGGCGTCCCTCCGGGAACACCACCACGGAGTACCCCTTGCGCAGGGTCCGCATGATGCGGACGGGGGTCTCGAAGTCGGTGGTGAAGAGGCGCTTGGGGATCATGCCCGTCTTGCGGCCGATCCAGCCCAGGACGGGGCTGATGAAATAGAACCGGTTCAGCACATAGGCGGGGTGCCGATCCCGGATCAGCCGGTGGATATAGTAGAAATCCCAGAAGGATTCATGGTTCGAGAGGAGCAGATAGGGCCCCTCGTGGCCACGGATCAGGGCGTCGTCCGTGACCACGTTGGCGCGACGGCGGCACAGGAAGCCCACCACCTTGAACAGGGCCAGGTAGACGGGGGAGTCGGGGGTGCCGTCGTTCTCCTTGAAGTAGACCTTGTCGAGGAACAGGAACAGGATGACGAACAGCAACAGCGCCAGGAGCACGATGACGAGCAGCAGCACCCACAGGGGCAGGTCGTTCACCAAAAAGTAGCGGGTGGCGGCCCCCATCAGGTTGGAGGTGACGATGGAAGGGATCACGCCCGTAGCCACGGTCAGGATGTACTTGCGGTATTTGAGGTTTCGGCTGCTGCCGTAGTAGCAGATGGCGCCGAAGGGGATGATGGGCATGATGAACAGAAAATACAGCAGCAACACCACGCCCCGGTCCTTTCGGGCCTGGGCCGCCAGCTGGTCGATCACCGCTTCCTTCTTCTCATAGGCGTCGCTGGAGAAGCGGAACACCCGGACCAAAATGAAGATGATGGTGGCGCCCAGGCAGATGCCCACGTCGCAGAGGAGCAGGGCCAGGGGAAATGGGTAGCTGAGGCCGCTGGAGATCTGGATGAACTCGGCGGGGATGAAGACGACCACCATCTGCAGCGCCTCCACCAGAATGACGGTCAGAAAGCCAAAGACGCCCTTGGAGGTCAGCAGCGCCCTGGCCCCGTCCACGTCGTTGGCCATTTGAAAGCGGACGAGGGGCACCAGCACGTCCCTGAGGAAGAAGGAAAACAGCAGGACGATGACGATGAGGGAGGCTATGGTGATGATGCGCTGCGCACTCTTTTTCATAGAGTAAAAGTGTAAGACCGCAACCCCGATTTGTCAATAATTTCGCCCAAATCCGAACCGTTGACGGGAGAGGGACCGCCATAGTACAATACAACAAAGGGAGGATGGAACCATGATCACAGCCGAAACCATACTGACGCGCAAGAGCGTGCGAAGCTACGACGGGCGGCCCATAGAGCCGGAGGCGCTGGAAAAGGTGAAGGCCTTCGCCGCAAAGGTCGAGGACCCCTTCGGCATCCCGGTGACCTTCGTATTTCTGGACGCGAAGGAGCATGGCTTGTCCAGCCCGGTGCTGACCGGCGAGCCCCTGTATGTGGCGGGGAAGGTAGCGAAGGTGCCCTATGGGGACGTGGCCTTCGGCTTCGCCATGGAGCAGCTGCTCCTATACGCCTGGTCACTGGGGCTGGGCTCCGTATGGATCGGCGGGACCATGAAGCGGGAGCTGTTCCAGCAGGCGGCGGGCCTGGGCGCGAAGGAGCGGATGCCCTGCATCAGCCCCTTGGGCTATCCGGCGGCCAAGCGATCCTTGCGGGAGACGGTCCTGCGCAAGGGCTGCGGGGCGGACAGCCGCCTGAGCGGGGAGAAGCTGTTTTTCCGCGAGGACTTCGACACGCCCCTTGCCGGTAAGGCCCTGGAGCCCTGGGGCGACCTTTTGGAGCTGGTGCGCTGGGCGCCCTCGGCGGTGAACAAGCAGCCCTGGCGGCTGGTGCTGCGGGACGGCCGGTTCCACTTCTATCTTCGGCACGACAAGGGCTACATCAGCGAGGTCGTGGGGGACCTGCAGAAGATTGACATGGGCATCGCCCTCAGCCACTTCGTCCTGGCGGCCAGGATCAAGGGCCTGGAACCCACGGTGACCATCATTGATCCTGCCATCCCGGCCCCGCCCGGCATGGAATACATCGCCACCGTTGAGATATAAAGATAGTATTTTTTCCAAAGAGCATTTTCCAGCGGATAGAGGAGAGAGGACATGATTATTCAATTCGACGGCATTTATGAGCGGGATATGGACTTGCTCTTTATGAGAAAGTTTGCACAGGATAAAGCCTTTCTCAGGCGATTTTTCCTTATGGGAGAGGAGCTCGAGAAGGTGGCTCACTCCGTAACGACAGAGGATGGGGAGTCCGATATCGAAGCGGTCCTCCTGATAGAGGGCAAAAAGGTCGCTCTATTGATCGAGGATAAAATTGATGCTGCTGCCATGCCAAATCAGGCCGCCAGATATAGCTTGCGGGGCAGAAAAGCGGTTCAGCGCGGAGAGTATGACGAGTTTTATGTGTATATCATTGCGCCAAAGGATTATCTGACCAGCAATGCCGAGGCAAAAAAGTATGCGCATAGCATACCTTATGAAGACATTCGAGACAGCATAGGGGATAGCTTTGAAAAGGCTGTGTTCGATCATGCTTTATCAGAAGCTAATACTGTTCGTCTTCCGCGGGATTCGGCCGTTACCGCCTTCTGGGATCAGCTCTATGATTTTCTCGATGAGCACTATCATGGTATCTTCCGGATTCACGGGCACAAGGGCCTTGAGCGAAGCGGGCAAGCCGGCCAATGGATATCGATTTCGTGCGCAAAGCCGTATGGTATTCAGATTAAAAGTGATCGAGGATGCGTTGACCTGGAAATAGGGGGCTATGCGGAGAAATTTGCGCAGTTCTCAAATGACAACAGAGGTTTGAT